>CANKNP010000236.1 GCA_947483545.1 Deltaproteobacteria bacterium | reverse complement strand
TGAGGGGGGGGGCTACGGGGGGGCTACGGGGGGGCTACGGGGACGTGCTTACCTCCTCCCCTTCTCCATCCGGGAGAAGGTGGCGCCGTCTTCGGCGCCGGATGAGGGCTCCCCGGCGATCTTGAAGGGCCCTCATCCGCCCGCGAGTACGCGGGCACCTTCTCCCGCAGGCGGGAGAAGGGGAGAACCTACGGAATTCACTCGGGAGCGCGTTGACCCAGGGCGGCCACGGAGGGCCACGGAGGGCCGCCCCTACGCAGATCCGGAGGGGCGGGTCGGTCAACGACCTGACGGATCAGCGCCCCGCTGATCCGTCGGATCGGATGGCGGAAAGCCGCTGGATCCCCCCGATTTGAAGCGGCGTTCCACGGCCCGAGGCGATTCCGGGACCCGAGGAGCGAGCCGCCCGGCTAGCGAGATAGCCCCCGCTATGCGATCCCTGGCCATTCCGTTGCATCTGGCCTTCTTCGCCGCCGCCCTCGTTGCAGGCTGGCTTTTGCCGGGTGCGCCATGGGAAGCGGTCCGGGCACTGGTGCTGGTCCCGGCGCTCTTGATCCTGCCAGGGTTGGGGTGGGCCCGGGGCGTCGCGCATCCGCTGGATCGTGTGATGCGAGGGGTCGGGATCTCGCTGATCGTGGGGGTGCCGCTGTTGGTGTTTTTCCGCTACGATTCGGAGCTGGCGCTGCTCGTCGCGGGGACCGTCTGCCTCGAAGGCTGGCGACGCCCCTCGCCTGGCGCCACGCCCTTGCTCGCCGGAGAGAAGGCCGGTATCGCCGCGGTGGTGCTCGCGACGCTGCTGGTGGCGTGCTCCTGGTGGTCGTTGATCAAGCTCCCACTCGACGGAAACTGGTGGTCGCCTGCCGCGGAGGAGCTACCGGACGAGGGGCAGATCACGCTGGGCTCCGGCTGGACCCAGGTCGAGCGGATCGGCGGGGCCGTGGTCGCATCGACCGAGGAGGGGAGCGGCGAGTTTGAGCTGGACGAGGGGATCGTCGCGTTGCGCGGCCCGGTGGGTGCGGTGCTGCAAGTCGGCGATCAAAGCGCCGTCATCGAGACGGATCCGGTGCAGGATCCCGAGGAGGGCCCGGTCCCTCGCTACCTGAAGGCCGGCGTTGTATCGTTGCGGGTCCACGAGGGGGGCACGATCCGGGTGCCGCCGGGGCTCGACGTCGTGATCATGGCGGACCAGGCGGGGATCTGGGAGCTACACGAGGCGAACGTGCTGCGGTTCGGGCACTACTACCAACTCCTGAACATGGTCGAGCAGCTCCGGTGGGCGCGGGAGATGGGGGACACGCGGTGGGTGACGGACGTGCAGCCGCCGCTGTGGTCCTGGCCGCTCGGTGTGGCCGTGGTGTTCAACGATGGCGAACAGCCTACAGCGAACGTCTTGTTTCTCTATGTATGCCTGCTCCTTGGCCTCGCGGGTGTGCGGGTGGTCGGTCGGTGGGCGCCGGACGCCCCGTGGATCGCGTGGTGTTTACCGGCGTTTGCGCTTGCAGAGCACGCGAAGCTCATGCTCGTCGCGGGATCGGCGGGGCTGCCGGACAGCGCGTACACGCTCGCGGTGGTCGGGCTCCTCGGGAGCGCGGCGGGGGCGGGCTGGGGCATCGTGGCGCAGCTTGCGCGCTATCCGGGGACGCTGATCGCGGGGCTGTTCTTGGTGTTCGCGGGCAGGCGGGCGGAGGCGATGAAGCTCGGCGTCGGGGTGGCCGCGCTCATCCTGGCGTTCGGGTTGGGTGGTTGGGCGACAGGGGATCTCGACGGCTGGATCGAGACGGCGATGTGGGAGACCGGACCAGAGCACTGGCACGGGGAGACTTCGCCCAGCGTGCTCCTTGCGCGAATCCCGGCGTTTTATCTGCTTTGGCTCGGGTATGCGGGAGGCACGCCCCTGTTGATCCCCTCGGTCCAGAACCGGGCGGTGAACGTGCTGTATGGGACAGCGCTCGCCTACTCGCTGCTGCTGTGTACGATCGATCACTCGCCGTCGCACTACTTTCTGCCGCTGGTCTGGCTCTCGGTCCTGGCGGTGGCGGTGGGGAAGCCTCGGAAATGGGCGTGGCCGGCTTGGTTGGCCGCCGTGGGGATGGGGTATGCGCTCTGGGGGGTGCCGATCACGGGGTGAGGGGCGGCTCCGGGTACGGCAGAAACTCCCCGGTGCCCAGCTCGTCAAAGGCCGAGCTGCGCCACTCGAAGCCCACAGGGAGGTGCCCGCAGAGCTCAGGTCGCGCGGTCGTGATCTGGTAGACGGCGTAGGGGTACAGCGCCTCCTCGGCCTCTGCGTCGGCCGCTTGCTCCCACAGGTGGCGCGGGCGTTCCTCGGTGTAGTTCCCGACGTCGCTGATCGTGACATTCGTGAGGAGGCAATGCTGTAGACGCCTCCGTACGGTGGATTCCATGTTCTCCTCGTCCATGGCGTCCACGGCGGCGCGGCAAGCGTCCAGCGCGGCGGGGTCCAGCGCCTCGAACGCATCTTCATTGGCGCGTGGATCGATCAGCATCCACGCGAACTCCCTGGACGTGCAGAACGGGCCGGATTCAGCGGGCAAGAGGCGAACGCGCAGGGTCACTACGGGGCCTTCACGGCGAAGGACATGGACGGAGAGGAGGTCGCTCATGCCCGCTGAGGTATCGCCTCGTCGCCGGCCCGGGCCCCGATTTTCTGATAGATTGTGCCATGGCCGACACCGACACGACCCCTCCCCCCGAGCTCCCGACCACGTCGAACGGGATCCTCGCGGACTTCTGGGACTTCCTCGTGCATGAGAAGGTCTGGTGGATGACCCCCATCATCGTCGTCTTGCTCTTGATGGTCGGCTTCATCGTTGCGTTCGAGGCCAGCTCGATCATGCCCTTCGTCTACGCGCTCTAGGAAACATGCTGCTCACGCTGATCCTGGCGCTCGCGCCAGCCCATGCCTTCGAGGGCATGTACCCCCCCGCAGAGCTGACCACCCTCCCGCCCGGGCAGGTCGAGCGCCTCGCGGGCATCGACATTTCGAAGTGGTCCGACCCGCTCGGCGACCCGCTCGGTGCGATCGTGCAACTCCAGGGGTGCTCCGCCAGCTTTGTCTCCCCCGACGGGCTCATCGTGACGAACCACCATTGTGTGTCCGCGTACCTCACGCAGGCCCGGCGCGAGGGCGAGAACCTTGTCGGGGACGGGTTCCACGCGCCCACCTTGCAGGACGAACGCTCCGCCGGTCCGGCCGCCCGGGTCTGGGTCACCCGGTCGATCGTGGAGGTCACGCCCAGCGTGCTCGGCGGCATCTCGGCGAAGACGACAGACGTGGACAGGGCGCTGAAGATCGAGGCGAACCAGAAGAAGCTGATCGCCGGCTGCGAGAAGCCTGGCGGCGTGCGCTGCCGGGTCGCGAGCTTCTACGAGGGCCGCAGCTACTCGCTCGTCACGCAAGCCGAGCTGCGCGACCTGCGGCTTGTGTACGTGCCGCCCGATGCCGTCGGCAACTACGGCGACGAGATCGACAATTGGCATTGGCCGCGCCACAGCGGAGACTTCGCTTTCCTGCGGGCCTACACGGCGCCCGATGGCAAGACCGCCGACTACGCGGCTACAAACATTCCTTTTCACCCTCAACATTACCTGAAGGCCGGCGCAGGTCCCACCCAGGCGGGGCTGATCGCGGTGGCCGGGTATCCGAGCGTCACGGGGCGTTGGCGCACCGCCGCAGAAGTCACCGAGGAGGCCAACTTTACGATGCCGCTCGCCCGGGCGGAGATGGCCTGGGCGTTGGAGATGTGGGCGATCGTGAGCCGGACGGGCCCGGAGGCGAAGGCCCAGTTGGCCGACGTCACGTCGAAGATGTCGAACGTGAGCTCCAAGTACGAGGGGATGTTGGAGGGCTATCGACGCACCAAGGTGGTCGAGCGCATGACGGCGCGCGACGCCGGGCTCGACGCCTGGGTGGCGGCGGACCCCGCCCGGACGGCCAGGTATGCGGCGGCCCTGGCTGAGCTACGGGCGAAGATCGCGGAGAAAGGCGCCACGCGCGACCGGGATCGGACCTACGGGTACCTGATGCGCTCGGACCTGTTGGGCGCCGCGCAGACCATCTACAAGTGGTCTAAAAACCAGGCGCTGTCGGACGCAAAGCGAGAGCCGGGGTTCCAGGCCCGCGACCGCGCGCGGACCCTCGCGAACCTCGAGGAGCTCGACCACCGCTACGTCCCCGCGGCGGAGCGGCGTTGGCTCAAGCACTTCCTGACGACGCTCCTGGCCCTGCCCGATGGCCAGCGCATCCCGGAGCTGGAGGCCTGGATCGGCGGGCGCGACGAAGCGGCCATCGACAAGGCGCTGGACCGAATGTTCGGCGGTCCTGTCCTGGCCAACAAGGACCAGCGGCTCGCCTCTTTCGACCTCCCCGCCGCCACGCTCGCCGCGTCGACCGACGGTTTCCTCTCCCTCGCTGCCGCGCTCGCCCCGTACGACGAGCGCCAGCGTCAGGCCGACCTCGCCCGCGCCGGCGCCTACGCACGGTTGCGACCCCTGCACGCGGAAGCCCTCGCCGCTTTTGACCCTGCGCGCAGCTACCCCGACGCGAACGGCACCCTGCGGCTGACCTTCGGCTACCTGACCGAACAGGATCCGCGCGACGCCGTGCACTACAGCAATCAGACCACCGTGATGGGCGTGGCCGAGAAGGCTGGCGAATGGCCCTACAACGCGCCCACCGAGCTGCTCGCGGCGATCGAGCAGGGCCGCGCGTCGAACGTCTGGGGCCGGTACGCTGATCCCGAGCTGAAGACGGTGCCCGTGGACTTCCTCTCCGACGTCGACATCACCGGGGGCAACAGCGGGAGCCCGACCCTGAACACCAAGGGCGAGTGGATCGGCCTTGTCTTCGACACGAACTGGGAGGGTGTAAGCTCCGCAACCCTGCGCGACGCCGAGCAGACGCGGTCCATCCACGTCGATGTGCGCTACATCCTCTGGTACCTGGAGAACGTCGCCAGGGCCGACCGGGTGCTCAAAGAGCTGGGCCAGTAAGAAGAGCTTTTCACCCCGCGGGGCCAGCCCGGGCGCGGCGCAAACAGCAACGTCTGAAGTCACTGGAAGGACTTGTGACCTGGAGCCGGGCTGGCCCCACCCGCACCGTTCCAGGTGGAAGGCGGCGGGCCCGGCGTCTTCGCCGGACCGTCGCATTCCACCAATAGGAACGGTGCAAAGAGACCGCCGAGCCGCGAGCGAGGTTCGCCGAGCGCGCGGATCGGCGGCGGGGTACATGTTGGTTCGATTCCCGGGCCCAACCCCCCGGGACGGAGAACCTCGCATGGGCCTTTGGGATACCCTCACCAGCCACGCCAAGGCACAGTTCCTCGACGTGATCGAGTGGCTGGACAGCTCGCAGAACACGCTGGTCTACCGCTTTCCGACCTTCCAGCAAGCGATCCAGGACGGCGGCAAGCTCGTTGTCCGGGAAGGCCAGGCGGCTGTGTTCATCTCTGAGGGCAGGCTCTCCGAGGTGTTCGGCCCGGGGACCTACGAGCTCTCGACACGGACCAAGTCCATCGCGAGCTTCTTCGAGTCGATCAAGTACGCGCTGAACTACCCGTTCAAGGGCGACATCTACTTCGTCTCCACGCGCCAGAACACGGACCAGAAGTGGGGCACGGCCAACCCGATCATCCTGCGGGACAAGGACTTCGGCATGGTCCGTCTGCGCGCGTTCGGCGTGTTCGCGTACCGCGTCAGCGATCCGGCGGTGTTCTTGCGCGAGATCGTGGGGACCAACGGGTGGTTCACGACCGAAGAGATCAACGGGCAGCTCAAGCGCAAGCTGGTGAGCGCGCTGGCGGACACCATCGGGGAGGCGAAGATCCCGCTTCTGGACCTGGTCGCACAGTACATGGACCTGGGGGATGCGCTGCGGCAGCGGCTCAACGGGTGGTTCCAGGAGAACTACGGGATCACGCTCACCGACTTTGTGGTGGAGAACATCTCGGTGCCGCCCGAGGTGGAGAAGATGATGGACAAGCGGACGTCCATGGGGATCGTGGGGGACATGGGGGCGTTCACGCAGTTCCAGGCGGCCAACGCCATCGAGGAGGCTGCGAAGCGCCCGGGGGGGGGCAATGCGTTCATGGACGCCGGCCTGGGCCTCGCCATGGGCGGGGTCATGGGCGCGCAGATGGGCCGGGCGGCCGCACCTGGCGCCGCACCGTTCAACCCGCAGCAGGGCCTGGGCGGACCGCCGCCGCCGCCGCCGCTCCCGCCGCCGCTCCCCGTCTACCACTACAACGGCCCCGACGGCTCGACGGTGCAACTTGGCGCGTTTGACGTGGCTCAGCGCGTGCAGGCGAACCCCACCGGTCGCCATCTGGTCTGGCGGGAAGGCATGGCGGGCTGGTCGGATCCCAAGACGGTCCCCGAGATCGCCGCCTCCTTTGGCCCGCCTCCGCCTCCGCCGCTGCCTCGGTAGGCGTTGGATCGAACGCGGGGTGGGGTGAACGTCGGGACGATCTCCACCCTGCTCCTCCTCGCCTGCTCGCGCGCGCCGGAAGGCCCGGCTTTGTCAGCCCTCCCCGGGGGCTCAGCCACGGAGATGCTGACCGCCTGCGCGCGTGAGCCCTACCCCGAGCTGGCCATCGGCTGCCGCGTCGAGGCCGCCGCCAAGGCCGCCGACGCGGGGGATCTCGCCACGATCGACGCGGCTTGTTCGCAGATCCCCGAGGGCAAGTGGCGCGACGAGTGCCACTTCCGCGCCGGGGAGCAGCTCGGCAAGGCGGGCCGCACCGACGCCTCGCTTCAACACTGCGCCGCCGCTGGGGACTTCGGGCGCTTCTGCCTCACGCACGCCGGCTGGGGTCTGCCCGCCAGCGACGCGCGATCACCGGCTGAGCTGGCGGACCTCGCCCGTCGAACGATCCCCGGCAAACTCGGCGAGCAGGCCGCCGACGTCCTCCGCGTCCGCGCGTGGTTCAACCGCTACGTGGGCACCGGCACTGCTGATCCCACGATTGCGCAGGCTGCGACAGGCCCCGACGCCGCGCCCGCTCGCACCGCTTGGGCCATCGAGGCGGTCCGCCTGGCGGGCAGCTTCGATGCCGCGAAGGCGAGTTGGATCGCGGGGAGTTCGCTCACCGGCGCGGTGCTCCCCATCCCCCAGCGGGTCGGGCGCTACGAGAACTTCCCCGACATGGGCGCGGAGGGGCAGATCCCAAAGGTCCTGACCTTCGCCGACAGCACCCGCTTCATCGGCGAGACCGACGAGGAGGATCTCGACATTGCCTTGATCGAAGGCATGTACTTCCACATTCGCAAGCCGGAGCCCGAGTCCGGGGCAGCCTTCGCCCGCTGGCTTGAGGACCCGAGACCCCGCGTGCGGTACACCGCGATCCGGCGGTATCGCTGCTTGCCCTCCGAGGGGGTGGAGGCCCGGCTCACCGCGATGGCGCAGGATCCCGATCCCATCGTGCAGGCCCACATCGCCGACGCGCTCAAGTTCCGGACGTGGATGGGGCGGCAACGGTGAAAATAGGCGGGTTGTTCATGGGTTTGGGCGGCTTGGGGCCCGTTGGAGTCGGTCGACTCGGGCCGCGGGACGCCGCTGCACATCGCGCCCTGGCGAACGGCCGCGCGTGCGTTAGAGCACCCGCTCGGGGCATAGCTCAGCCTGGTAGAGCGCCTGCCTTGGGCGCAGGAAGTCGTCGGTTCGAATCCGGCTGCCCCGACCATTCCGAAGGGCCCGTCCAGAGTGGGCTTTGGACCGGCCCTTCTTGTTCTATCCGGCGGGGAGATTCAACTTGATGCCGGAACTCGCCTCGTAAGTGTTCGTGATCCTTGGGCTCCACCAACTCACGAGCCACCTCGGTGCTGATGAGAGCCGGACCTCCAGCCCGGGCGGGCGGTTGGCCAAGAAGGCGGTGGCGAACCCTGTCGCAGCGATCAACTGCGTGCCCGCCAGGATCCGGGCGCGCATGGCCTCCAGATGCTCGGCGCTGTTCACGAACGGAGTCGGCGGGCACCGGGCGCGTCGATCGGCCCCCGCCACGCCGCGATCCAGTCCGGCACCTCGGACCCGGGCATGGGCCGGGCGATGAAGTATCCCTGCGCCTGATCGCAACGCGACTCACGGAGGAGCTCCCAGTCCTCGGCATCCTCCACGCCCTCGGCCACGATCGTCATGTGCAGGTCGTGCGCCAGGTGGCAGCTCGCATCGAAGATGGCGCGCAGGGAGGGATCGCGGCTGGCGCCGTGCACGAACCCCCGGTCGATCTTGAGCTCGTCGAACGGGAGGTCGCGAAGCTGGGACAGCGAGGAATGCCCGGTTCCGAAGTCGTCGATCGAGAGCATGAAACGCATCAATTTCA
>CANKNP010000235.1 GCA_947483545.1 Deltaproteobacteria bacterium | reverse complement strand
GGCCACTTGAAGTTCGAGGCTCTTTCGGTCGACGTGGGCTTTGTGCAGTACGTCTACGGCGATCCCGACGGCAAGGCGATCGTGACCAACACGCCCACGGTGTCGATCAGCTTGGGCGATGTCGTGAGCATCGCGACGAAGTAGGGCCCCTGCCTACTGATACACCACCCCAAAGATCCCAATACACATCTCGTCCAACGACCCCTCCCCCAGGTTCACGGCGATCGGCTCGGTCAGCCCGGCATCCGCGAGCGCGCGGACGACGCTGGGGTTGTCCAGCGTATTGTCGTAGGTACACTGCATCCAAATCGAATCTCCCCCACGCCCGCGCGGAAGGTCTTCGATCTCGGCGTCGTAATAGTACGTCCGTTGCCAATCAAAGTCCCAGCCGGTCTGCACCAGGCAGTCCTCCTTGGGTTCAGCGGGGCGCGGATCTGCGCGCTCCCAGCGGATCTCCATGCCGGTGCCGACCATGTGCATGTGGGTCTCGACGGAGAAAAAGTAGAAGTCGGTCTCGCCCGCTTCGGTGGTGAGCGCCAGGGTTTCGGTGTGGTCGGCGTCATCCGCCGGGATTCGGAATTCCACCTGCCAGCGGTCGTCCTCTTCGGGGAGCAATCCCTCTTCCTCCGAGGCGAAATTCCCGATTGAGGTGATCAGCGCGGTCCACTCAGGCGCATCGTCTCGCCAGCTCAACTGAACCGTCGTGGTGTCGGGTTCAGCGACGACGCCGACCGGGTGGTAGTGCATCTGCATGACCACGCGCGCACCCGCGGGCATGAGAATTCCGCTGCCATCCGGCACCTCGGTAGGCGGGCTGCCCGGCACCCACACCCCCAACGGCTCACCACTGTCGAAGCCAGAACAATCGGTGTAGGAATCTCCCCACGCTGCGGAGTCACCCGCCGCATCCGAGAACAGCACGACGTGGTGGACCACCTCCGCATTTCCAGGGATCACCTGCATCCCGGTGAACCAGCGGTCGGTCCCGAGACCGGGGTCCAGGCTGACACACACAAACTCGTCCTCGTCGCCAGAGGTCGTGTACGAGCGGTCCGGGATCAGCTCCTGGCTCGCGTCCTCCAATTCGGTGGCAATGGCGTTGGGCAGCGCGGCGGCGTCCGCTGGGTCTCCTTCGGGGGCACCGGCCGCGGCCCAGTCGCGCAAGGTCGCCTTCTCGTCGTCGGACAACCGAGGGTCGTCCTTCCACGAGAGCGGCGGGGTGCAGTCGTCGGTCTCGAAGGCATCGAACGGGGGCATCGTTCCCGCATCGACCGCGGCGCTGGCCGCGCTGGCCATCGGACCGGCGGATTCGTAGCTGTCCAAGGGGAACGGGCCGATCTCCCCGGAAGCGTGGCACCCGGAGCACTTCTCGACGAGGATGGGCGCGACGTCCGCGTGCCAGGTGGGGGTCTCGGGGGCGCAGGCGAGGAGCAGGAGGAGCATGGGGAGCATGGGGAGCATCATGCGGGGTTGGAACCGCGGGCGCAAGGGGGATGAAAGGGGGGCGGGGCCCCCGCCGAGTTTGCAGATGCGCGCTGGGCGGAGGAGACCACGCCTCATCCCAGCCGCGTCCCGCATGCGTGCGCCCGGGAGGTGATCGCCTCGGCAAGGCGGTCCACGATGGGGTGTTCAAGCCCCTGCGCGCGACACTGCGCCGCGACCACGGCAGCTCCAACAGACACGGCGGTGGCCAGACCCCTGGCGCGAGCCACGAGGTCGTCGCCGGCCATGCCAACCTCCGCGGCAGCCCGCAGCCAGCGGGGGCGCCCGATGTACCGGAGCCGATACTCGCCGCCAATTTTCATCGCGAGCTTCAGGTGTCCGGACGCCAGGTGCGGATAGGGCAGCGCACTAGCGATGTCGTAGAGCGGGGCGAGCCGAACGCGCCCGCCGGGCCCGTGAAGGATGGAATAGTTTTTCCCATGGGCGTCGGTGCCGGCGACCAACCAGTGGAAGACGAGGGCATCGACGAAGGTGGCGACGTCGTCCGCGGGATGGCTCGACGCCCCCTTGAGCAGCGCCGCGACGTGGGCGGGACTTGGGCCGCCTTCGTTCTGGTACTTGGAGATCGGCGGGAGACCCAACGCCTGGCAGAGATCTTCCTGGTGAACGCGGCGGATGGCTCCGTTGGCGTTCACCCGGTCGTATCGCTCGATCACAATGGCGACCTCGCCGTCGAACCCGATCACCTCCGACCGGGCCGCCGGCAGCCCAACCTGGCGGGCGAGCGCAAGGCAGAAGTGCTCATTCTCGGCGTGCCCCTCCAGCGCAGCGGTGGGCGGCTTCAGAATGTGCGTGGTGGGCGTGCGACCGAACGGCACCCCCCAGCGGCCGTCGAGCCGGAGGAGTGCGGTCTTGGGTTGCGCACCCGCGAGGCTGAACTGCCCGCGATCCGAGGGGTTCCGCCAGGCGGCGGAGTCGCCACCCAGCGCCCTCAGCCGCGCGCCAACGGCTCGGTCGTCAAGCCACTCCGCCTCGACAGGTCCACCCTCCACGAGGTGCGCCACCCGCTCCGGTCGCACGATCTGCACGGCCCCAGCGCAGTCCTCGCCAACGTGCGCGAGCAGCGCGAACGGGTTGCGCGCGGAGACCTGAAATCGGCGGCCCCAGCGGTCGAGCACGCGGTCGTTGTCGGGCAGCAAGCCCCAAAGCCAGCTCTCCAGGATCGGCTCTCCATGCTCTGGACGTGCCAGCGGCATGGAGAGGGACAGCGGGTAGCTGGCGGGCGACGTCTGCCAGTTCTCCGCGTACCGGAACGTCCACGGTGCGGGAACCGTCCGGGTCAGGGTGCCCACAGGGGCCCCCGCGAGCAGCACCTCCAAGTGACTCGTCTTCATTCGGGTCGCTCCCGAGCGCGATCGATGATCGCGTCGATGTCGATGGCGTCGAGCGAGGCGCCGAGGGGCGGCGCG
Organism: Deltaproteobacteria bacterium; assembly: GCA_947483545.1. The sequence goes on along the minus strand of CANKNP010000235.1, from coordinate 5,423 downwards.
CTCCGGGAGGTCGAACCGGTGATCGGCGGTGTGCGGATGCCGGCAACAGGCTCGCGGACCGCCACCTCCAACGTGAGATTCAACGCCGCCAAAGCGGCAAGCACGAGACCCATCTCGGCGCGTGCCTTGCCAGCCTCCACCTCCACCACCCACTGACGGCTGGCCCCGATCCGGCCAGCGAGCGCCGCCTGGGTGAGGCCGAGCGCCTGGCGACGCTCGCGGAGCAGGCGTCCGAGGTCTGCGGGGGTGTAGACGCGCATGCGGGGCTCCGTGTCGGCGTTCGACGACAGGATAACGATGTCTGCGTTCGGCGACAAGGGGGGCGGCTCACCGCCACCGGCAGGCCGTCCTCCCTCGCGCGACGGGAGAATCGGCGACGCCGCTGATCATCCGGCGGATCGAATTACCCCCCGCCCCCATGCCCCCCTCGTCTGCTACCGCCCCTGGCCGCATCTGCCTTGTCGGGGAGCACAACGACTGGGCGGGCGGCCAGGCGCTCACGGTCCCGATGGATCGGTCGATCACGGTGTCCATCACCCCCGGCCCCTTCCACATCTCCTCGTGGTTTGAAGGCCGGGAGCTTCACTGGGACGGTGTCGGTGACCCCGGCATTTTTCACCTCGCGCAGGCCGTGTTCACCAGCTTGGGCGAGCCGCTCGCCGGCGATGTCACGATCAGCGGGGACCTACCAGCCGGCCGCGGATTTTCAAGCTCGGCCGCGCTCAGTGTGGCCCTCGTCCGGGCGTTGCGGCCCGGGCTGGATCCTGCCGCCGTCGCCGAATTGGCCTACACGGCCGAGCGTGCGACCGGCAGCGCGTGCGGGCGAATGGACCCGCTGGCCTGCGCCTGGGGGGTGCCCCTGTCGCTCCGTTTTCATGGCGACACCGTCCTGGCCGAGCCCGTCTCGGGTCGCTGCGCGCTTGCGGTGGGCGTGTTCCCCTCCCCCCGCGACACCCGCGGCATCCTGGCCACGTTGAGCAAACACCACGCTGGCGATGTGCCGCTCCGGGATTGGGGCGCGCTCGCAAAAGTCGGCGCGGTTCGGGATGCGCTGGAGGGTTTTGCGACCCAAGCGGGGTTTGCCACGACGGCCCTTCGCGACCACGACCTGCGCGCGCTCGGGGGCTCGATGGACGCCTGCCAGGAGATCTACGAAGAGGAGCTCATGCCTGCTTTCCCGGAGTTGAAAGCGCCATGTTTGATTCGGGCAGTCCGCGCGCTCCGGAAAAGCGGCGCCTTGGGCGCCAAATTTACCGGCGCCGGCGGCGAGGGTTCCGTCATCGGCTTGTACCCGCCGGGGGGCGCCGCGCTGGGGGTTCGGGCGCTCGATGGGTTGGGACTGCAGGCGTTCGCGGTGGAGGTTTTCGCGAGCTCGTAGCCAGGCTAGAAATACAACGTCTCCCCAATCCCCTCACAAAATGCCGCGCTCCCCGTCCCCGCCACGTCCCCGTCCAACGTCACGGCATCCAGCGTCTCGTAAGGGTACTGCCCGTCGCCCCCTGCGGACGTGAGTGCCCAGCCGAAGTCCTCGCCATCGCCCCCCGAGACGGTCACCTCGAAACTCTCGGGCGCGCCGGTCCAGAAGTGACCGCTGTAGCAATAGCCGCCATCACACCCGCCCGTCTCCGCCCACGTCCCCTCCCCCATCGCGCAATTCATCACAAGCGTAGCGGGCAGCGCGGTCCAGGTTGTTGGCCCCGGCGCCCCATATTCTGCGTAGAAAAACGTCGAGCAGGTGCCGCCGGGCGTGATCCCCGTGGGATCGAGCTGCTCCCCGGAGAGGCTCGCCGCGACCTCGTCACAGGTCGCTGCGGTGTTGCCGGGGAAAAACATCGCGAGCATGCCGTTGGTCGCGCTGTTGAACCCAAAACCGACGTCGCCGACCACTGCGGACTCGCCGATGTCCGAGGAGAGCGTGCCCATACCGGCGGCGCCGGTGTCGTCGCCCGATCCCGCACATGCCAACCCAAGGATCATCCAGATCATTCTGGCTCCCCTGCCCCAAGCGTGCCGTTCGCCCGAGCCACAAGGTAGGCCTCCATGAACGGCAGGAGCCGCCCGTCGAGCACGGCATCGGTGTCCCCCGTCTCGATCGCCGTCCGCACGTCCTTGACCAATCGGTAGGGGTGAATCACGTAGTTCCGGATCTGGCTTCCCCACTCGATCTTCTTCTTCGTCGCGTTCACCAGATCCCGCTCTCCCTCGCGCCGCTCGATCTCCTGCTGGTAGAGCCGTGCCTTCAGCATCTTCATCGCCGTCGCGCGGTTCTTGTGTTGGCTCCGCTCGCTCTGACACTTCACGATGATCCCGGAAGGGCGGTGGGTCAGGCGGACCGCGGAGTCGGTGGTGTTCACATGCTGACCGCCGGCCCCCCCCGACCGCATCGTGTCCATGTCGATGTCGGCTTCATTTACCTGGATATCGATGTCGTCCGGCACGTCTGGATACGTCGCCACCGACGCAAAACTTGTCTGGCGGCGCGCGTTGCCATCAAACGGGCTGATGCGCACGAGGCGGTGCACCCCAATTTCGCCCTTCAGGTAACCATAGGCGTACTCGCCGTGGATCTCGATGCTGACCGACTTGATCCCGGCCTCGGCGTTCGGTTGCTCGTCGATCACGACCGACTTGAACCCCATCCGATCCGCCCAGCGCAAGTACATCCGCTTGAGCATGTCGGCCCAGTCGTTTGCATCGGTGCCTCCCGCGCCCGAATTGATCTCGAGCACGGCGTCCGCGACATCCCCCTCCTCGCCGAGCATCCGCTGGGTCTCCAACTTGCGCACGAACCCATCCAGCTCGGAAAAAGCGGTCCCCGCCTCGGCCTCCACCTCTGGATCGTCCGCCTCTGCGGCCAACTCCAGGAGCGTTTCAACGTCCTCCAGCTTGCGATGCACGACCAGATAGCGCTCCACCGCGCGCTCCAATGTCGTCTTCTCCCGCAAAATCACCCTGGCCTTGGCGGCGTCATTCCAGAACTCCGGAAAACCCGCCTGGCGGTCCAGGTCGGCGATCCGCTCCTGCTTCCCCGCTACGTCAAAGATGCCCCCGGAGTGCGTCAACGCGCACTCGCAGGGCTTGGGCTAGTTCACGAAGCTCGGGCAGCATGGGGACTCCGGTCGCGGGGTGCTAACGCGAGCTCAGGGCAGCGTGTACACCCGGACTTCCGCCGCCACCATGTCCGAGACCACCGCCTGGCTCTTCTCGGGTACGATGGTCGCCTCCAAGCGCATCGCGGCGGTCTTGCCGATCACGATGGTGCCTTGCTCGGTGAGGGTCTTCGGGTCCAAACGTACGAGGGTCTCCTCGCCCGCGGCGTCGAACCGCTGGGCGTAGAGCTTCGACGCGTCGGACCAGAGCATCTTGTAGTTGCTCGCGGTGGGCGTTTGAGCGACGAGGGTGGGCGCCGAATACACGCTGTTGCCCACGAAGATCCGCGAGCCAGCAGCGTCGTAGAACATCCGGTTCAGCAGGTAGCCCCGGGGCCCCTCGACGAGCGGCACCTGGGTGACGATGCTGCCATCGGTGATCGACAGCGCGTAGAGCACCTCGGGCTTGCCACCCAGCGCGTAGACCATGCCGTGGGCTTCATCGATAGCGACTGCCCCGTGGCCGGCGGACTGGTTGATGCCAAGCTTGAGCGCCGGGATCTCCTTGGCCCAACGCAGCGGCCCGTTGCTGTCGGCGAGGCTGACCCAGCCGGTCTCGGGGAAGATCGCCGCGGCGAGGCCGCTGCTCGCGTAGGCCAGATCGCCGAGCGTCTCGGACACGTTCAACGGCGCCCCGAGCGGGATTGCGGGCATCGGCGCGCCGGTGTCCAGGTTCCACCGCATCAGCTCGGAGCGGAAGTACGAGAGCGCCATCAGCATCCGGCGGTCCCCGTCGATCGCGAGATCCATCGGCCAGCCGTCCGCGGTCCAGTCGACGACGCTGCTGGTGCCGGGCTGCCAGACGTGGATCTGGCCACCGCCAAGCCGGCTCAAGATGTACCGGGTGCCCGTCTTCGGGTCGATGACGCTGGCCTCGGCGGAGTTCACCACGTCGAGGGTTCGGCGGATCGCGCCGGTGGCGGCGTCCAGCTCGCTGACCGAGCCATCGCCCCCGTTTCCGACGAACACCGTCGTCGCGTTTCCGTCGATCCACGCTGCCTCGTAGCGGGTCGGCGTGGTCCATGTCGGCTGCCCAGACTCCCAGCTCAACGCCTGCGTTTGCGTGACGGATCGGTCGCCGGTCACGAGGTACAACCCCGCAGGGCCGGCCCAGTACCCCAGCACCTTGCCCGCGGTGGGCCGATGGATCCAGCGGGGGCGGCCCCCCTCGCCAAGCGCGATGACGATGTTGCCGATCAGGTAGACGCGGCCGGTGGCGTCCACGGCGAGGCCCGTTGGAGGCGGTGCGGGCTTGCCCCCTGGTGGCGTCGGCAGCGTCACCTCGGTGAGGGCCCGCGTAGAAGGCTGATAGCGCCAGAGCTGCGTAGGTGTGCTCGCAGCAGCCGCACCGCCCGCCGCAGGCGCGCCGCCCGTGGCCTCGGCCCCCTCGGCTCCCCGGGCGCCCGGCCGCGCGGGTCGATCCCCGGTACCGGGCCGCTCTCCCGCGCGGGGCCGCTCGCCGTCCAGCGGCGGCTTGTCCGCGCCGGTGGGCTTGGCTCCGTTCCGACCCTGCGCGCCCTGCGGGACCTTGCCAGCCCCGCCCGGCCCGGCGCCTTTCCCGCCAGCAGGTGTACCCCCGCCCTTGCCTCCCGTGATCAGGTAGATCGCGTCCCCGCGCGGATCGGCGGCGATCGCGATCGCCTCTTTGACGGCGTCGATGTGCGTCGGCGTGCAGGATCCCGGCGCGTATCCCGACACCCCGGCGTCCAACGACGCCACCCAGAACCAGCCCGTCGTCGGGTCGATGGCCGCACCGCGGACCATGTAGGTGCCGTGCCGCGCCTCGGCGGTCGCATCACAGGAGGTGTCCACCTGGCCGGTCTTCAAATCGACGCTCCGAACCGTCCCATTCGGAAGGTCAACCCACCACACCCGCTGGCGCGGAACGTCCGCGTGGACCTCGGGGGTGTGGAAACCTGCCGCACCCAACGAGACCGAGCTGGTCGGGTGACCGACCGCAGGATCAACCGCCAGCAGCACATCGCTCTCGCCCCCGGCGACCTGAACGCGCTGCCCGTCCCAGGCGACCGCCATGCGCTTCAGCGTGTTGGGCATGTCCACGCCCCAACGCGCGCGGGCCAACGAGAGCGTCTCGCTGGCGCCACCCGATGGCGGCGCAATCACGGGCTCCGGTGAGGCGTTGTTGCCGCCGGTGAGCCCGGAGCAGGCGAGGATGGAGAGGAGCGAGGCGCCGAGAAAGGGCGCATTCAGCCACTGAGGGCCGGAGAGCAGGGTACGCATGGTGGCCGGGGGCGTAACGCGGGGGTTCGGGGG
>CANKNP010000234.1 GCA_947483545.1 Deltaproteobacteria bacterium | reverse complement strand
GTTCCGTGGACGGGGGAAGTGCGCATGGCCATGATCACGGCGATGGCGACGACGCGCATGACCACGATCACGGCGGTCGCGTACACCTGGACGCAATCAGCTCAACGGCGAACTTTGCCGCACGCTCGGGGATTTTTCCGCCCACCGCGATGTTCACTTGGGACGGTGTGCGGCGAGCCGTTGAAAACCCGGCCGTGCAACGATTCAAGGGCATGTTTCGCGCCGACGTCGGTTGGATCCGCGTGGATGTGGCGGGTGGCAAGGTGGACATCCGGGGGACACCCTGGCGGCGGGACAGTCGCTTTGATGTGATCGTGCGGAGCGAGGATTCGGGGGCCTTGGACACGGTGGTGAACGCCATCGTTGCGGCAGAGGTCGTAGCGGGGCCGAGCGCCCCGTGTGTGATGCTCGTGGATGCGGAGGGCAACGGGCTGGAGCTGCGACGTGAGGCGTTCGCCAAGCTCGGTGCGATCGAGGTGGCGAGCCGGATGCCCGGCCGGGCGGGGACCGCGGTGATGTTGACAGACGTGCTGGCGCTCCTGTCGCCAGGGCCGGAAGCCCGCGTTGTATTGGGTGCGGCGGACGGAATGGTGGCAGACCCCGTGCGGGTGGATGCCCTCGGGGATGCGCTGCTGGTCTATGCCCTCGACGGTGGGGACCTGCCTGCGGGGGACGGCGGACCGTTCCGTGTGTTGGTGCCGAAGGGGGTCAGCGCGTGTGCGAGCGTGAAGGGATTGTGTCGGGTGCGGGTGATGTAAGGGGGGCCGTTCACCCCCCCCCAATCCCCAACAGCTCCACATCAAACACCAAGATCGCGTTCGGCGGGATCATGTCCCCCGCGCCGTTCGGCCCGTAGCCGAGCGACGAGGGGATCCGAAGCTGCCGCTTCTCGCCGACCCGCATGCTGAGCACCCCCTCGTCCCAGCCCTTGATCACCTGGCCGACGCCGACATTGAACTCGAAGATTTCGCCGCGGTCGACGCTGGAGTCGAACTTGGTGCCGTCGGTGAGCCAGCCGGTGTAGTGCACGCGGACCTTGTCCCCGGCGGCAGGGGACGCGCCGGTGCCCTCGCGGATCACGTGGTAGACGAGGCCGTCCGGCAGCGTGATCGGGCGGATGGCCTGCACGTCGGTGGGTGCCATGTTGTCGAGGCCGCCGTGATGGGCGCAGGCGAGGAGCGCGAGGAGGAGGTGCATCGGCGGCGGGTATCCATCGGTCAAGGGCCGGGCTACCTTGGCGGATGCCCGTCGATCCAATGTCCCTCCTCTGGCGTGCCGACGATCTCGGCATGGTCCTCGATCTTTCCCGCCTGGGACTGCCTTTGCCGTCCACGGCGTCGTTCGCTGCGGCCCACGCGGGGATGTGCGCGCTGGAAGCCGGGGCCATCGCGAACCCGGACGAGGGGCGGCAGGTCGGGCACTACTGGCTGCGGGCACCCGAATTGGCACCTGCGGCGTTGCAGGACGAGATTCGGGCTTGCCTCTTGCTCTGCAAGACGCTCGCGCGGGCGGTCCACTTCGAGAGGGTGGACCCGGCGGACCTCGACAGCGACTGGCGATTTCGCGCGCTGCTGGTGCTGGGCATCGGGGGATCCGCGCTCGGCCCGCAGCTGATCGCGGACGCGCTGGGCGAGCCCGATGATCGGCTCCGCGTTCATTTCCTGGACAACACCGATCCCGAGGGCATCGCCCGGGTGCTCGGGATGCTGACCCTCGAAGAGACGGTGGTGGTGTGCATCTCCAAGAGCGGCGGCACGGCCGAGACGCGAAACGCGATGATCGAGACCCAGGCGGCGTATGCGCGGGCAGAGGTGGATTTTGCTTCGCGGGCGATCGCCGTGAGCGGGGAGGGGAGCCTGCTTTGGAAGGCGGCGGAGGGGTGGCGAGCGCGGGTGCCGATGTGGGACTGGGTGGGTGGCCGAACCAGCCTCGGGAGCGCGGTGGGCCTGCTGCCGATGATGCTCCAAGGCATCGACGCGGACGGGTTCCTGGCGGGTGCGGCGGAGATGGACGTACATACACGGAGCGCGGATCTGGAGGCCAACCCCGCGGCGAAGCTTGCGTTGGCGTGGCTGGCGCTGACGGAGGGCACGTCCCGGCGGGCGATGGTGGTGCTGCCGTATCGGGATCGCCTGGTGCTCTTCTCTCGGTACCTCCAACAGTTGGTGATGGAGTCGTTGGGAAAACACCTCGATCTGGACGGCAAGGTCGTGAATCAGGGCTTGACCGTGTATGGCAACAAAGGATCGACGGACCAACATGCGTACGTGCAGCAGCTCCGCGACGGTCCGGATGACCACTTCGTGACGTTCCTGGCGGTGGAAGACGACGGGTACCCGGGCCAGGAGGAGATCGAGCCGGGCGTCGTCTCGGGCGATTATCTGCAGGGCTTCTGGCTCGGCACGCGCAAGGCGCTGGGCGAGGCGGGGCACGCTTCGATCACGCTGACACTGCCCACGGTCGACGCGCGTCGAATCGGCGCGTTGATCGCGCTGTATGAGCGAGCGGTGGGGTACTATGGCCTGTTCGTGAACGTGAACGCCTACCACCAGCCAGGGGTCGAGGCGGGAAAGAAGGCGGCGAGCGAGATGCTGGTGTTGAAGAAGGCTTTACTGGATTCCGTGGGCGAGACGGGGGAGACCGCGGCGTGGTTGGCCGCCCGGGTAGGGGCGGATGCGGGGGACGTGTGGCACATCCTGCGCCGCCTCGCGGTGAACGAGCGCGGGGTCGTGTGTGAGCCTGGGGCCACACCCGCAGGGGATCGGTTCCGGGCGGGCGGGTGAACGCCTCCAACCTGGGGTTCAGCCTCCCGATGATCCCGAAGTGGTGGACTCACTTCGGGATCATCGCGGTCGTTACGGGGTGCACCGGGCGAATAGACTCGGAGCCGCTCCCGGTGTGCGCGAGCCCGGTGACGGAGGGTTTTGACCCGGTGATCGAAGAACAAGAGCGGTTTGATGCGGCGAGCGCGGTTTGGACCGGGGATCTGGTCGCCGGGTCGCTGGGCAACGGCGTGCGCTTTGAAGGGGATGGCGTGAGCACTACGCCGATCTACCTGAACCGGGGCTACACGTACGCGGTGTCGGGGTCGGTGACGTCGGACACGGGGGCCACGGTCACGCTGGTGCAGACCACCACGTCCGGGTACAGCCTTGGGGTCGCGGTTTGGGAGGTTCAAGCGGGGGAGACCGTGGTCATCGGCGAGGATGTCGAGATCACCGACAACGGGGCGCTCGCGTTCAGCGTGCGGTTGGACGCCCCGGGCTCGTTGGACCTGGACCTGACAGTCACGGGACACCAGTGGGCCGACGTGCCCGATGTCGTAGCGGCTGGCCCTGTGTTGGTTGGTTTCTTACTTCACTTGGAAGACTCCCCGTTGCTGCTGACGGACGAGGCGCTTTGGGATCGGCGGCAGACCGTGATGACGGCGTTGTCCCAGACCCTCGCGGCCCATGGTGCCGTGCTCAACCTGCAGCCGGGGGCGACCTTCACCGAGGCGACGACGCTGTGGGATCCGGACTGGTTCGCCGCCCGGCAGGCCGAAGGCATGATGTTCACGGTCCACGTCCACAACGAGTCCGAAGGGGAGGAGGCCCTGGAGAAGTCGGTCCGCACAGGGGTCAACGCGTTCGAGGCCGCGGGCATTGACGCCGATGATCTCAACGGCGGCTTTCAGCTTGGGATCTGGCAGCGGTTGGCGGCGGCGGGGCTTCACAGCTTGACGGCGTTCAAGAACCCAGCGACGCAGCTTGATCTCTCACGCCCCCACGTCAACCCTTGGCGTCCGGCGGATGGCACCGGGGCCTTGGATGAGGAGGCGTTCGGCGTCCACGATCCGGATGGCCCGCTGGTCTACCTGCCGGGCAGCGGTGTTCGGGAGGCGGACCACGGGCGCTTCGGGGAGTTTGCCCGCGGCCATCTTGCCCAGGTTCGCGAGCACGCTTCGGCCGAGCGGGTGAACACCTGGTACTTCATCGAGCACGTGGACGGCTTCGGCCCGCCGGTCGAGGACAGCGAGGCGTTCGATGCCTACGTGGCGGACGGCCTGGCGGCGGACATGGCCGCGTTGGACGCCGCGCTCACCGAGGTGATCGACCCCTTGGTGGCCGCCGGCGAGGTGGGGTACTCGGACCCGAATCGGATGCGGGAGGCGTTTGATCTGTGGGAGCACGGGTGTCTCTGACCCTGTCGGCGATGCGCGGCCAGTCTGCCTGATGTTCGCCCGGCTCGCGCTCAGGCTCCTCTACCCATCCGCGTACCTCCCGCCGGATGAGGGGGTTCAACGTCCCGCCGGTGCCCGACTCCCGCCCCGGATTCCCTCGGGCGTTCCACGGGGGAGCTGACCTCCAGCCGATGGTCCCAAGCCCGCCCCCTCACCCCAGCGCCCCCGCCCCCGCCCCGAGCGTATACCAGTTGATCCCCCCACAGTTCGCACACACCCCCTCAAAAATCCCCCGCCGGTGCTTGTCCCGCTCGGCGCGCGCCCGCGGCCCCTCCCAGAGCGCGCGGAAGCCGTGGTCGGCCACCGAGCCGAGGTCCAGCTCGCTGTGCAGATCGGCGCAGCACATCACCAGGTGACCATCCTGGCGGATGACCGGGGTGTACCAGAGGCCCGGGCAGGGGCCGCGGGTGCCGCGGGCGTCGTCGCGCTGCCAGGGGCGGTCCTCCCAGACCGTGACCGAGAGCTTGTCGCCTGCAACCGCCTGAATCCCGGCCTCTTCGAGCGTCCGGACGTAGAGTGCGTTTGCAGCGGCCTGGCCCTTCGCGCCCCCGCTCACGGACAGTGGTTTGAACAGGATCTCGCCATGGCCAGCGTCCCCGCCGGTGCAGGAGAGCGCCTCCGTCCAGTAGTCCAGGAACCCGCGCGCCTCGTGCCAGTTCGTGGACTGTACGACGAACTGCAGTTGGACGCGCACCTGGCCGGGGTCCGGGAGCCCTCGCCGCAGCGCCAGGAGGTGGCGGATGTGGTGCCGCGCGAGGTGCAGCCCGTCCCGACCCTTCGTCCGCCGGTAGGTCTCGTCGCTCACCGCATCGAGGGTGAAGACGCAGGTAAGCGGCATCTCCGGCGACAATTCACGAAGGATTTGCGCCATGCGGGGCGGGGTGAGCAGGATGGCGTTGGAGTCGAAGCGCAAGTAGTCCAGGCGCCCGCGTAATACTCGACTTGCTTCGCCGATCATCCACTCCAGATCACGGTGGAGCGAGGGGTCGCCGAGCCATTGGAGAATGAGATGGTCGAACCGGAGGTCCTCCTCCACGAGCGTGTGGAGCAGCGACTCGTAGACCTCGCGGGACAGGAAACCCTTCGGGATCCCGTGCACCGTCGGCCATCTGTCGGCGTGCGGCGCGCACATCGCGCAGGCGAGGTTGCAGTGGTCGGTGGGCTCGATCTGGAGCACACCCGCATGGCGCGGGGTCGTAGGCACGGGGATGCATTATACTGCCCGGGTGTCTCGTCTGATCGGAGCCTTCATGCCGCGTCCTCTGGCCATCGTCGCCATCGCCCTCCTTTGGGGGTGCGGCAACCCGTGCCAGGACATCTGCGCGCCCATGGCCAGCTACGCGCGTAGCTGCGGCCTGGAGGTGACCGCTGGGGATGTGCAGGCGTGCAAGGACGCCAACGCGGGGGAGGTGGATGACGCGACTGCCGAGGTCTGCGCGGAGATGTCCGACCCGCAGACCATCCGGGAGTGGTGGGACTGTGAGACCGTCGCCGAGAACATGACCGGGGCGCAGTAGCCATGAACCCCGGGGAGAGCGTACCGCCGAACTCCGACTCGGGGAAGCCGCCGGAGTTCACGCCCGAGGCGTTCGGCAAGTACTACCTCATCGACCGCATCGCGATGGGCGGCATGGCGGAGATCTTCCGCGCCAAGAGCTTCGGCGTCGGCGGGTTCGAGAACCTGCTCGTCATCAAGCGCATCCTCTCCCACCTCTCCGTCAACGACCAGTTCGTCCGCATGTTCATGGACGAGGCGAAGGTCTCGGCGGTGCTGCAGGCGGCGAACATTGTCCGCATCTACGACTTCGGCAAGATCCGGGACAACTACTTCATCGCCATGGAGTGCGTGGAGGGCAAGGATGTCAAGCTCCTCCTCCGCAAGTTGGCTGAGCGTCGTCGCTCGCTCCCGCGCGAGTTTGCCGTGTACATCGCGCTCGAGGCGGCCAAGGGGCTCGACTACGCCCACAAGCGCACTGCGATCTCGGGCCAACCCCTGAACATCGTTCATCGCGACGTGAGCCCGTCCAACATCCTCGTGTCGTATACGGGCGAGGTGAAGGTCGCCGACTTCGGGATTGTGAAGGCGGCAAACTGCGCAGAGGACACCGACGCGGGAATGCTGAAGGGCAAGTTCGAGTACATGTCGCCCGAGCAGGCGCATGGCGCGGATCTGGACCGGCGGTCGGACATTTTTGCGCTGGGCATCATCCTGCATGAGATGCTGACCGGCCGCCGACTGTTCAAGACGGACTCTGAGGTGAAGACGCTCGAACGGGTGAAGCGCGTGGATGTGGACCCGCCAAGCGCGTTGAACCCCGCGGTACCGGCCCGGTTGGACGAGATCGTGATGCGCGCCCTGGCCCGCGAGCCCGACCAGCGTTTTCAAGACGCACGGGAAATGCACGCTGAACTGCTGGAGTTCTTGTACCCAGCCTCGCCGGATCTGACGCAGCAGTCGCTGTCCCACTTCATGCGGGATCTGTTCTCGGATGAGATGGAGTCGGAGCGCTCGCGCACGGAGAGCGGCAGCGCGCTCGCGAGGCAGATGCACGACAGCGTCGCCGATACGGAGCTGGAGCCTGAGTTCGAGGGCAACGGCACGACGCCCACCCGCGCCGCGCCGCTGCTCCCGCCGAAGTCGCAGAGCCGAGCGGGGCTCTTCTTCGCGCTGTTCCTGGTGGGGGTGCTGGCCATCGCGCTGGTCGGGGTGATCGGGTGGAACGCCATGCAGGAGCCCGTGGTCCCGGTGGAGCCTGTCGTGGAGGCGGCGGTCACGACGGGAATCCTCACCCTTCGGATCTCGCCAGCGACGGCGACGGTCACGGTGGACGGCGTTGCGGCGGGGACGGGGGAGGCAGTGACGGTCAAGGACCTGCAGCCTGGCGAGCACACGGTGGTGGTGACTGCGCCGGGGTTCAAGTCGCACGAGGAGAAGGTCACGGTCGAGGCGGGGGACAAGGTTCGGCTGCAGGTCACACTGCCGGCTGAGAAAGCGGCGGTGGTCCCGCAAACCCCGCAGCAAACCACGCAGACGCCTGCCCAGCCGCCTGTGGAGGGAGTGAAGGTCGTCGCGCAATTCAATTCCAACCCGCCCGGTGCGGATGTTTTCGTGGACCGGCGGTTGATTGGGAAAACCCCGGTGTCCTGGGACGCTGGGGCTGCGGGGAGCCGGTACGGGGTTGAATTCCGGCTGTCGGGCTACGACACGGTCGGCTTCTCGGCGTCGATGCCATCCGCCGGCGGCAACGTCTCTTTCGACAAGACGATGCAGGAGAAGGTCGCCGCGATGGGCAAGGCCAGCATCAACGTGGCGGGGGGCGGTTGGGGGGATATCTACATTGACGGGAAGATAATTGGGCCCACACCCAAGTTCAATTACGAACTGCCCGCGGGGCGCTACTCGTTGCGGGTGCTGAACAAGGACAGCGGCCTCGACTTCAACCAGGCGCTGGTCATCACGGCGGGCCAGACCACGTCTGTGGTCGCGAAGATCGAATAGCCCCCCGGAGGGGACTATACTGGTGGCCATGCGCACCTCCACGACCCTCGCGACCCTCCCGCTCCTCCTGCTCGGCTGTGGGTTGCTCACGTTCGAAGTGGAGAGCAGCGCGGCGACGTCGATCGAGGGTGCTGGCGTGCTGGGCGAGCTCCTGGAGGCGCTGAGCTTCAGCGGCTTCTCCGACTTCAACGTGGACGTGCAGTCTGCCATGGCGGATCAAGGTGTTGCCGAGGGCGATCTCTCCGAAGTTCGCGTCACCTCGTTCACGCTGACGTCCACGCCCGGCGACATGTCGTTCATCGAGAGCTTTGCCGTGTACATTTCGGCCCCGGGCGTGGACGAGGCCCTGGTGGCCAGCTCCTCCACGTTCCCGACAGGCGAGACGGTCGTCACGCTGGACATCGCGACCCTGGATCTGACGCCGTACGTGGTCTCCGACACCTCCGCGTTCCGAATCGTTGCAGACGGCACCGCCCCCGAGGACGACACGGAGATCGTCGCGGACTTTGTGATCTCGGTGACCGCGACGGCGAAGGGCGCGTGCAGGCAGCTTGAAGACGATGAGTCGGAGTAGTGCGCCCGCTCCACGACCTCCGCCGCGATGCCCTGCTCTACGCGAGCCGACGTGCCAATCGGGG
>CANKNP010000233.1 GCA_947483545.1 Deltaproteobacteria bacterium | reverse complement strand
TCGCTTGGAACCTTGTTCAACAGCCGGCTCGCGGACCTGATCAACGTCGATCCGGTCGCGGCCTACACGAAGCTCGCCGAGCTGCGGGCCGCCTACGACGCGACGCTTCAGGTCGCGGCGTCGGCCAGCACGCGCTCGCTGCTGGACTACCTGGGCTGACCTCGCCAACGAGCGAAAGAATCTGCTCAAGTTCTTCGCGGGGTCACCGATGTGAGGAGTGAGTTCATTTCGAGCTCAATCACCCACCCATCGAGGTATCCCCATGGCTCTCACCGTACGTACGAACGCCACCGCAGAATCGGCGCTCATCAACCTCAACAAGACGTCCCGCGCCCTCCAGCGCTCTTTCGAGCGGCTCTCCAGCGGCAAGCGCATCGCGCGCGCTGCGGACGACGCCGCCGGCTTGGGCGCGGCTGAGAAGCTGCACGCCGCCAGCACCTCCGCCACTGTCGCGGCCCGGAACGTGAACGACGGCATCAGCATCATCTCCGTTGCGGAGGGCGCTGCCAACGAGGTTGGCTCCATCCTCATCCGTATGCGCGAGCTGGCGATCCAGGGCGCTTCCGAGACCTTGAGCAGCTCGGACCGCGCCTACGTGCAGGACGAGTTCGTGTCTCTGTCGCAGGAAGTCGACCGTATCGCGAACGTCACCGAGTACAACGGCACGAAGCTCGCCGACGGAGTCATCACCTCGTTGGACGTGCAGGTCGGCATCCAGGCGACGGGGAACGACGTGATCTCGATCACCACCGGCGATCTGACCGCAGCGACCCTCACCGTGGACACCACCACCATCGACATGTCGACCGCCACGGGGGCCAGCGCGGCGCTTGCTGACATCGACGCCGGTATTGAGCTGGTCAGCGGGTACCGGTCCGACTTCGGTGCGGTTGAGAACCGCCTCGGCAACGCCTTGAACAACCTCGAGACGTTCGCGACCGCGACCCTCTCGGCCGAGAGCCGCATCCGCGATGCCGACTTCGGGCTCGAGACCGCGCGCCTCACCCAGAACCAGGTCCTTCAGCAGGCCGGTGTCTCCGTCCTGTCGCAGGCCAAGGGCATCAACCAAGGCGCCCTCTCGCTGCTCCAGTAGCCAGCGAGTGATCAGGGACACCCGGGGTTCCCCCCGGGTGCGCCCTCGGTACGCCAACGCCCGGGCTCACCCCCGGGCGTTTTCTTCAGAAGAGAGCGAGATCAGGAGTTCAGATGTCGACATTTACCGGCGGTTTGGTCTCTGGGATCGACACCGCGTCGCTCATCGCCTCGCTGGTGGCCGCCAACTCGGCCACCCTGAACGTCGTCAAGGCGCAACGGGAAGTGGTGTCCGACAGGAAGGACGCATACGACACGCTCGCGTCGAGGCTTGACGCACTTGCTGCGGCCATCGCCGACATCGACACGGCCAAGGAGTTCCGGTCTGTGAGCGGCTCCTCGAACAGCGACGCTGTCGGCGTGACGGTGGATGGCGACGCGATCGTCGGGCACCTGTCCGTCGAGGTCACCCAGCTCGCGTCGAGCGCGATGGAGGTCTCTGACGGGATCGCCAACCGGGACGAGGCGGGGACGATGGCCGAGGGCACCTGGAGCTTCACCGTGGCGGGGGTGACCACCGAGGTGACCATCGGCTCGGACGCCACTACCCTCGACAATCTCGTCAGCGCCATCAATGATCAGGTCGAAGGTGTAACTGCCTACGTCATGGACACGGGCGACGCCTCCACGCCCTATCGGTTGGTTGTCACCGCGAACTCCACCGGCGCGGAGAACACGGTCACCATTGACACCTCTGGTCTGGACGGCGGGACTGGTGTCGTCCCCACGTTCACCGAGGTCACCGCCGCCCTGGACGCCGAGCTCGAAGTCAACGGTGTGAGCATCACGTCCGCCAGCAACGAGGTGACCGATGTGATTCAGGGGGTCACCCTGAGCCTGACCGACGTCACCACTACAGACGCCACAGTGACAGTCAGCCGCGACGTGGACGCGATGGCCACCAAGTTGGCTGCAGTCGTGACGGCGTACAATTCCGTCATGTCGTACGTGCGGGGGCAGAAAGCTTGGAATCCGGACGAGGGGATCGAGGGTAGCTTCGTCGGAGAGAGCCAGCCCGGCTCGATGGTTCGTAGCCTGCAGTCGCTCACCAGCACCCAGTTCACTGCGGTCGGGGACTTTGCCAACCTGGCCAGTCTCGGCATCACAACGGAGCAGAACGGGGATCTCGCGCTGGATGAGGACGTGCTCAGCGCGGCTCTCGAAGACGGCATGGAGGATGTGACGACGCTGTTCACGGATGCCTCGGCAGGCATCGCCGCCTCGTTCACCGCACTCCTCGAAACGCTCACGGGCGACGATGGCTCGATCACGTCCCGGTCCGACTCCCTCGAGGAGCTGCTTGAGGACTTCGATGACCGAGTCGCGATGTACGAGGAGCAACTCGTGGCCTACGAGGCTCGTCTCGAAAAACAATTCACTGCGATGGAGCTCGCCATAGCGGGTTTCAACGCGGCGAACAGCGCCCTTCTCGCCCTCCTTTCCACCAACAGCGAATCGAGTTGAACCATGAGCGCCATTGCCAGCTATCGCCGCACCCTGCTTGAGCATGCCTCCAACGAGGACCTCCTCGTCCTCCTCGTGGGTGAGGCCGTTCGACGCGAGGCGCTGGCTGCGGAGTGCATCGCTGCGAAGGACTACGAGGGCCTCGTCGCCAACGTTCATGTCGCGCGAGCGATCTTCCTGGAGCTGAGGCTCGCCTTCGACCCCGCGGAGGCGCCTCACCTGGCGCGCTCGCTGTTGGACACCTATGGATGGTGCATCCACCATCTCACCGCCGTGGCCCGCACCCGCGATCCCGTGGTGATGGCCGAGATCCAGCGCGTGACCGCCGTGGTGGAGGAGACCTGGAGGAAGGCCGTGGAGATCTCCCGTTACGGTAGCCACGAAGATCCGGCGTGACCTCTCCGGCGCTCGGATTGCCCCTGCTCCTGCTTCAACTGGACACCTGCGTGTGGAAGGTCCAGCAGGACGAGCCTGTGCCTGGTGAGGTCTACAGCCGGCTGCTCGCTGCGGTCCAGGCGCTCGGGCCCACGCTGGACGCCGCGGGGCAGGCTCAGCTGGTGGCCCGGGTGCAGCGGCTGGTCGGCGCACTTCAGGAAGGGCAGGTCCGAATCACCGAGAACCTTGGCAGCGCGCGGGCGGGGCGTCGGGCGGTGAGCGCCTACTCCAACCAGAGCGGCGATCCGTGACCCCGGGTTTGGGCCTCGCGCTTGGCCTGCGCCTGTCGGGGGAGAGCGTCAACGACGCGACGTTGGCTCACATGTACGGCGACAAGTCTCTGTCGGGCGAGTTCCAAGCTGCGCTCGATCTGCCTCACGCTTTTCGAGCGTCCGCCCTGATCGGCTACCGGCGATCCGGGGGGAACCAGATCGATGCTCAGGGGCAGTTGGCCGACTCGAGCTCCTGGATCCGGTATCTGCCCGTGGCCGGATTGATCGGCCTGCACACGGATCTTGGCAGGGTGGACCTGGGGGTGGGGCTTGGGCCGGCGGCGGTGTCGTTCGCGGAGCAGGTGGGACTCGGCCCGGTCGAGACCAGCCGTGGTTGGAAGTGGGGCGCGCTCGTCGAGGGGAGCGCCCGCGTGCACCTTGGCGAGCTGCAGGCCACTGACTCGGCTTTCTCCGTCGAGGTGTCCGGGGGGTACCGGGCCTTGATGAGGCGCCACGGCGAGGTCTGTGGCCGCGAGGAGGTGTGTGGGTTCGATCTTGGCGCAGTCCGGGTCGGGCTCGGAGTGATGGTGGGCTTGTGATCTGGCTCCTGGCCTCGGCGGCTTTCGCGATGCCCCTCCGTCTGACCCCCTCGTCGGGCGCGACGATGGACGTGCTGCCGGTCATCACCTCCCGTCGGGTCGACATCCTCATTCATGAAAACCGCGTCGATTTGCGTCCGCAGATGGGCGACGCGCCGCTGGAGGGCATCCGGTCGTGGAGGCTCCTCGACATGGGGACCGTCTGGCTCCTGAGCCTGACGATGCGGGAGGACGCCACCTCGCTGACTCTGGCCCGCGAGGGGGACACCTGGACGGGTGTTCCCAGCCCCGTCCAGCCAGCCCCCACGGTGGTGGATGGGGTGTGTGATGCCACCCCACGATCTCCGTTGTTGCCGCTGGACAGCCGGTACACACTGAGCGATTTCGACGCTGAACAGGTCGCACCCGTGGCGCCCCGTTGGAAGGACGCCGAGGTGGGTGCTCCGACATGGGAGCGGGTGGCGCAGCTTCGGAGGGGGCTCAACCCCCTCGACGCACAGCGACACTACGCGCTCGGGGCACTCCATCGCGATCTGGGGCATGCGAGGGAGGCCGTCTACTACTTTTCGGCGGCCGCGCGGCTCGGGGCTCCAGGGGAGCCGGCCGTGCTGCAGCGGGCGGTCGCGCAGCTGGCGGTTCGTGACTGGGCGGGCGCTCGAGCCTCGGCTGTGGAGGGCCGAGCGATGGGCGCTGACGCGGAGGTGGTGACCCAGCTGGAGGGGATTGTCGCGTTGATGAGCAATGATTCCGACAGGCTGGCCGCCGGTCGAGCGCTGGCGCTTGCGTCGGACCGGGCGAGCTCCTCGTTGGTAGCCGGGGCGCTTCTGCTTGGCGGCGGGTGCAGTGCGGAGGCCGCCACGGCGCTCCAGCGCGCGGTAATCTCTTCCAATCCCATGGTGGCGAGCCAGGCACTCCGATTGCTCGTTGAGGCCAGAATCCTGCGCGGCGACATTTCCGGCGCAGAGGACGCGTTGAAGGACCTGTCCTTGCGCGCCGGCGGGGCAGTCTTCGCGGGTTCCCAGCGATCCGCGACCCGTCTCCTCGCCCTCCTCAGGCAGTCCCCGGACGCGTGGGCTGTCATGGTCCCCACACTGGACCGGCTTGGCAGGGGCGAGGGGGAAGAGGCCTTCGAGTCGCTGTACCTGCTGGGCCAGATCAGTGAGGCCCTCGGGGATACCCCGAGCGCGATCCGAGCGTGGACGTCTCTTGTGGACCGCGATCGCCGACTGTTGCGGGGCGAGCCCGGTCGCCGCCTCGCGCGCTGCTGGCTGACCCGCGTCCGGGCCCTGGTCGCGGACGGTCGGGATCTCGATGCGATGGCGTTGCACAACGGGGTTTGGCGGCCCGGGCTGATTGTCAACGTCTCGGACCCAACCCCCCTTTACCAGCTCGCTGGCGCCGCTGAGCGTCTGGGAATGTACGGGCCCGCGAGGGAGCTGATGAGCATCGCGTCCGAGGTGGAGGGTCGGCTCGCGCTGGATGATCGCGCCTCGATCCTCACTATCGCTCGGCTGTATCACCTGTCCGGGCGAGCTCCGGAAGCCCAGGAATCGCTCGACCTCCTCTCCACACGGCCGGCGGACCCCAGCCTGGCTCCGCGCATCGCGCTCCTGCGCGCGGCGATGCTGGAGCGCAAGGGGGACGATGCGGCCGCATCGGCGATCTACGCGACCGTCGGCGCCCCTGCCCCGGAAGCGGCCGAAGCGTTGCTTCGCCGCGCGATGATCGACTCGCATCATGGTCGCTGCGCGGAAGCACTGGCGGTGTTCCAATCGCCGCCGCAGCCCTTTCCGTCTGCCGTCTCGAAGGCCGAGGCTGACGAGGATCAGGCGCGCTGCCTGTTCGCCGTCGGCCGCACAGTGGATGCTCGGACCGTGGCGGACCGCGCGGCGGGGCAACTCTCCGACCCAGATGCCATGGGCTTTGTTGCGTGGACTTCGGGTGCGCAGTCGGCGCCGGGGGACATCTGGAGTCGGTTGCGCGGCGAGGACGAGGCTCAGGCAGCGCTCGAGGCTCGGGTTGCAGCGGGCCGGGGGAAGCCCTCAAGTCCCACGCAGCTCGACCGATAAAGGGAGTGGAGTGAGCCGCCATGAACCCGACCACTTTTCGCCTGTTCGATTCCATCGGGGCCGGGGTCCACAAGGCGCTCGACCTTCGGCAGGTTCAGCACTCGCTGTCCGCGTCGAACCTGGCGAATGCGGACACGCCGGGCTACCGCGCCCGCGAGATCCCCTTTGGGGTGCTGCTGAGTGAGGCTGTGGATGCCGCGGAGCGCGGCGAGTCCACGTCGATGAATGAGGAGATCCGCGAGATCGAGCCCGTTGCATGGGCTCTTGACGGCAACTCGGTGTCTGCGGAGCACGAGGCCGTGAAGTTGACCGAGAATTCCCTGTTCTACAACGCGCTGAGCACGGGCATGAGCCGCCATCTGGCCCTCCTCCGGTTCGCTGCCAGCAACGGGAGGCCGTGATGTCCGACATCGTCGATACCTTCAACATCGCAGCGTCGGGTCTGGCTGCAGAGCGACTGCGGCTCCAGACGATCGCCACGAACATGGCGAACGCCAGGACCACACGAACGGCCGCTGGGGGCCCATTCCAGCGGCAGGTTCCGACGTTCGAGGCCACGCCGGTCGACGCCTTCGGCGACGAGCTCGACCGAGCGACGTCTCGCGTGGTGGTGACGGGTATCGGGTCGGATGGCCGCCCGCCCGTTCGGGTGTACGACCCCACGCATCCAGACGCGGCGGCAGACGGCTACGTGTCCTACCCGGACGTGGACATCATGCAGGAGATGGTTGACCTGATGAGCACCAATCGGGCCTATGAGGCCGGTAGCTCCGTTGTCGAGGCGACGCGGGACATGGCGCTTCGTGCCATGGACATCGGCCGATGATCCCGCTTGTCACAGGCGTTGGGCCGCCCACCGAGATGGGCTCAGGCCCTGGTTCGGCTGGCTCAGTTTCAGGGTTTGGGGAGGTCCTTGACCTCGCTGTGCGGGCGGTCGATGCGACCCAGCATGACGCAGCTGCCCAGCTCCAGGGCCTCGCCAGCGGACGGGATGTCGACCTTCACGGGACGATGATCGCGCTTGAAGAAGCCAACATCGCGCTCCGGGCGATGACAAGCGTGCGCGACAAGTTGGTCGATGCCTATCAAACGCTCTGGAACATGCCGATTTGAGGATGGAACAGCCCTTTGAACCACGAACTCCGCGCTCTGGCGGCCAGAGGTGATGTGAACGGCGATGAGCCCCCCCCCGAAAGCCCGGTCACCGCTCCGGTCAAGATCGAAGTGTTCGGTAAGTATTATCTTACCGACCGCATCGCTGCCGGCGGCATGGGCGAGGTCCACAGAGCCGTCAGCTTCGGCGACGGCGGCTTTGAGAACCATGTGGCGATCAAGCGGATTGTTTCGCCGCCCGCGAGCGACGACCGCTTCACTCGGATGTTCGTGGACGAAGCCAAAGTGTTTTCGGTTCTTCATGCCGCGAACATTGTCCGCATGTACGACTTCGGGAAGGTGGGCCACCACTACTTCATCGCGATGGAATGCGTGGACGGAAAAGACGTCCGGTGCCTCCTGGCAAATGTCGCGAGTCGACGGATGGACCTTCCCATCAGCTTCGCTGTCTACATTGCCCTCGAGGTGGCGAAGGGCCTCGACTACGCCCACAATCGCAGGGCCATCGACGGTGAACCGCTGAACATCGTGCACCGGGATATCAACCCCTCGAACATTCTGCTGTCCTACATGGGCGAGGTCAAGGTGGGCGACTTCGGAATCGTCCGGGCCGTCAACTGCGTGGAGAAGACCGACATCGGCGCGATTACGGGCAAGTTGGGGTACATGTCGCCTGAGCAGACGCTGGGCGTTCACCTGGACCGTCGGTCGGACATCTTCGCCCTTGGGGTGCTTCTGCATGAGATGCTGACGGGACGCAGGCTTTTCAAGGGTGTGTCTGAGGTCGATACGCTCGACCGGATTCGCCGCGTTGAGGTCGCGCCGCCCAGCACCGTCAACGGGGAGGTGAGCCAAGCACTCGATCGGGTTGTCATGCGTTCGTTGGCCCGTGACCCAGACGACCGGTACCAGACCGCCCGGGACATGCAGGCGGATCTGCTTGGGGTGCTCCACCCCGTCTCTTCCGATTTGATCCAGGAGTCCCTGGCGCAATTCATGCACCAGGTCTTTCGGGAGGAACTGCAGGCGCAGCGGGCGCGGGCCCTGGCCGGCAGCATTGCGGCCCGCCAGATGCACCTGGGCCTCGTGCTCCCCGAGCGTTCTGTGGATGTCCCCACGACATTGGCCCCCATCCGGGGCGGGCGGGCCATGGGGGGGGGGGCCACGATGGTCCCCGCATACCTTGCCCCTGCCCCACAACGCCCAGCGCTCCTGTCCATCGTCCCGGCGGCGCCCCCCCAGCCGAAACCGAGCCCCGTCCGGAGCTGGTGGAGGCGCCTCTTTTCAAGCAAGAAACCGGGGAAGGTCGTGCACCCGCCGCCGCCGAGCCCCGGCTTGGCGGAGCCGCGGGTCACCGCCAGGGCGCTGTTCGTGGAGTCGCCGGCCCCTTGGGAGGGTGCC
>CANKNP010000232.1 GCA_947483545.1 Deltaproteobacteria bacterium | reverse complement strand
AGGCTAACGCGGGGGGGTGGGGGGCCGCTGCGAAGTGAAGCGGCGTGTCACGGCCTGGACCGACGGCGCGCCGATGGGAGCGAGCCGCCCAACCCCCCGCCTTGAAAGTGCGGTATAGTCCCCGTTCCCCTCGGAGTCCGCCATGGGCAAGAGCCAACAGACCAGCAGCGCGCCGACCTCCAGCACCGCGGAGGAGAACGCTTGCGTACAGCCGGCGTTCAACCAGAAGTATGGCAACGCGGCACAGCAAGAGCTGATGTGCTCGGCGGACCAGTCGGCCGAGGTGGGGAGCGGGGTCATCACCCTGCCGGAGGTCACCATCGAGGGGGAGGCAGGGTACACCAAGCAATCTCCGGACTTGGACACGGATGACGCGGTGATCCAGGATTGGGTGAACCGCGCGTATGCGCAGGCGGGGGATCAGAAGGAGCCGGACCGTACAAAGGCAGCTTTTTCCTGGCTCGCTGGGCAGCGGCACCGGAGCGCGGTCGCGTCGGTGGATGTGAACATGGCCGCAGCCGAGCATTATTTGGACGCGCGACGCAATGCGGTGGAGGACGGAATCCTGGGTGGGGTCGCGTCGATGGGGTTTTACGGGATCGTCTACGACCCGGCCAAGGCGATCGCGGGCGGCGCGGGGTTCATGCCCGGCGCGACGGACTTGCCGCCTTCGCCGCCGACAGGTGCGTCGATGCGGTGGGGTGCCGCCGGCGCGATGGACGGGATGACCGACGCACCGGTGAAGACGCCCGAGTAGATCATCGCCGCTTGGGGTCTTTTCGAGCGGGGATTTCGAGGAGGTCCAACGGGATTCGCTCGGAGACCCATGCGTCGAGGTACGGCCGGCCCCACTTCTCGCCGAAGGTCCGATTCGCCGGATCCAGATCCAGGAAGTAGTAGTCCGGAAGCCCGGTATTGGAAGGGCCGTGGAAGTTGTGATAGGTGATCTCTTCCGGGCGGACGCCGATGGATCCTTGACAGCGCGGGCACACGCCGCCATCCAGCAGAGGCACATCCGGCAGGTTCGGCTTCTGCTGCCATGTCTCCGTCCCGGCGCTGCACCAGCCCCGCCAACGGGCGAACGCCCACTCGGCGCATGTTCGACAGAGGTCTGGGGTCATGTTCGTGCCTTTCAACGTTGCCTTGATAACCCAGCGCGATGACTCACAGCTCCTTCGGCCCCTTCGGCCCCCTCGATGTCCCGATGGGGCTCGGCATGCTCCGCCTCTGCACGGAGGGACGGCCCGAAGAGGCCGCCGCGATCGCCCTGATCCATGAGGCCCTGGACGCCGGCATTCGCGTGCTCGACACCGCGGACTCCTACGCGCTCGGCGACGGCGATCTGCATTACGGCGAGGTTCTCGCGGCCAAGGCGATCGCGTCCTGGTCGGGCCCGGCGGCGGACGTGCGGATCGTCACGAAGGTCGGCATGGCGAGGCCGAAGGGGCGCTGGGTGCCGAACGCCAGGCCGGAGCACCTCCGCCGGGCGGTAGAGGGCAGCCTCAAGGCGCTGGGCGTCGAATCGATTTTCATGCTGCTGCTGCACAGCAACGACGCGGGGACGGCCTTTGAGGGCTCGCTCGCCGCCCTCGCGGAGCTCCAGCGCGCTGGAAAAGTTCAACATCTTGGGTTGTGCAACGTGGACGTGGCGGAGGTGCGTCAAGCCCAGCGGCATTTTACGATCGCGGCAATTCAGAACGAACTCTCCGTGCAGAACCGCAAGAGCGCGACCGAAGGAACGCTGGCGTTGGCGCGCGAGATTGGGGCGGTGTTCCTGGCGCATCGGCCGTTCGGCGGGCACGCCAAGGCGGACGCGCTGGAGAAGAACCGGGCGGTGAAGCCCGTCGCGGACCGGCATGGCATCACCCGCGCGGAGGCGGCCCTGGCGGCCCTGTTGGACCTGGGGGCGCCGGTCCTCCCGTTGGTGGGACCCACCCGCCCGGAGACGTTGCGGTCCTGCCTCAAGGCGCTCCCCGTGCGGCTGGATGCCAAAGATCGGGCGGCGTTGGCCGAGAAGATCTCCTTTGAGGCGACGCCTGAAGCGCGCGCGTTGATCGTGGAGCAGCCGGTCCCTCAGGGCCTGCGCGCGTTGCTCCCGGGGGATCTGCCTCGGGATCTCCCGGAGGTGGTGATCGTCATGGGGGTGCAGGGCGCGGGAAAATCCACGCTGGTCAACACCTACGTAGACGCCGGCTACGAGCGGCTCAACCGCGATCTGTTGGGGGGTAGCCTCGATGATTTGATCCCGATGCTGGCCCGCCACCTCGCTGGCGCAAACCCGCGGGTGGTGCTGGACAACACCTATCCAACGCGAGTGTCACGTTGGGCGGTAATTCGTGCCGCACACGCGGCGGGTGTACCGGTTCGGTGCATTCACCTCGCTACGCCGGTCAACGAGGCGCTGGTCAACATCGTGCTTCGTTTGTTGGAGCGCCACGGGCGACTGCTCGGGCCCGAGGATTTGAAGGAGCTCGGCAAGACCGATCCCAACCTCCCCCCGCCGGCAGCCCTCGCCCGCTGGGCGGCCTGTTTCGAACCCCCGCAGTTGGACGAGGGTTTTGGCGTCGTGCAGGAGATCCCCTTTGAACGCCGGCCAGGCGCGCAGCTTGACGGCTCGGTGAAAGGGCTGCTCTTGGATGTGGACGGCACGATCCGAAAGACCAAGAGCGGGGATCTGTACCCTGTGAACCCCGACGATATCGAGATCCTGCCGGGCCGACGGGAGGTGCTCAGCGGCTGGATCGCCGATGGCTACAAGCTCTTCTTCGTCTCCAACCAAAGCGGCGTGGCGTCGGGGAGTGTGAGCGTCGAGGTGGTTCAGCAGTGTTTTGAGCGGACCGTCGCGCTCTTGGACGTGCCGGTGGCCGAGGTCGCGTTCTGCCCGCACCCAGCCTTTCCCGCGGGGTGCTTCTGCCGCAAGCCGATGCCTGGCCTGGGGGTCATGCTCGCCCAGAAGCACCAGCTGGATCGGGCGCAGCTCGTGATGGTCGGCGACATGGACAGCGACCAGCAATTCGCGAAGGGGATTGGGGCGCGGTTTGAGTGGGCGGCGGATTTTTTCGGGGGGTAGGGGCTACCCCCCAAACCGCCTCAACGCCGGATCATACGACACCCCCCGCAGCCCGTACGCCTTCGGCGCGAACGGGTCCTCTGCGTCCGCGAACGGATCCGCCGCCGGCTCCGCCACCAGGATGTACACCTTGGACAGGTCATAGTGTTCGCACCAATCCTTCAGCAGCGCGGCGATATCCGGCTCCAGGGTCTTCTCCTCCACGGCTTGCAGCATCCCGATCGCGAGCCATCCCACATCGTCGGGCGAGGCCGGGCGTGCGGTGGCTGTGCTCGTTCGGAAGGCCTGCACCCGTAGCGAGGTCCGCCAGGTGTCCGAGCTGCCGATTCGGGTGGCGTTCAGGCGATGCACGCCAGCGAACACCGAAATCTGAAGCGGCCCTTCGCCGAGCTGGACGCCATCGAGGATGTACTGGGTCTCCGGCACCGCGGTGAGCACGATCTGGCCGAGCCCCTCGGTGAGCAGATCATGGACGGCCCGGTAGTACAACGAGGCGTAGGGCTCTGCCTCCGTGGGGAGCGTTACTGTGCGGTTCCAGGCGATCGATGCGGCTTGCTGGAATGCCTCGCCGGCCTGTTTGCTCGTCGCCAGCTTGGCCGCCGCCCGAAGGTAGTACAGGTCGAACAATTGTTGATTTTCGGGGGCGCCGTTCCAGCCTGAGAGCGCACGTTGGGCATCCTCCAGGTGCTTTGTCGTCATCGACCATTGTTCGTTCTGGAACGCGGTGCGCGCCAAATCGAGCGAGGCCGCGAACGTCTCCGCCCGTGACGACGCATCGCCCCCCTTCATCACGTTCAGCGAGAGCAGGCTGTCCACGTACACCAACGTGTCGTTGGGCCGCGCGTCGCTCACCCATTCGGCCTCGCCGACGCAGTCCGGATCACTCGGGCAGATGAGCAACGTGACGCTCGGGATGCCCTCGGGCGGTACGGCGTAGATTCCGCCGGCCAGCGCGGGGTCTGTGAGCGTCAAGGCGAGGAGGAGCATCCCGTCAGTATATAGGGCCCGGGATGGCCTTCGTCGCCGCACTGCTTGGCACCCTCGTGATCGCTGCCCACGCCGGTGTGGTCAGCGCGGTCCCCCCGGGGGTCACCACGGTCACGGTGTTGGTCTGCGAGGCGCCCGGCGGCTGCCCTGCTGAGCTCCGCGCGATGGCGTCTTACCTGGATTCACTGGGTTTGCCCTTGCTTGACTTCGACACTGTCGTCGAGGATGGTCCGGGCGGCGGGGATGCGCGGGTCGCGTACGACCGGGCGATGGCGGTGGCCACGCGCTCCCCGACCCTCGCGAACGTGCTCGAAGCCCGCGAAGCGATGGCCGCGCTGCGGGTGACTCTGCCCCGCGATCCCCCGTTCAGGCTCTGGCTGGAGCTCGGCGCCGCGCAGCTCTACGCGGGCGATGCGAGCGCCGCGGACGAGAGCTTCACCGCCGCCGCGAGCTGCTCCGACGGCCGTGTCATCAACCTGCCCCCCCTCTCCGAAGACGCGCTCAGCCGCTACTTGTACATCGCCAGCGCCCATCGCCAGACCCGCTTGATCGAGGTTCAAAGCGACGCGCCCGGTCAGGTCTTCGTCGATGGCGAGCGCGTCGGTAACACGCCGTATCGGGGCGAAGTCCGGGTCGGCTGGCACCGAATCACCGTCGAGCGTCCAGGCCGCCGAACCGCGTGGGTGGCGGAGACGGCCGACGCCACTTCGCTCCGCGCCAGGATCGCCGGCGACGACAGCGAAGGCTTCCTCGCCACCGCCCTCGAAGGGGCGGTGCGGGGCGTGGCACCTCCCGCGGACGCCGGGGCTTCGCTCGCCACCTGGGCGAGCGCGCAGGGCCTCCGCTGGGTGCGTTTTGTGACCCTCGCACCCGTCGGCGACAGCGACCACACCGGCATCCCCGAGGAGGAGATCGAAGACGCCGAGCACACCCGCTGGAAGGTGTACGCGACCTGGCTGGATGTCGGCACGGGTCGTTTCGTCGAGCGCGGGCCTGGGCCGGCGTCGCTGCGTGTGGGCGGCAGCGCCGACCGACTCCGCTTGGGCGTTGGGCTCGGCTACGTGCGCCTCCAACCCCTCGCCGAGGATTACGGGCCCTACGATCACGTGGACGTCGAGCTGAACGTGCGGTGGCGGTTCACCGCCGGGTGGAGCCTGGACGGCCGCGTCGGGCTCATGCGCTCGGCCCAGCTCTATTACTTGCGCGAAGGCGTATTTGAGCACGATGTCTACCCGGTCGCTGTCGGAGTGCGGTTCGGGGATCGCGGGCGGGGGGCCGCGGGACCCTACGTAGGCGCCCACGCGCTCGTCATCGTTCCGCTCACCGAGGGCGGCGAGGTGTTCGGCGGGTGGGAGATCGCGCCGACATGGCGGTGGCGCGTCGGCATCGAAGCCCGCGCCGGCATGACGACGGACGGGATTTGGGCGGGCGGAGGCATCACGTTCGCGACGGGGGGGTGAGCACCGGGCTACAATGTCCCGTGCTCCTCCTCCTCCTCTTGATGCTCCCCGTTCCGGCCTTCGCCGAGGACGATCTCGACAGCGACGGTTTCACGGCGTCCACCGGCGATTGCGACGACACCGCGCCGGGAATTTACCCAGGGGCCGTCGAGATCGCCGATGGTGTGGATCAGGACTGCGACTTTGTCGTGGATGAAGGCACCGAGGTCTACGACGATGACACCGATGGTTGGTCCGAAGTCGATGGCGACTGCGACGATGCCAACCCGCTCTCCTACCCAAGCGGATTTGAATGGACCGACGGCCTGGACAACGATTGTGACGGTGTGGTGGACGAGGGCACGGACGTTTATGACGACGACGGGGACGCATTTACCGACAGTTCCGGCGATTGCGACGACACGCGCGCAGACGTTTACCCTGGTGCGCCAGAGCTCGAGGACGGCGCGGACAATGACTGTGACGGTGACACCGATGAGACAACCTCCGCCTACGACGATGACGGCGACGGTTGGACCGAAGCGGCCGGGGATTGCGACGATGGCACCGTGTTCGTCTACCCTGGCGCCCCCGAGGCCCTTGACGCTGCGGACAACGACTGCGACGGCGTGATCGACGAGGGCACCGACGCCTACGACGACGACGGCGATGGCTACACAGAGATCGGCGCGGTGGACGGCTCCGAGGGCGTCGATTGTAACGATTACGACGCAAACGTCTCGCGCCCGAGGGTTGGACCCCCGTACCGGACGGCACGGTGTACGCCTGGAGCGCCGACGGATTGGGTTGGACGGCGCGGGGCCAATCCTTCCGCGTGGACACCCCATGATGCTCCTGCTCTCCGTCGCGCTCGCCACCGATTTTTCGATGCCGACCACGGACGAGTGGTACTCGACCTTCGTCGTCTCTGCCTACCGGGATGAGGGCAGCTGCGATTGGAACTGCGGCTCCAATTACTATTCCGGGCACGGCGGCACGGACATGGCGATCTACGGCAGCTTTACGACCATGGCGTACGGCGTGGACGTGGTCGCGGCCGCCGATGGGACGGTGTATTCCACGAACGATGGCGAGGCGGACGACTGCACCACTGGCGGCTGCGGCACCGCAAACTACGTGATCCTGCGGCATGATGACGGGCAATATGTGCTCTATTGGCACTTCAAGACGTGGTCCGTCGCAGTTTCGTCCGGCGAGACCGTGACCTGCGGCCAGAAGTTGGGCGAGGTCGGCTCCTCTGGAAACTCGACCGGTCCCCATCTGCATTTTGAGCCCCGGGACAGCGGGAACAACGGCTTTGAACCTTTCCAGGGCTCGTGCGGCGCGAGCACTTCCAGCTGGAACGACCAGGGGTCTTATGAGGGCCTGCCCGGCATCACTTGCAGCTCGGTGGACGCCGATGGCGACGGGTTTACCGAGAGCGACGGGGATTGCGACGACAACAACGCCGGGGTTTATCCCGGTGCCTCCGAATACTGCGATGGTATCGACAACAACTGCGATGGATCCACCGATGGTTCGGACTCCGTGGACGCTGTGACCTATTACGAGGACGCCGACGGCGATGGCTACGGCAACCCCGATGTTTCGGGACGGTTCTGTTCGCTGCCCGATGGGTATTCCGCCGACAACACCGATTGCAACGACACCTACGCGCTCGCCTACCCCGGCGCGTTTGAGCTGTGCGACTTCTACGACAACGACTGCGACGAGGAGATCGACGAGGGTTACGACGTGGACGAGGACGGGTATCTGACCTGTGAGGGGGACTGCGATGACGAGGATCCCACCCAGAACCCCGGGGCCGCCGAGGTCTCGGATGCTTTGGACAACGACTGCGATTTCCGCGTGGACGAGGGCACCGACACGT
The DNA here is from genome assembly GCA_947483545.1 of Deltaproteobacteria bacterium. The sequence continues at coordinate 1,024 of CANKNP010000232.1, read as the reverse complement.
ACGACGACGACCGGGACAGTTGGACCGAGACCGACGGGGACTGCGACGACCACAATGCGTTCACATTTCCCGCCGCCCCGGAGCTGCCAAACGGCGTCGACGATGACTGTGACATCATGGTGGACGAAGGCACGAGCTTTGTGGATGACGACGGCGACGGCTTCGCCGAGATCGACGGCGACTGCGACGACACCAACCCGGCCATCAGCCCGGCGAGCGGGGAGACCGGCGATGACATGGACGGCGATTGTGACGGCACCGTGGATGAGGGCACGGGCAACGCGGACGCCGATGGAGACGGTTGGGCCGGCGTAGATGGCGATTGCGACGATCTGAACCTGTACGCATTCCCCGGGGCTATCGAGGTCGTCGATGCCGCCGACAATGATTGCGATGGGATCGTTGACAATCACACAGAGACCTACGACGACGATGGCGACGGGTTTACGGAGGTTGCCGGCGACTGCGACGACGCCAATCCCGCTATCTTTCCGTTCGCCATCGAAACCCCCGACGGCGTAGACCAGGACTGCGATCACGCGGTCGATGACGGCACCGCGGATTGGGACGACGACGGCGATGGCTGGACCGAGCGGGAGGGGGATTGTCAGGACGCCGATCCCAACGCCTGGCCCGGCGCCGCGGAGCGAATCAACGGCGCGGACGACAATTGCGACGGCGTGATCGACGACCACACATCCGCCGGGGACGATGACGGTGACGGATATTCCGAGGACCACGGAGATTGCGACGATGCGCTCGCGTCGATCTACCCAGGAGCGCCCGAGGTTATCGACAACCTGGACCAGAACTGCAACCGCCTGATGGACGACCAGACCACGGTGTTCGACGACGACGGCGATGGTTGGTCCGAGGACGCTGGGGATTGCGACGACACCGAGATTCGAGTTCGGCCGGGGGCGATGGAGTACGTCGACGGCGTGGACAACGACTGTGATGGGAACGCCGAAGCGCCGTCGGGCTGGGCGTGTGGCACGGGTGGGGATGTGGGGTTGGTGTGGTT
>CANKNP010000231.1 GCA_947483545.1 Deltaproteobacteria bacterium | reverse complement strand
GATGTGGACGGCCGAGGCGCGGAAGAGGCGGCCAGACGGGTCGAGGGCGCTGCCAGAGGCGGCGCGGGCGAGGTTGGCGGATCCGGGGGGGGCGTTGGGGGAGGTGATCGGGCGGCGGTGAATCCGTCGTCGTCGGTGATCGGGGGGCCGCGCCGTAGATCAGCGGCGTTCCAAGAATAGAATGGGCGGCGGCGGGCTGGGGCGGAGCCGCCCTCAGTCGTCAGAAACCCAGGGTGGGAGGTCGATAGAAGACTCCGGGATGAACAGCTCATCGCGTTGCACTTGATGAAAATGGCGGACGATGCGAGGGAGCGTGTCGGCCCGTGCGTCGTGCCAGAGCCGCTGGACGGCTGAGCGGAACCGGGCGGTGAACCGGCATGGATCGATGAGTTCGCGCTCGGCCATCGCCGCGATGTCGATCTGGTCGAACTTGTGGAAGCGCGCGAGCTTCGCGACGGCCACATCGACAACGTCGAGCGCTTCGATGCAAAAATGGGTCAGCGTAGGGCTCGCGACGGGGTGCCAAAGGGGTTCCTCGGGCAGGAACGGGAAAGCCGATGGCAGAAAGTCAACGTAGACGCCATGCCGGAGGTGCAGCGGAGACCCCTTCCCGCCCAGCGCGCGCGCCTGTGCGCGGATCTCCGGGGTGATCTGCGCCGTCTCGATCACGTCGCTGTCCTTGGTCCCCCGCTGGTAGTTGGTGCGCAGGAACAAGGCCGTAGAGCCCAGAACACGGAGCGTGATCGGGGCAGGACCGGTCGCGACCCACCGCGCGTCGAGCTCCGTGAAGAAGCGCTCAAACGGCTGCATTGGAGGCTCGTAGGGCATCCGCGAAGTGCTCCGGGTGCAACTCGGTAACGACGCCCCACCGGCGGGAAATCCCAGAGGAAGCCTCGAGCGCCTTCGCGAGGGTGCGCTCGCTGCGGATGTTGGCGTCCAGGTGATCAAAGCAGGCGGGTGGAGTGGCCCCTTGGACCGGCGCCGGGTGACGAGCCAGGAAATGGCCGAGCACGAGCCGCGCCCGGTGCCAGCGTGCGGCAGCGGGCCGGCCCTTGCCGACCCCAACTTGTAGAAGGGCGGCTGCGACGTTGTCCACCAGCCAGGGTACTCTCGCGGGGAAGCCGAGACCGGCCAATTCGGCGTGCAACACGTCCAGGTTGACCGCATCCAGATTCTTGATGAGCACCGGCGCGAGGGCGAGCAACAATCGCGGAGAGCGAGGCGCCAGCAGCGTTTCGCGCGCCACGCTGATGACCTCGGCCACCCGGGCGCTGGGCAATACGTCGGGGAGCTCTCGCAACTCGATCGCGCCGAGGCGCGCCAGCGCGTTCTGAAGCTCGTCCTCGGGATCCTGCGGAGGGAGGAAGGCGTCGACGGACACATTGAAGAGGCGGAGGACCTCAAGGAGCTGCTCCGCGGAAAACGACCCGCCACCACGCTCGATCTCGCTCAGCCGCGCCTGGGAGAGCCCAAGGTGCGCCGCCAATTCGGCCTGAGTCCAATTGCGCCCGGTCCGAAGTTCACGTACCTTGGCGACAACGCGCAGGCGCGTTTGTTCGAGGATAGTGAAGGGGAGTGCGGAGGCCATATCGGAATGTCGATGTATACATCGGGATGTCGATATGGTCAAACGGTGGGGAGCGCCGCAGGACAGGTACCATCACGCGAGGTCGAGCGCGGCCTTGTGCCGATTCACTTCAGACGGCGACTCAATGGCCCCAAGCCGCCCCCTCTCAGCGCGATGCAAGCAGCCCCCGCACCCGCCCCAAGACCCCAAACACCGGCAGCCCGATCATGTTCGACCAGTCCCCGTCGATCCCCGCGATCAGCCAGGCGCCAGGCCCCTCAGCGCGGTAACCACCGGCGCACTCCGAACCGTCCCGGCTCTCTACGTATGCGTCGATCTCGGCATCTGTGAGATCGGCGTGGAATCGGACCCCGGTGTGCTCAACGAAGTCCAGCTCTCGCGCCCGGACTGGCCCGCCGACCCGCGCGCTCGGCGAACCTCGCTCGCGGATCGGCGGTCTCTTTGCACCGTTCCTACCGGCGGAATGCGACGGTCCGGCGAAGACGCCGTGCCCGCCGCCTTCCACCTGGAACGGTGCGGTTAGGGGCCAGCCCGGCTCCAAGTCCTGCACTTCCAGGGACTTAGGGCGGCGTTGTGTGCCGAGTGCCCGGACTGGCCCCCCGCGAAAGCTCACCCCCGTCGTCAAGGTGTGAACCCGCCCCCGCAACGATCGCAGCCGGGCCCGATGATCCGCGGGATCTTGTGGCTTGCCGAACGCGACCCCATCGAGGTGAGCGACCTGATCGGCGCCGATGACCAACGCGTCTGGGTGGAGCGCGGCGACCGCTTCGGCCTTTGCGACGGCGCGCTTGAGCGCAAGCGCCACGGGATCCGCCGCGGTGATGGCCTGCTCGTCGATGGGCGCGGGGACGCAGGTGACCTCGACCCCCGTGTCCTCCAGGAGCTGCGCTCGCCAGCGAGAGGCCGTCGCGAGGACGACGCGGAAGGCCAGCGGCCGGACAGGGGTTGACATCCGTTCCAGTATCCTCGCGCCGCAGCGGGATCGGCCCCTGTGAACCCGGCGTCCGACGCGATACGCTCCGGCGGCAGGCCTACCTGCGCCCCTTCTTCGCATCTCGGAGCGAACGCATGTCCACCCGCGCCGTCGGGATCGACCTCGGCACCACCTTCTCTGCCATCGCGCATGTGAACAAGTACGGGGTGCCGGAGATTCTCCACAACGCCGAGGGCGAGCGGATCACGCCGTCGGTCATCCTCTTTGAGGGCGATGAAGTCATCATCGGCACGTACGCCAAGCAATCGGCGGTGGCCTACCCCGAGCAGGTCGTCGAGTTCATCAAACGCCACATGGGCGATGAAGACTACACCTTCGAGTACCGCGGGGAATCCTATTCGCCCGAGCGACTCTCGGGGTTCATCCTTGCAAAGTTGAAGCATGACGCTGAGCTTCGGCTCGGGCATCGCATCGACCAGGCGGTGATCACCGTCCCGGCGTACTTCGGCGACAAGCAGCGGCGCGCAACGATTCGGGCCGGCGAATATGCTGGCTTGAAGGTGCTCTCGCTGCTGAATGAGCCCACCGCGGCGGCGTTCGCCTACGGCCTTTCGAACATGGGCGAGCGCAAAAAGGTGCTCGTCTACGACCTGGGCGGCGGCACGTTCGACGTGTCCATCGTCGAGATCAGCGGGCGTGACATTCAGGTGCTCGCGACCACGGGCGATCACCAGCTCGGCGGAAAAGACTGGGACGACTCGCTGATCCAGTTTGCAGCCGAACAGTTCAAGGCCCGGCACAACCTCGACCCGTTGGACGACCTCGCGGCCTACCATGACCTGCGCAGCAAGGCGACCAGCGCCAAGTTGTCGTTGTCCAAGCGGCCGAAGGTCAACCTCTTCTACGACTACAAGGGCAAGATCCTCCGCTTGGAGCTCTCCCGGGAGAAGTTCGAGGAGCTCACCTCGGGCCTGATCGCCCGCTGCGAAGCGCTCACGCGCGACGTGATCGACGACGCGAAGCTGAAGCCCGACGACATCGACACCGTCGTGCTCGCCGGCGGATCGACGCGGATGCCGATGGTCCGCGAGATGATCAAGGGGCTGTTCGGGCGCGACGCCGCCACGGACATCAACCCGGACGAGTGCGTAGCCCTCGGCGCCGCATTGACAGCCGCGATCGAGGCGAGTCGCGCGAGCGGCGAAGCACCCCCGGTGGACATCCGCACCCACGACGTCACGTCGCACTCGCTGGGCATGGTCGTGTATCGCGATGGCAAGCTGTACAACTCGAAGATCATTGAGCGAAACTCGCGTATCCCCTGTGAGCGCACGCGCGACGACTACGTGACGACGCACGATGGCCAGAGCACCATGGATCTCTGGCTCGTGCAGGGCGAGAACGTGGACCCGTTGGAGTGCGCCGTGCTCGGGCACTTTGAGTTCTACGGCATCCCGATCCGCGGCGCAGGCAAGTCGAAGCTCTCCGTCACGTTTCGGTACAACGCGAACGGCATCGTCGAGGTCGAGTCGATGGACCTCGACAGCGGCCAGACCCTCGCGCACCGCCTGGCCGCGGGCGCGGTCACGCTCGACGATTTGGCCCGCAACCGAGCGCCGATGAGCGTCGTGCTGTTGATGGACTGTTCGGGCTCGATGTACGGCGCGAACATCGAGGAGGCCCGCAAGGCCGCGTTGTCCTTCATCGAGCGCTCCTTGGGTCCAAACCGGCAAATCGCCGTGGTCGCGTTCCCAGGCGGCGTCATCTGCCCGCTGACCGGCGATGGCGGGAAGCTGGAGAGCGCCGTTCGGGGGCTGACACCCATCGGGTCTACGCCGCTCGCCGAGGGGTTGCTGGCCGCGCGGGAGATGATGAAGAACCGGGCGGGCGTGCAGCGCATCTACATGGTGCTGACCGACGGCCACCCGGACGATCCGGAGGCCGCAGTGGCCGAGGTCAACCGCATCCGGACCTCCGGCGGGCGCGTCATCACGATTGGGGTCGGAACCCAGGTACGACCTGATTTCTTGAAGAGCCTCGCCTCGCGCGCCGAAGATTTCCACTTCTGCAACGAGTCGGTGGAGCTACAAGGCACGTTCATCAACCTCGCAACCGAGCTCTCGGGAGGCCAAAATGGCGGATGACAACGGGACCCCCGCGGACGGCAACATCAGCGAGCGCCTGCAGGCGCTGCACGACCTGATCACCGACCGGGTGCGGCAGGACGACATCCAACAGAAGGCGTTCGACCAACTCTACGAGGAGCTCCGCCAATACAAGGACGACTTCGTGTTCCAGCAAGAGAAGCCCTTCCTGCTGGACCTCTTGCTGTTCTACGACTCGTTGAACTGGTTTCAACAGTCGCTCGCCCGGAAGGAGACGAGCGCAGACGTGATCTCCGATAGTTTTCAGTACCTTCTGGACGAGTTCCTCGAACTTCTCTACCGGCGCGACGTGACGCCCTGTGAGAGCGTGGAGCGGTTCGACCGCAAGATGCACAAGGCCGTCCGGGTCGTGCCGGCCGGTTCCGCTGCCGAGGACTGGAGGGTTCAGGCGGTGCTGAAGCGGGGCTTCATGCGGGGCGAGAAGCAGCTCCGCGCCGAGGAGGTCGCGGTGTCGCGCTTTGGTGCGGAAGCCGAGGTGGACGCGAAGAGCGACGCGAAGAACGATGCCCCCAACGGCAACAAGGACTAGGCACCTGCCATGGCGGATGAAGGCATCATCCTGGGGATCGACCTCGGCACGACGTTCTCGGCGATGGCCTACGTTGATCCGTTCGGAAAGCCGGTGATCCTGCCGAATGGTGAGGGGCAGCGTACCACCGCCTCCGTCATCCACTTTTACGACCGCGATGCCTGTGTGATCGGCGAAGAAGCGGTCAAGATGGTCGTAGTGGACGCCCCGAACGTGGTGCGGTTCATCAAGCGCCACATGGGCGAGGAGGGGTACTCGCTCGAGCTGTTTGGCCGCTCGTATGGGCCTCAAGAGCTCTCCTCGTTCATCCTTCGGAAGCTGAAGGACGACGCCGAGGAGGCGCTCGGGTACGAGGTGAACAACGCGGTCATCACGGTCCCGGCGTACTTCAACAGCGCGCAACGGGGGGCGACGGCCGAGGCGGGCGCGCTCGCCGGGTTCAACGTGCTCTCCATCATCAACGAGCCGACGGCGGCGGCCATCGCGTACGGGGTGGAGCGCATCGGCGGCGACCGACACCTGATGGTGTTCGACCTGGGCGGTGGCACGTTTGACGTCACGGTGATGGAGATCAAGGGCACGACCTTGCGGACCATCGCGACGGACGGGAACGCCGAGCTGGGGGGGAAGGACTGGGACGATCGGCTGCTGGACTACGTCGCCGACCAGTTCATGCAGAAGTACGGGCTCGACCCGAGGGACGAGACGCAGACCTACCAGGAGCTCTACGAGCGCTGCCTGCACGCGAAGATCTCGCTGTCGTCGAAGCCGCGGGCGGTGATCCCGGTGAACTTCCGTGGCCATCGGACCGTCGTGCCCATCGTCCGGGAGGAATTCGAGAACCTGACCAAAGACCTGCTGGGCCAGTGCGCGGACACCTGCGCGCTCGTGCTCGAGAAGGCGAAGATGAAATGGTCCGACATCGACGATGTCCTGCTCGCCGGCGGATCGACGCGCATGCCGGCCGTGCAGGACATGTTGCGGCGCCTGTCCGGGAAGGCGCCGGTGGCGGGCGTGAACCCGGACGAATGCGTCGCCCTCGGGGCGGCGCTCGCCGCGATCTTCCGGCACCATCCGAAGCACCCGGCGATCCAGACGTGGCGGAGCACCCTCGCCCGCAAGGCCCAGCGGGCGGCCGCCGGGGCGAACGACGCCCCTTCGATGCCCCCGACCCCCGCTCAAGCGCTCGAGGCCCAGCCGGGGGAGCTGCCGGGGGTACGGATCGCGGACGTCGCGAGCCACCCGCTCGGCATCGTGGTCCTGGACGCCTCGCTGAACGAGCGCATCGTGACGCTCATCCCGGAGTTCACCCCCCTCCCCTGCGAGAAGCGCGGCCGGTTTGCCTACGCGTACGACGACATGACCGCGGTGCGCGTGGAGGTCACCGAGGGCGTGGGGTCGAGCCGAGACGAGGTCACGGTCATCGGCGAAGTCATCCTCGACAGCCTGCCGCCCCGCCCTCGCGGCACGCCTATCGAGGTGGTCTATCGCTACACCGTGAACCAGATCCTCGAGGTCGACGTGACCGACGTGGAGACCCGCGTGACCCGCCGCGCCCGCATTGTGCTCAAAGGCGCCCTTTCGGCCGAGGGGCTGGACGCCGCCCGCAAACGGGTGGCCGCCGCAAACGTACATTGAAGCCCGGGCGTTCGGGTCGATGCCAGCGGTGCCCTTGACGAGGCATGGATGGTGATAGACCCTGCCTGCAGATGGAACGCCGAGAGCTCGAAGAGATTGATCGTTTCCTTGCCTCCGTAGGGCAGGCGTCGCTGTTGACGTACTACGCGATTCAGGAGAACTCCACGCCCGCGGACGTCGAAGCGTTCGTCAAGAAGCGGCGCGGCTGGGCGCAGGGGCAGCAGTCCAACCCGAAGTATAAGGTTGAAGCACTCTTCCTGATCAAGCAGAACGCGCTGATCCGCAAGGCGTTGATCGAGGAACCCGAGGCGTACCGCACCCACCTGCGCTCCAGCCATGTGCAGCGCAATGTCGAGAGCCTGCGGGTGTTCATCCGCGGCACCATCAGCAGCGGGTCCTTCCCCGCTTCGGCCGAGGCTGCGATCCGCAAACAAGCCCGGGAGTTGGACCTCCCAGAAGCGTTGGTCGGCCAACAGATCGAAGAGGCGCTCGCCGCCGCAGGAGTCCGGCGGCCCGCAGATGCTGAGCCCACCCCAGCCCCCAGCACCATCGACTTCTACGACGTGCTCCAGGTAGATCCTGGCTGCGGCATTGAGCGGCTGGAGCAAGCCTACCGTGCGCGGTATCGCTGGGCGCGCAACCTCAACGATCTGGCGCTCTCCGCGGAGATGCTCAACAAGCTGGATCAGGCCTGGACGGTGCTTCGGGATCCGGAGCGCCGCGCGCGGTACGACGCGCGACGGACCGCGTGGGCAAAGGCCACCCAGCCCAAAAACTCCGGCGTGCTGGGCCTGCTGCCCGGCACGGCGGAGCAGACCAGCGACACCGAGCAGGCCGAGGACGCCGCGAGCCAGACCCCGGCCTACCAGGTCCAGCCGCCAGCGCACCGGCCAACCCGCACCGAACCTCCTCCCCGGCTGCCTCAGATGCAGCCCCGGATGATGACCGATGAGCTCGAGATCACCAACGCGGGCGCCCCGCTGCCGCCGCTGCCGGTGCCGCCGCCACCGCGCCTGGGTCCGACGCTCGCGACTTCCGACGCACCCCAGAATGTCCGCACGCGGGGCCCCAAGTTGGTCGTGGACGGGCCCGACACCGTGGTGATCCGGGCGAAGGAGGCGCGCGTTCGCCACCGGCTGCTCGTGCGGAACCAGGGGGACGGCAAGATGCCGGGACGGGTGGTGGCGGACCACGAGTGGCTGGAGATCGCGAAGGCCCAGCTGGACCCGAAGCTGCCGACCCAGGTCGTGGAGGTCGTAGTCCATGTGGACCGGATGCCCTGGCGGTCCGCCTCGGCGACGCTGACCGTGGTTACCGACCACGGCGAGCGTAAGACCATCACCTTTCAGGTGACGCGCAGCTCGATGTTGCCCTGGGCCATCGCTGCGGGCGTCGTGGCCTTTGTGGGGCTCGCTGCAGTGCTGGCCGTCGGGTTGTTGTACGGCTCGCAGGCCAATGATGCCGTGCTCAACTTGACGATTGACCCCGCGGCGGACCACGTGTACGTGAACGGGACGGAGGTCGGCAGCGGCGGGAAGGTCTCCCACCGCGTGGACAGCGCGGACGCCCCGGTACGCGTGCGGATCGAAGCGCAGGGATTTTCGTCTCATGACGAGCTTGTTCAGCTTGAAGCTGGAAAGAGCATCGAGCGAAGGATTCGGCTCGACCTCGCCGACGCGATGGACTGGACCGCTCCTGCTGGCGCCCAGCCTGTCCAGCTCGCGGAGCTGGGCGCCAAGATCGTGCAG
>CANKNP010000230.1 GCA_947483545.1 Deltaproteobacteria bacterium | reverse complement strand
TACAACCTTAGAAAGCTCCACGGAGCGGCGGCGTAGAGGGGCGGGGGCCTTCCCTTGACCGAAAATATCGGGCGACTGACGGGGGTCAGCCGCCTCGCGCGGCTATGCCCTCCGGGCTCCTAGGAGTCCGTAGTTCATACCCCGGGAGCGCCGCCCGCGAGACTCGCAGCGGGCGCCGCGGCTGCTCCCGGAGCCGCAGAATTCAACGTCGCGCGGGCCCCCGGCGCGGGTACGCCCGCGTCGGGGGCCCGCGCGACCATTACTGGGCCTCGTTGTCGGCCTGGTGGTGGCAAGCGTGTCAGCCGGGCAGCGCGAAGGCCCACCCGGCGACGGTGGCGGCGAGAACGAGGACCGCGCGAGCGAGTTGGGTCAAGTGAACTCCGTGGGTGGTGCCGAACAGGGAGCAAGCTCCATGCCAACACCGCGGTCGCAGAAAAACAGCTTTCTTCCGTGAGCACCGCCCGGAACCGAAGTTCGCCTGCGCTCTGGCGCCGAACAGGCGTTCGCCGCCGGTGAGCACCGCGAGACTCGCAGCGGGCGCCGCGGCTGCTCCCGTCAGGGCTAGGGAGTCCGTAGTTCATACGCCGGGAGCGCCGCCCGCGAGACTCGCAGCGGGCGCCGCGGCTGCTCCCGGAGCCGCAGAATTCAACGTCGCGCGGGCCCCCGGCGCGGGTACTCCCGCGTCGGGGCTAGCCCCCGCCCATCGGCGGCGTGCGCATCCTCGCCGCATCCAGCGTGCGGACTTGTCGAATCACGGGCTGCTTCGGCATCGCCGCCTCGTCCACCCAGGATCCCTCCGCCTCCTCCAGGGTGCACCGGGAGATCCGCTCGGTGGGGCCGGCCTCCGGCACCCTCCAACGCTCGATCGGCGTCGGCTCCCAGGCCTCGCTCTGCATCGGCGGCGCGGGCCGAAACAGCTCCCCCCTCCGCCAGGCGCGACTCCACCCCGGGGGAAGGCCGAGCGTGCGGACCCACATGTCCTCCCGCAGGCCCTGCCCCAGCGTGATCCCCACGGCGGCGCCCGCCCCCATCAAGGCGAAGAAGGGCCCCAGAGCCACGAGCGCCCAAAGGTGGAGGAGCAGCCCGGCGAGTGCCAGCCCTACGCCGGTCGCGGCGCCGGCGAGCCAGAGTCCTGTTGCAAGGCACAGCGGTCGGGCGAGCACGCGCGTCACCTTCGGACGGAGCGATGAGGCCCCCGAGGCGGTCGGCGCGACGAGAATCCAGAAAAGAAGAAGCGTGATCATCGGGGGCTCCAGGGCGTGAGATAGGACGGTGGCACTTCGGAGTGGTCATGCAGGTTCGTTCCGCCGCGGTCGGCGCTATCCTCCGCGCCCAGAGGGCCAGTTCGGCGCAGATCCCGGCGTTGATCCCGACGTTGTGGGGACGGCCACCATCTGAGGTTGTTGGGCTGTTGACCGCGGACCGCGCGCGCAGTCTGGCCTTGATTGCGCCCGCGACGACGGAGGCACAGAAGCTCCGCGAGCAATACGCGATCGAGCTGGCTCTTGGGCCGGAAACTCTGGCGCTCCGTGGCCTTTACCCGGCGCTCGACCACGGCATCTACGCCTGTTCGCACTCCATGGGGGTGCCCTCGGTGGTCGGCCCGGCGGCGGTGCTGAACCAGCTCGCTGCGCTCGCAGCATGTGGGATCGGCGTGTGGGATGACGGCGCTTGGGTCGAGGTCATGGACGCTTTCCGTGCACGGACCGCCGAGCTGGTCGGCGGGGACTTGGAGAGCGGGGATGTGGCGTGGTTCCCCAACGTCTCCGAGGCGCTGAGCGCCGTGCTCGAGGGGGTGAACGGGGGCACGCTGGTGTACAGTGCGGGGCACTTCACGACGGGCCACTATGTGCACCAGCAGTGGGCGCAGAACACCGGGGGGCGGCTCGTGGAGGTGCCGGTTGACCCCGATGGCAGCGTGCCTGCCGAGCGGATCCTGGACGCATTGACCCCCGACGTTCGCGTCCTCTCCATCTCTCACGCGCTGTTCGAATCCTCCTGGCTCCAGGACCTGCCCACGCTCGCCGCGGCCTTGCGCTCCCGGTGCCCGGACGCCATGCTCCTCGTAGACGCCTACCAGACCGCCGGCACGGTCCCGATCGACGCCCGTGCCCTCGGGGACCACGTCCTTGTCACGGCAGGCGGTCACAAGCAGCTTCGAAGCGCCACGGGCGCCGGGTTCGTCTACGTTCCCCGTCGATGGCTCCGGCCAGGTCCGCACCAGCTCACCTCTCGGCGAACGGGGTGGTGGGGCCACGCTGCGCCGTTCGCGTTCGAAAAAGGCGCAGTTCGCCGCGCCGACGACGCCACCCGGCTCCGGAGCGGGACACCTACGCTTCCGGGGATGGCGATGCTGTTGGGGGAGCTTGCGGCCGCCTCCAGCGTCACCCAAGGCGACCTCGGGCGAGCCGTGCGGCGGGCGCGAGAGGTCACGCGAGGGCTCGTGGACGTGCTTCTCCAGGCCTGTGCCAGGGAGGGCCTGATGGTGCGCGGTGCGTGGGGAAGCGAGCGGCGAGCGGCCTTCGTCTGCATCGAGGTCAGGGAGGGGGCTGCGGTGAATGAGGCGTTGGCGCGGGAGGGCATCCACGTGGACTTTCGCCCCGTCTCCGGGGGAGCACGCGAGGGATGGCTGCGCGTGAGCGGCAATCCCGCCGGGTTCGCCTACGAGATGGAGGCGGTCGTCGAGGCGATCGCGCGGCATCAGCGCGCTCCCTGAGGAAACACCCGTTGGCGGCGGGTGCCGTCGGCGTCGATGACGTCGATGCAGAGGGACTGACGGGATTCGTCCCAGGTGATCCGTTCGGGCCGGGACTTCTGCAGGTCAAAGTGACGTGCGACGGTGGCATCGCCGTGCTCGTCGATGGTCCACCAGCAGGCCGTTGTCGTGCCGTGGGTCAACACGTGGGCCCCGCCGTCGGGGGTCAAGGCCGCGGAGGCGATGAGGGGAGGGGGAGGACAGGGCTCGGCGAAGGCGAGCGCGACAAGGAAGGGGAGCATTCACCGCCCCAACGCAAGCTCTGTGCCACACCCTCACGTTGCTAGGAGGACGATGTCCAGCGGATCCTGGAGGGGGGGTGACGGAACCGTCAACCAACCGTCAGGGGTGACAGTTGTCGGACGTCCGTCACCTGCCGGGCAGGCGCAGCGTGAATCGGCTCCCCTGGCCCGCCGTGCTCTCAAACTGGACCTCGGCGGACATCGCCGAGCAGAGGTGCTTGACCAGCGCCAGCCCGAGGCCAGTCCCGCCAACGGTCCGGGCTCGGCCGGGGTCAACCCTGTAGAAGCGCTCAAAGATGCGGCTGTGGTGCATCGCGTCGATGCCAACGCCCGTGTCCGAGACGGAGACCAGCACCCACTTGCCTGCGCGCTGCACGTCCACGCGGACCGTCCCACTGCTCGTATATTTGACGGCGTTGTCCACGAGGTTGGACAGCGCGTGCTCGAGACCGTCCACGTTCACCAGCGCGTCGATGTCGGTCGGCGGGGCCTCCAACTGGAGCCCCTTCTGGCGGGCCACCCCCTCAAACCGCTCGACGACGGCCTGCACAACGGGCAGAAGGGGCTCGCGGGCGAGCTCCAAATCGGTGTGTCGCGACTCCAACCGGGAGAGGTGGAGCACGTCGTCGATCAGCAAGCGGAGTCGTTCCGCGTTCCGCCGGACCGCGTCGAGCATGAAGTGTACGTCGTCCGGGATCCTCGCCCGCTCCGCCTCCAGGGCTTCGACGTACCCCACGATCGCGGTGATGGGTGTTCGGATCTCATGCGACGCGTTGGCCACGAAGTCGCGCCGAACCCGCTCCGCAGATCGGATCGAGGTGATGTCCAGCACCACGCCGAGGCAACCGGCGCCGTCCGCGGTGGGCAAGGCGCGGATGAGCATGTCGAACTTTCCGTGCGTCAACGTGCGCTCGCACACCCCTCGGGTCGTGCGCGCCTCATCGATCACCTCTTGGAGATCCGCCACCGGGATCGTGTCGATCGGCCGCTTCCCCACAGGGTTCTCGCGCACCGGCAGGAGACGCGCCAGGGCCGGGTTCGCCCGACGGACAAGTCCTTGGGCGTCGGTGACGAGCAGGCCGTTCGGGGTCTCGCGGACCAAAGCGAGGTCCAGATCGCGCTCCGCCAGCGCCGCGAGGGCGCGTGCCCGCACGGTGTCCAGCAGGCGGTTGACCGCCTCAGCGACGTGACCGGCCTCGTCGTCGGCCCCCTCGGGCACGTGGATGTGGGTCTCGCCGGCTGCCGCCCGGGCGACGGGCTCCAACATGGCGATCAGCCGTTCGCGGCGGGACACGTGCAGCGCCACCACGCGCAGCAACAGCGCAAGCAGCAAAGCCTGAGCGACGATCCCCGGCGTCGAGGCTCCGGCGAGGCCGAATGCGATCACGCAGAGCACCAGGGCGACCGCGGCGTAGAGGTGGAGGCGGATCGACGAGAGGCGAAGGGGCATCTGGAGCGGCTAACGAGCCCGGGGTTTCATGATAGCGCGGCGGGCTGTGAGCTCTCCCGTCCCCGTCACTGCCCATGTGAGCGCGCTTCGCAAGGCGACGCGTGCGCTCGTGTTCTTCTCGCTGCTGCTCTGGACCTGGGGTGGGCCCTTCGCCAAGCAGGTTGTTGGCAAGAAGTGGCCTTACGCCCAGCATTGGGTCATGTTTTCAGGCGCGAGCTTGGACATTTGCGCGGTGCGGTTCACCGAGAAGCTTGAGGATGGCACACAGCGCGCCGTGGATCGCTGGGAGGTGCAGGGGAAAAACCCGTGGGAGCTCTCCCGCGGGCAACGAATGATCCGGACAGCGGCGGAGGCGACCACGCTCGGAAAGCGGCTCTGTCGGAGCCTGCCAGACGGGACCGACCTTCGTGTGTATTCGCGCTGCGCCACGCGCACGGGATGGAAGCGAGAGGCCAAGGGGGAGATCAACGTGTGCGCCAAATGAACGCCGGGCTGCGGCTTTATGACTGGCTAGTGAACGCGGAGGGGTCCACCCGGACCTATGCCCTCTTGCGCGTGGGCATCGTGTGCTTGTGTTGGGCCGAGTGGTCCGAGGCGTTCATCGGCGTCCATGGCTACGATCTCGATCGCAACCTCACGGCGGTCGGCATCCAACTCTTCGGCTTCTTGACGTTGATTGGGCTGTTCACGAGGCTGTCGTCGGCCATCTTCGCGTTGACCATGCTCGCGCTCTACTACTATTGGGGCCACTACAAAAACGTCGAAGCCTACGTTCATCATCACAGCTGGATCCTCGTCGCCTTCGCGGTGTTCGTCGCGCTCGCGCCGAGCGGCCGCAGCTACAGCGTGGACCGCTGGCTTGCGCTCCGGGGGCACCGTCTTGGGGGTCCGCTTCTCGCAGAATCAGGTCCGCTCTGGCCGCTCCGCCTCGTGGCGTTTCAAGTCAGCGCGATCTATTTCTGGGGGGCGTACAACAAGCTTCATCCAGGGTTCTGGTCCGGCGCGCGCATGGAGCACCACTTCATGCGGTATTTCTGGGGCAGCGACTATCCGACGTGGTCTTGGTTTCCAGTTGCGGCTCAGGCTCTGGCGCGGGGCACGATCTTCCTCGAGTTCGCCCTTGCCGCCACGCTCTTCGTCCCGCGACTCCAGCTGCCCTCCATCGTGCTGGGCGTGATTTTTCACTGGGGGCTCTATGAGTTCCTGCCGGTCGGCCCGTTCTCGCTCACGATGTTTCTGGGCTACCTCGCCTTTGTCGATCCCAACGTGATCCACCGGCTCATCGACGATCTCTCGGCCCCCGTCAACCCGCCGTGATGCCCAACATCCCGAAGCATTTGTAGAACCCGACCCCAAGCGCCATGGTCACCGGGATGGTCAGGACCCAGGCCCACAAGATTCGCGTGGTCACGCCCCAGGACACCGCGGAGAGGCGCGTTGTGGCGCCAGCGCCCATGATCGCGCTGGTGATCACATGGGTGGTGGACACGGGCAGGCCAAAGTGCGAGGCCAACTGGATCAAGCCCGCAGCACCCGTCTCCGCGCAGAAGCCGTGGATCGGGCGCAGCTTGAAGATCTTCGACCCCATCGTCTTGATGATGCGCCAGCCCCCCGACGCGGTGCCCAGCCCCATTGCCAACGCGCAGACCACCACGACCCAGGTAGGAACAGGGAATTTTGCGACCGGATCGTAGGTCCCTTGGTAGCTCACCAGAGCCATCGTGATGACACCCATTGTCTTCTGCGCGTCGTTGGTCCCATGCGAGACCGCCATCAGCCCCGCCGAGAGGATCTGCAGGCGTCGAAACACCCGATTTACCTTCGTCGGCCTCATGCGCCGCACGACCCAGTACATCCCAACCATCAGCGTGAATGAGAAGAAGAAGCCCAGGAACGGGCTCAAGACGAGCGCGGTCACGACCTTTTCGACCCCGGTCGCCTTGATCGCCCCCATGCCCAACGCCGAGATCCCGGCACCGATGATCCCGCCGATGAGCGCATGGGACGACGACGACGGGATCCCGAACCACCAGGTGAGCAGATTCCAGGTGATCGCAGACAACAGCGCTGCCAGCACCAGCGGCTGCGTGACGGTGGCTGGATCGATGAGGTCTTTTCCGACCGTGCTGGCCACGGCGGTCCCCATGAACGCCCCGACGACGTTCAGCACGGCCGCCATCAACACCGCCGTACGCGCGCGCATCACGCCTGTGGAGACCACGGTCGCGATCGCGTTCGCGGTGTCGTGAAACCCGTTGATGAAATCGAACACCAACGCCGCAACGATGACCAGCACAAGCAGAGAGAACGTGGTCATGGGTCAGCCGTACTTGATGACGATGGCTTCCATCACTGTCGCCGCGGAGGCGCACTGATCGATCGAATCCTCCAGGCCCTCCAAGAACTCCTTGTGCTTGATGAGCTGGATCGCGTCCTTCTCCCTAGCGAACAAATCCCCGAGGCGAAGGCGGAAGATCACGTCGCCCTCGTGCTCCAGGTAGTGGACGGACTGCGCCAGCGCGCGCACCTTGTCGCCTGCGTTCCCGTCGCGCAGCAGGCCAGCCGCCTCCCGACACTGTCCCGTCGCCTTCAGCAGAATGCCGCTCAGCTCCTTCGTGCCCTCCGGCAGGCTGTCCATCTGGTGGACGGTCAGGTGGTTGGCCGTCGCGCTGATGAAGTCCGAGATGTTCTCGAGCGCCCCGACCAGGTGGAAGAGATCCTCGCGGTCGATGGGCGTCACGAAGGTCGCGTCCAAGGCGTCCGCCATGTCCTTCTTCGCCTTGTCCCCGGCGTGCTCGGCCTCCCGCACCCGCTCGACAAGCACCAGCCGCGCGGCCCGACCGTCGGCGCTGGCCAGCTCGACGAACAGCCTTGCGGCCTCTTCGGCGGCCACGGCGGCGTCGTTCACGTAGTTGAAGAAGTGCCCCTCTTGAGGGAGGAGCAGGCGGATCATACGCTGCAGGGTGTTCATTTCGGACATCCGGGGGCGGTCCTTTGTAACGGTTCCGTGTCGCCGGCACGGGACCGTCACACAACCGTCACGAAATGTCTCTGCCGCGTTTCGGGCTACGTTGCTGGATGCCTCGGTTCCTCGACCGCCTGTTCGATCTTGGCCCCTCGGTCGATGTCCGCCGCGTGGCCGTGGGCACAAAAATACCGGGCCAACGGCACGAGATCGTTTCTACCTCGGGCGCGAGGGTGAAGCTCTGTCGGGGGTCGGAGGGGGATGCGGAGGTGCAGAAGGCCTTGCTCTGGCTCGTGCGCGCGGGGGTGCTGTACGAGCTCGCCGCGGGGGAGCCGGGGATCTGGCTCGGGGGCGAGCGGGTGAGCTTGGAGGGGTTGGTGGCGCGGGGGAGGGGGAGCCAGAACTGAAGGCGACACGAAGTGCGCGCCTTCAAAGCTGGCTCCCGTGTTTGCGTCTCGGGCGGGAATGGCGCGGTAGCGCCGGACCCGGCCGAATCGACGCGAACGCCAGCCCGCGGATGCGGGCGTTCTTAGCCAACACTGGCCGATAATCTCGGCGCGCGCCCTCGCGCGGCGGGAGAATCGGCGAGGGAGGGCGGGCTTGGGGCCATCGGGCGGGCGCCGGCACCGGGGTGACACGCCCGTGGGCATTGGGCGGCCTCGGGTCACCGGTCAACCCCCCGCCTCACCCCCTCCACCGCCTCCGCCACGCTCCCCTCCTCCGTCCGCACCGTGACCGCCGCCATCGCGTAGAGCGGCGTGCGCTCCCGCAGGATCTCCTTGAGCTCCGCGAGCGCGTTCGCCCGCCCCCGCATCGGTCGGAAATCCCCCTGCGCCTCCACCCGCGCAAGGTGACCCTCCGGCGAGGCGTGCAGCCACACGGTCTTTGCCCGTCGCCGGAGCAGATCCCAGGTGTCCGGCGCGGTCACCACCGACCCCCCCGTGGCCAGCACACACGGGCCGGGCGTGTCCAACAACACAGTGAGCACCTCGCGTTCCAGCTCCCGGTAGCGGCCAGCGCCGCGGTATTCGAACAGGTCCCCGAGCCGCATCCCCGCGGCCTGCTCGACCCGGGCATCGACCTCGATGAACGGCCACCCGAGCGCCAGGGCGAGCGCGCTCCCGATCGTGGACTTGCCAGCGCCGCGCAGCCCGACGAGCGCGATCTTGACCCCCTCCGCCCCCAGTCCCCCGACCATGGCGCCCAGGGGCACGTCC
>CANKNP010000229.1 GCA_947483545.1 Deltaproteobacteria bacterium | reverse complement strand
GCTGATGGTCTGGCTGTTGTTCGAGCACCCCACGGTCGGCGTGCCGCTGATCCTCGTGTTCGTCGGGCTCACGATCTACCGGAAGACACGGCAGGGCGAGTTTGCGCAGCGGCACGTCTCGAGAACGGAGCGATGGGAGCCGCCGGTCCCCCGGGGGCCGGAGCCGGTGCAACTGGCGGCCTTGCTCGCGACCGATCCGGGCTTCTCAGCCCCGTTGTTCCTCGACATGGCGCGGCTTGTCCACACACGGGCTTGGCAGGAGAGCCGTGCGCTGGACGTGCTGGCCGCGTACCTGGCCCCAGGGCCTCGCCGCACCCTCGAACAGTTCGTCGGCGACGGCCAGATCAGCGATGTGTGCATCGGTGCAGCCCAGATCGCAGGCGTGCGGCTCGGTGAGTGGCAGGAGCTCACCGTGCGCTTCACCACGAACGTGGTGAGGACAACCAAGACCGGCAAAAGCCAACAGTTTGCGCGGATCGAGAGCTGGCGTTTCGGGCGCCGCGCCGGCGGGGTCTCCCTGGGCCCGGACCGGATGCAGGAGCTGCGCTGCCCGAGCTGCGGCAACCCCTCGGAGACCCGGACGAACGGCACCTGCACGCGATGTGACCAGGTGGTGAACGATGGGCGGCTGATGTGGATCGTTCGTGACATCGAGGTCGTGAGCAGCGAGGAGGTCCCGCGGATCGCGCTGCATCTGGGCGGAGGCGTGGAGCCGGGCACGCGAATCCCGACCCGGCCCGACCCGGACCTGGGCATCGCGCTGCGCAAGCTGTCCGTGATGCAGCCGGATTTTTCAGTGACCGCCTTCCGGGACCGCGCGAAGGCGACGTTCTTCACCATCCAGGAGGCTTGGTCGGCCGGTCGCCGGGAGGATCTCCGCCCGCTGGAGTCCGACTTCCTGTTCCAGCAGCACCGGTACTGGCTCGAACGCTACGCGCGGGAGGGGATGCGAAACCGCTGCGGCTCCGTGTCGGTGAGCCAGCTGGACTTCGTGAAGATCACGATCGACGGGTACGTCGTGGCCGTGACGGTCCGCATCTTTGCGTCGATGTTCGATTGGACCGAGGATCGAAGCGGACAGATCGTCGGGGGCAGCCAGAGCGAGCCGCGGGCGTTTACGGAGTATTGGACGTTCGTGCGGTCGGTCGGGGCCAAGCCGACCCAGGCTTCGGGGTGCCCGAGCTGCGGCGCGGCGTTGGACCGAGTGAGCGAAGCAGGGGTGTGTGGGTATTGCGAGGCGAAGATCACGTCGGGGACGTTCGACTGGGTCCTGAATGACATTCAACAGGATGAGGTCTGGCGTGGGTGAATCAAGACGGCAAAAGTTGGCGAGGATCGAGAAAGAGTCGGCGGAGCTCCTGGGCATCGCCGAAGCCCCGGTCGCAAAACCCGTGGTGGAAGCGGGCAGGATGGCCCGACAGGTGGCCGCCGGTGGTGCGCTGCAGGCGGGGGATCGGGACATCGCCCGGGTCTTGGAGAGCGCCTTGCGGCACGGGGAACGAATCGACCGCTACACGCACGGGTTTCACAGCTATCCAGCGGCCCTACACCCCGACGCGGCGCGGGATCTACTGGCGTTGGGAGAAGGTAAAGTGCTGGATCCCTTCTGCGGGGGCGGCACGGTGATGGTGGAGGCGATGGCCGCGGGGCGGGAGTCTCTGGGCTGCGACCTGGGGGCGGTCCCCTGCCTGGTCGCCCGGGCGCGGGTCGCTCGTACCGACGAAGCCACGCGGACGGCGATGCGGACGAAGGCGCGCGCCGCGGCTGAGGTGGCGTTGAAAGGGGGGGAGGCCCCGTCCGACGCCCCGGTGGACGTCAAACGGGCGTACCTGCCGCACGTCGCGGGGGAGCTGCAGGCGATCCGCGCGGAGATCGGGAATGATCCGCTGCTCAAGGCAGTATTTTCAGCGATCCTGGTGAAAGTCAGCCGACGCACTTCAGACACGCATCAGGCGCTCACCGAAGAAGAGCGCCCCTCAGGCACGACCGCCACGCTGTTTCACAAGAAGGCTCGGGAATTTGCCCGAATGCTCGAGACGACCGAGGCCTTCACGGCCCCCGCCCGGATCCACCGGGAAGACGCTCGCGAGGGGCGCTTGGACGGGTTCGGCTTCGTCCTCACGTCCCCGCCCTACCCCGGTGTCTACGACTACGCGCCGATCCAGTCGCTCCGGCGCTACTGGCTGGGCCTGGACGACACCCAGACCCTGCGCGACGAGATCGGTAGCCGCCGTGCGTTTCGCGCCGGTCGCGCCGAGGCGATCGACGACTGGAAGGCCGACACCGCGCGGTGGATCCGAGCGGCCTTCAGGGCGTTGACGCCAGGGGGACGGCTCTGCGTGATCGTCGGAGACGGGCTCGTCGGGGAGCGCAAGATCGACGCCTGGACGGTCCACGACGAAGCTGCGCGGGCCGTGGGCCTGAAGTGGGTCGCCCGCGCGAGCGTGGAGCGGTGGGACCAGGGGCAAGACCGCGTGCGCTGGGAGCACGCGGGCCTGTGGCAACGGAGCTGAGGAGGGGCCCATGCCCTGCTTTGCGCTACGTCGGCGGGGCGATCACTGGAATCTGGGCAGGGACCGGCGGCGTCGTGGGCACCCCGGCGGGCGTACCAGGAGCCGCAGGATCGGTCGGCGTGGCCGCATCCGCGGGCGTGGTCGGCACGGGAGGCTCAGCGGGCGGGGCGGACGCGGCGGCATCCTGGCAGCAACGGAAGCCGATCGTACGGTCGGTGGACTCGGGGCTGCGGGAATCGGCGTATGCGCAGCGCGAACCGCGCTCCGGGTCGGACGCCTTACCGCCTTTGATCACCCGAAACTTCGTCTGGCTCGGGTCGGCGGAGCTGGTCCACTCCCGCGCGTTCCCGCTCATGTCAAACGCGCCCCAACCGCTCTGGCACGTGTCGATCGTGCCGGACCCGCGATCGGCCTTGCCGTCTTTGTTCGCGTCGGTGGCGACATCGCCCCCACACTTCTCGGCGCTGAAGACATCGCCGTAAGTGTAGATCCGGGACTCTGGCCCCTTGCAAGCGCGTTCCCATTCGTCGGAGGTGCAAAGCCGCTTTCCGGCCTCCACACACATCCGGCTGGCGTCCCCCATCGTGACGTTGACGACGGGCGTTCCGCCGCCATGCTCAAGCCGGTCGATGTAGTAGGCCTTGGTTTTCCCAACCTGGGCGAGCGGCTCGGTCGCGTTGACCAGCTTCGCGGACTCCGCGTTCAGGCGCCCGCGCAGGAACGTGCCCGCGGGGATGTAGGCCATATCCGGGTGACCCGCGAGCTTCTCCCGCATCGTCGCCTCGTCCGGCAACGGATTGCTCTTCACGATCTGCGCGCGCACCGTCTCATCGGACTTCTTCGCGTCCGCCAACGGGTCGCTGGTGAGCACCGCGCCGGTGATCATGAGCAGCAACACCAGGGTGGCGCCCGCGATCGCCACGATCAGTCGGCGAGACATGCCCGAGTCCGCAGGAGCATCCTCCTGGAACGACCGCTGGATGGCGTTCACCATGTCCCGCGCGGTGGGGAAGCGGTCCTCGACGTTCGCGGCCAAGGCCAGATCCACGATGTCGTCCACGCCCGGCGGCAGATCGTCGCGGATCTGGCTTGGCGAGAGGTACGTTCCGCGTGGCGTCTGGCCGGTCAGCAGTTCATAGAGCAGGACGCCGCAGGAATAAACGTCCGACTGCGGACCCGCCTTCGCGGACCCACCGTCGAGGTCTTGGAGCTTCCGATTCGTGAACTCAGGGGCCAGATAGCGATCATCTGCCCGATCAGCGATGCCTGAGGCTGGCACCATGTCGGCGATGCCGAGGCCGGAGACCTGGACGCTCCGCACCACCTTGCCCGGACCCACGGTCTTGGACTGGATGATCACGTTCGTGGGCTTGATGTGGCGGTGGATCAGCCCTGCTGCATGGCCCACCTCTGCCGCCTCCAGCACCTTGACGACGATCTGCGCAGCCTCTTGCAGGGTGAACTTCCGCTTCTCGGTGACGTACTGCTCCATGAGCTGGCGGAGCGACTCGCCCTCGAACGCCTCCTGGACGACGAACGGCCGGCCCTCGTGTAGCCCCACCTCGAGAAGCGTAGCCAGCCCCTCCGACTTCGCGGCCCGGGCGCGGTCAAAGACCGCCTGGATCGCCCCGAGATCCTTGGCCTCGGCGTGGAGGAGCTTGAACACGACCTTTTTGCCTACGGGATGCGTACGCGCTGCGTACGTTTCTCCCGCGACCCCGGCTCCGAGGAAGGCGTCGATCTTGTATTTCTTATTGGCGACTTCGGCGCCAGGGCTGAGTTGAGAGGCCACGCTGCTCTCCTGCAAGGTGCTGCGACCGGAGAGTACCATGTTCTGGCGTTGCACGGGAGGCACCCCCGCCGCGGCCGAGCCGCCCGCCCATGGGCGGGGCATGGCCGGGGCGCCGACAATCCGCTACCTTGCGGCGCCTGCAAGGCCGGCGAGCCGTGCCGCGCACTCCATTCCAGCCCCGAGCCATCATGAAGATCCATGAATATCAAGGAAAAGAAGTCCTCCGGTCGCACGGCGTGCCGACGCTCCAGGGCTTCGTCGCGTTCACCCCGGCGGAAGCGAAGGACGCCGCCAAGCGCCTCGCGTCGGAGACGGGCACCCCCGTCGTCGTGGTGAAGTCGCAGGTACACGCTGGGGGGCGGGGCAAGGGGCGCATCAAGGAGCACTCCACGCCCGAGGTGCTGGCCCAGGTGCTCCGGGGAGAGGATGGCGTGGCCGGCAAGGGCGGGGTTCGGGTCGTGAAGACGCCGGAAGACGCCGAGCGCGCTGCAGCCGATCTGCTCGGGAACACGCTGGTGACCAAGCAGACCGGGCCAGATGGGTCGAAGGTCCGAAAGGTCTACGTCGAGGCAGGCTGCCAGATCGCGCGGGAGCTGTATCTGGCCATCCTGCTCGACCGGGCCAAGGCCCGGGTGCTGATCATGGCGTCGGCAGAAGGCGGAACGGAGATCGAAGAAGTCGCCGCGCACAGCCCCGAGAAGATCCTGAAGATCTGGGTTGACCCGGCCGTCGGCCTCGGCGCCTGGCAGAGCCGGGAGCTCGCGTTCGGTCTCGGCATGAGCGGCAAGACGGTCCAGAGCTTCGTCAAGCTGCTCGCCGGGCTGTTCCGGGCGTACGACGCGACGGACGCGAGCATGCTCGAGATCAACCCGCTGATCGTCACGGAGAGCGGGGAGTGCCTGGTGCTCGACGCCAAGATGACGTTCGACGACAACGGGCTGCACCGGCAGCCCGCGATCGTCGCCATGCGGGATCTGGACGAGGAGGAAGCCCAGGAGATTGAGGCGTCCAAGTATGATTTGTCCTACGTCAAGCTCGACGGCGAGATCGGCTGTTTGGTGAACGGCGCCGGGCTCGCAATGGCCACGATGGACATCATCAAGTTCTACGGGGCCGAGCCGGCGAACTTCCTGGACGTGGGCGGCGGCGCGAACAGGGAGAAGGTCACGGCGGCGTTCAAGATCATCACCGCGGATCCGGCGGTGCGCGGGATCCTGGTGAACATCTTCGGCGGGATCATGAAGTGCGATGTCATCGCGGAGGGCGTGATCGCCGCTGCGCGCGAGACGGGTCTCAAGGTCCCGCTGGTTGTGCGGCTGGAGGGTACGAACGTGGAGCTTGGCAAGAAGATCCTGGCTGAGAGCGGCCTGGCCGTGATCCCCGCCGACACCATGGCCGATGCCGCCGAGAAGATCGTCGCGGCCGTCGCCGAATACAACCGGAGCATCCAATGAGCATCCTCGTCAACAAGAACACCCGGCTGCTTTGCCAGGGGATCACCGGCGCCGCAGGGGGCTTTCACTGCGGCCAGATGCTGGCGTACGGAACCCAACTTGTGGCGGGCGTCACCCCTGGCAAGGGCGGCACGGTGTTTGAGGCCGGCGGCCATCGCGTCCCCATCTTCAACACGGTCAAGGAGGCGGTGAACGCCACGGGCGCAGACGCCAGCGTGATCTTCGTGCCCCCCCCGTTCGCCGCAGACGCCATCATGGAGGCCGTGGACGCCGAGATGCGCCTCGTGGTGCCCATCACCGAGGGCATCCCCGTCAAGGACATGCTCAACGTATGGCGCTACCTCCAGGGCAAGAACACCACGATGATCGGCCCGAACTGCCCGGGCATCATCACCCCCGGGGAATGCAAGATCGGCATCATGCCCGGTCACATCCACACCCCCGGCCGCATCGGCGTGCTCTCCCGCTCGGGGACCTTGACCTATGAGGCGGTGGGCCAACTCTCCCGCGTCGGCCTGGGGCAGTCCACCGCCATTGGCATCGGCGGCGACCCGATCATCGGCACCCGTCACATCGATGCGCTGCGGCTCTTCCAGGACGACCCCGACACGGACGCCGTGATCATGATCGGCGAGATCGGCGGCACGAACGAGGAAGACGCTGCGGCCTGGGCCAAGGTGAACATGACGAAGCCCATCGTCGGGTTCATCGCCGGCGCGACGGCACCCCCAGGGCGTCGCATGGGTCACGCGGGTGCGATCATCTCCGGTGGTCAGGGCACGGCGGAGGCGAAGTACGAGGCAATGATCGCCGCGGGGATTCACATCGTCCGGAGCCCTGCGGAGATGGGGCGGAAGATGGCGGAGATTTTGGGGAGGTAACCTGTGGATGGGGCCGGCCCGGCGGGCCTGGCTCACCAGTTGCGGGTCGTCCAGGTCCCCACAGGCGCGCCCCACGCCGCCGCGATGTCCGCCACGCCGTACGCTGTGCGGAGCCTCGGGCCAAACACGAGCGCGAGCCGTTCGCAGCTCACGCGGGCGGTCGGCGTGGCCTCCGACAAGCCCAGAGCGCGCAGGTGGGGGAGGTTCATCGGGCCGACCAGATGCCCTGTGTCGCCCGGCAAATGCAGCACCTCGATCCCACGCCACGGGGGGCTTTCGAGGCGCCAGAGGCTCGTGCCCGTACACCCGGTGACGACGCCGTTCCGCCAGAGGTACGGCGGCTCCATCCCCAATGGCGAGGTGAGCTGAAAGCGCAGATCGGACAACGGGCTGAAGCCCGGCTCCCCCGAGGCAAGCTGCTCGGCCCAGAACGGGCCACGCGGGTCGCCGATGTCCAGGAAATGGTCGGCGAGCACATGGCGCGGGGTGAGGTCGGTCCAATCACGCTGGATGATGGACCATAGTTTCTCCTCTCGACCCCGGTCCCTGTGGAGCGAACTCCACAGGGTGGCTGCCTCGGTCGCCGAGATCTCTACGGGGGGATCGACGAACCCCGTCGCGTGGAGCCCGGTCGTCGAGCGTGGGTCCCCTCCGGCGCTCTCTCGCCAGTCGCGGGCGGCGGCCCCCCAACGTTCGTCCCCGGTCAGGGCGTACAGCTCCTGAAGCGCGACGCTGCCCTCCCACCGCTGGTCCAGGTCCACCCAGGCCCTCGCCAGCGCCGCGGACGGGCTCTCCGCCTTGGCGAGGATCGCCGCCTGCCAGCGCACGTAGGGCCCATTCGCGTGCCGGAACAGCAACGCCTCCTGAACGCGCTCCCAGCGGGTCGCGGAGGCGTCGTCCGTCGGACGCAGGAGCGGCACAACCCGCGCGAGCGCGAAGATCCCCCGCTGTCCGAAGGTCTTCAGGATCCACGCGATGGCGACCCTGGGGGGCGCCGGCGGGCTCCAGACCGTGTCCAGCACCTTTCGCCAGAGCCGGTCCTCCCAGTCCGCAGGATCGGGCACGCCCAGCACGGGGCCCGACGGCGCCCACTTGCCCGATTCAAGCCAGCGAATCGCGTTCGGCCGGACCTCCGGGGGCAGGACCGACAACAGGGCCACAGGGTTCATCGAGCGCTCGGGGAGTTACGCCCTGGCCGCGGGCCCGTAGCTCAGGGGTCAGAGCCGGCGGCTTATATCCGCCTGGTCGCTGGTTCAAATCCAGCCGGGCCCACCATCGCTCGACCAGCGCCCGCCTGAACGGGTCTCCGGCCTTGAGCACTCTTGCTCGACTCGGAGTGGAAGATCCTCGCAGACGGACGCTTGGTCATCAAGCAAATCCGCCCTTTTCCTCGCTGACGATCCCGAACTGAGTCCACCAATTCGGGATCATCACAGCACGAAGTACAGCTCGCCGTCCACGCGTCGGGGACAGTCCGGGCACGGCCTCTTGACCCGACCATAGGCCGCCCGAATCGCCAGGAGCGTGCTGGTCTGACGAACGGGCTGCTCCAGAAAGAGCTGGTCTGCCGCGAGCTTCTTGGTGATGCCACAGCGCGCGAAGCTGTCACTCATCTCCGCCCGCACCCCGCACATCACCACGTGGATACCGCGGGCCTTCATCCGGTCGAGGAACCCCTCCAGCAGCGCCATGCCGACGGCGTCGGGGTTTCGGGCCCGCTTCAGCCGGAGCACCACGACCTCGGTCTCCCCGGTGGCCCGGGCTTCGATCGCATCGAAGTGTGCGTCCAGCGCGAGCGAGGCGCCAAAGAACATCTCGCCTTCGAAGCCGAAGATGAGAATACGGCCACAAACCTTGTCGGAAGGGATGTGCTCGTGGATGCCGCCATCGGCCTCGACGACGAACTCGGTGAGCAGCATGTTTCCCGCGCGGGGGACCGCCAGCAGGAAGGACATGATGACGCCGATCAAGACGCAGAATTCGATGGAGATCGCGAAGGCGGAGATCGCGGTGGTGCCGACGATCCAGGCGT
>CANKNP010000228.1 GCA_947483545.1 Deltaproteobacteria bacterium | reverse complement strand
CCTCGCAAACAAACGGCAGCACCTGGCCATCCGGGTAATCATTCCAATATTCGACGTACCCGAAGTTCGTCCCGATGTTGTCCTCGCCGCCGGAGTCGTTCGGCTCGCCCGAATACCACTGCGAGAACGTCAGCGGCGTGCCGTCCACCCAAACGAACGTGCCCTCCGACGCGTGGTCCCCGAGCCCGATCCACGAGGCGTCGTAGAAGTACGAATAATAGGCCTCGTAGCTCACGTCGGTGTTCTCCTCGGGGTCGCTCATCACCACCAGTTGTTTGCCCCACGCGGCGCAAAGATCCCGGGCGGTGGCCCAGGTCACGTAGTCGTAGCAATAGTCGTAGGTGCCACTCGTGACGCAGGACCAGCACTCCTGGAGATCGTCCGTGGCGCCGTTGCAATCATTGTCGGCGCCGTCGCAGGCTTCCACGCCGGTGGGGTTCACCGCCGCGTTGCCGTCGTCACAATCGCCGTCGCAATAGGTGAAGCCATCGCCGTCCGTGTCGGCTTCCTCGCTCGTCAGCTCGTCGCAATCGTTGTCGATACCGTCGCCGCACACCTCCGTGGCACCGCCATATCGGGCGGGGTCGTCGTCGTCGCAGTCGCCTCGGCACGGGGTCTGGCCATCCCCGTCGGCGTCAAAGCCTTCGTCGATCTCTCCGTCGCAGTCATTGTCCTGCTCGTCACACTCCTCGGGGTGGTTGGGGGCGCGGTCGGGATCGGTGTCGTCGCAGTCGTCGGCGCAGGAGGAGACGCCATCGCCGTCCTCGTCCCAATCCTCGTCCGCGGCGCCGTCGCAGTCGTTGTCGATGTCGTCGCAGGGTTCGGTCGCGCCTGGGTGGACGGTGGCGACGTCATCGTCGCAGTCCTCGCAAGCGTCAAAACCGTCGGCGTCTGCGTCGCGGACATCATCCACAGCGCCCGAGCAATCGTTGTCGATTTGGTCGTCACACAGCTCGTTGGCGCCGGGGTGGACGGCGACGTCCTCGTCGTTGCAATCGCTCTCTGGGCCGGGGCAAGTTGTGTATCCGTCGCCGTCGCGATCCCAGTCCTCGTCGACGTCGTTGTCACAGTCATCGTCGGCGTCGTTGCATTGCTCGGACGCGCCCGGGAACACCTGGGCGTTGGCCTCGTCGCAGTCCTGATCGGCGTTCCATCCGTCGCCGTCCGCATCCGCGGGGCCGGTCACCGCGGGTTCCTGACAGCCGAGCACCAAAATAATCACGAACATTATTTGCTCCCCGGACGAAAATCGTAGCCCGTGCGTTGCAGCTCTTCGATGTACTTCGGGTCGAGGATGAGCGTCGCGGCCTCTCCCGCCCGCGCAGCGCGGAACTTGTCCCATCGACCCAGGAGATCCGTGACGACCTCCTTGTTCGCAGCGGCGACGTTCTTCTCCTGTCCGGGGTCGGCCAGCAGGTTGTAGAGGCAGCTCGCGGGCTCTCCAGGGCCCCGCGCGCTTTCCCCTGTCCCGCCGCAGCCCCGGTCCTGCCGCAAGAGCGCCCACGGCGGCGCGATCACCGCTCCGCGGGGGTGCTTCGCGTCGTCCCGCCACGAGACCCCGCCTTCGATGAGCGCTGTCGTTCGGATCGACGCCGCGGTGCCGGTGAACAGCGGGACCATCGAGGCCCCGTCGATCCCCGCGGGCACGACCGCCCCGACAAGGTCGAGCAGCGTAGGCAACACATCCACCTGGCTCGCGAGCGCGCTCACCGGGCCGCCCTTGCCGCCCGGCACTTTCACCAGCATCGGGATGTGCACCACGCCGTCAAAGTAGGCGTCCCCGTGCAGCAGCTCCCCGTGGTCGTCGAGCGACTCGCCATGGTCGGCGAGCACAATGATCACGGTCTTGTCGAGCCTCCCGCGGGCCGCGAGGGCGTCCGCCATCACGCCGATGTCGAGGTCCATGCGGCGAACCGATTCGGCGTACAATTTCTTCCAGACCGCCACGCCAGCCGCACCTGCCTTACGCACTCCGACTTGCACGGGGTCCGGCCCCGCGATCTGCACCACGCCTCGCTGAGCCGTGCCCCCCGCGGTGCCCGGCATCGCCTGGCCCTTCGACGAGATCGACCCGGAATCCCACAACAGTTGGGTGATTCCTGTCGGATCGTCGGGGTCGTTCTCCAATACAAAGGGGTAGTGGGCCGTGCGTGTGTGAAACATCGCCAGTAGCGGCTGGCTCTTGTCCTGAGCGGCGATCCAGGCTGCGGCGGGGCGCGCAGAGTCCCCGCCCGGGCCAACCTCGCCCTCCCGCGTGCGACCATCGGGAGTGTCACGGGGCGGCGGGATGATCTCCATGTGCTGAAAGCCGCGATCGAGCCCGTAGTCCGGTCGGAATCCGCTGGGAGCGTCGATCGTGAAAGCGCCGGTGCGGTAGCCGTAGACGCCGAGCACCTCTGGGAGGGTGGGAACGTCCTTGACGAGGCCTTTGTCCCAGCCGGTCACGCCGGTCGTCGACCCAAATCGTCCGGTGAGCACCGCGGTGAGCCCGGCCAGCGTAAAGTTGGAGGCTGCCCAGGCCTGATCCATCCGGAAGGCGCCGTCCATCAGCGCGTCGAGCCGGGGTGTCAGGTTCACGCCCGCCGTGGGGCCGTACGCGCTGACGTGATCACGCCGAAGTGAGCACATCGTGATGACAACGACGTCACAGTCGGGGCACAACGCTTGGGTTGTCGCCGTCTGCGTCGTCGTCGGAGCGTCCTCCTTCCACGTGCCCGAGCCGGTCTGGGTCGGCCCGACCCCCGGCGGTTTCGACGACGGTTGCGCGGTTTGGGTGGGGGTGACGGCCACCCCAGTGGGCGTTGACACCGGCGGCCCCTGCAACGAGAGCGCCACCCCCCAGAGCACGCTGCCGCCGCCCAGCACCGCGAGCACCAAAACCGCGATGGGAGGCCGCTTAGCCACCGGCCACGTCTACGCGCTTGCGCCAATCCTGCCAATGCGGGCCGACGCCTTCGTAGGGGTCCGCGCCCGCGGGGAGGGCGAGCAAATTCCGGAGGAATTCGCGCCCAAGCTTTCGGTTGTAGTGGTACTGGATCTCGTCGGGATCGTAGCGTTCGTCGGCGCCGATGGGGCACGCGAGGCGGGCGTGACAGGTGGCGGCGCACATGTCGGAGGTGTGGTGGAAGGTCGAACACACGTCTACGGCCCAGCGGCCGTCGGGGAAGGCGGAGGCGGGGCAGGCGGCGATGCAGCGATCGCAGCCCTCGCAGTGGGGGCTCAGCGCGGGCAGAGCCGGGCTCGTCGCCGTGGGTGTCAGGGTCCGGCCAGGGGCTGAGGCGGGGTCCACGACGAAGCAGGCCGCGCGCAAGCCGATCCAGGGGCCGAAGCGGTCGTCGAGGAGCAGGCCGAGACGCGAGGCCCCGCCGATGCCGGCGAGGTGCGCCAGCACGCGAAAGTCGATGTGGACCTCGGCGGTCGCGGCGGCCCAGAACCACCGTCGAGGCAGGTCGCCCAGGCTCGCGTCGGCGCGCATCACCTCGCGGCGAACGTAGGCGTCGAGCGGGTGCTCCTCGGTCGTGAGCCCCGCCGGAGACGCCTTCAGATCCGCGAGGAACGCGCGCCACATCGTCGGCCCCCCGTTCGCCACGACGATGATGTCCGTCGCCCCCGGCAACAGCGCCGAGGTGGTGCGGTTTGGGCCCATCTGGGCATCCCATGCGGCGGGGTCCGCGCGCCCGAGGCAGTTGAGCCCGGCGGGTCGAAGGGAGAGGGCCAGGGATTTCAGGATAGGCACCGCGGCATCTTACCACCCTCTCCCCGGCGCGGCCGCTATGCCAACCACTCGCTGGGACCCCGCCAACGGTCCCCTGCGTCTGCCCCCTCCCGACGCTGCCGGTTGGTCGCCGGATGACCACGAGGAGCACGCAGACGTCGTGATCGTGGGCGCCGGCCCGGCCGGCTCCGTGGCGGCGCGAACCCTCTCTCTCGGGGGGGCCAAGGTGCTGCTGGTGGAGGAGGGCCCCAGCCGTCAGAGGTTTGAACGCCACTTTGGCCCCGTGATGCGGCACCACCAGCAGGAGGGTGGGGCGATGGTTGCGCTGTCCGCGGCGCCGATCCCCATCGCCGCGGGCCGCGGGCTCGGCGGGGGCACCCTCATCAACAGCGCTATCGCTTGGCGCGCCCCGGCCGACGTGCTCGACGGCTGGACGGACGTGATCGGCGACGACCGGTTCAGCGCCGCCGCGCTGGCCCCCACCTACGACACGCTCTGGGCCTTGCTTGGCATCTGGAGCACGCGCCTCGACATCGCCGGAGAGAACAACACACTCATCGTGCGCGGGGCCGCAGCGTTGGGATACGAGGGCGGGTACTTGGAGCGTGCAACGCCCGGATGCGTCGGGTGCGGGGTCTGCTACTACGGGTGTCCGACCGGCGGAAAAGCGAGCATGGACACCAACCTGCTCGCAGACGCGGCGCAGATGGGCACCCGCATCCAAGCGGAGACGAAGGTGGACCGGATCCTCGTCGAAGGCGGCCGGGCGGTGGGCGTCTCGGGCCAGATGATCGACCCAGACTCGGGCGCGCCGGGCGGGCGCTACACCGCACGTGCGCCGCTGGTCTTGATCTGCGCGGGGGGCATCGGCACGCCGCGCCTGCTGCACCACGCTGGACTCGCCGACACGTTGGGTCCGGCGCTGGGCGAGGGTCTCCATCTCCACCCGGGGAACGCCGTGCTCGGTTGGTGTGATCACGACGTCCTGATGTGGCAGGGCGCCACGCAGGGGGCGTATTTTCACCCGCCCGGAATGCACGGGGTGTTGCCCAATAGTTTTTCGTCCCCGCCCGAAGCGGTCTTGTCGATGCTGACACTCACCGGCCAGGCGACCAAACAGTGCCTGCCGCGGCTCAAGAACCTGTGTGGCTGTGTGGTGATGATCAGCGACACCGGTACGGGCTCGGTCCGGGCGTGGGGAGACGGCCGGGCGCGGATCTCCTACACGTTTGCGCCGGAGGACATCCAACGGATCAAGGAAGGCATGTTCCACACGGCCCGCGTGCTGATCGCCGGTGGTGCAAAGAGCGTCTTCGCGCCCGTTCACGGCACGGGCACCTACACCTCCGCCGAGGATTTGAAGGCAGCGCTTGCGCCGTTGCCCCTCGAAAACTTTGTGCTCTACGCCTCCCACCCGATGTCCTCATGCCGCATGGGTCGTGACCCCGCGACCAGCGTGATCGGCCCCTCCGGGGAAGCCCACGGTCTGCCCGGCTTGTACGTCGCGGACAGCTCGATTTTCCCCACCTCGCTCGGCGTGAATCCCTCGATCACGACCATGGCGATGGCGACACACATCGCGGCAAAGTTGACATGACCGACCTCTCGCCCGAAGAAGCCCGCGCCCGCCTGCTCCACGCCACGGGGTTCGGATCCCCGTTCCGCGATTGCCGCGATCTGCTCGACACTCTCGGGTGTATCCAGCTCGACCCGCTCGACCGCGTCGGCACCAACGCCGATCTGGTCGCCGGCGCGAGGCTCCCGAACGTGACGCTCGGCGACGTTTACCGGGAGACCGCATCGTACGCTTTCGAGCACTTCGCGAAGGAGCGGTGCCTGATCGCTCCGCGGTTTTTCGCGCATTACCGGACCCGGTCGGTCGAGACCGCCTGGTGGCGGAGCACCGAGCGCGACGCCAAGTTGGACGATGCCCTGATCGCAGATGTGTTGGCCGAGGTTCGGGACCGCGGACCGGTGACGACCCAGCAGCTCGCCGATCGCGGCAAGACCGCGCCGATGGACTGGTCGGGTTGGAAGGGCACAAGCTCGCTCTCGTCGCTCGCGACGGAGGCCCTTTGGGCGAGGTGTGAGGTCGTGGCTTCGGGCCGAAACGACCGTGGCGACCGACTCTACGATCTGCCCGAGCGGGCGTTGGGCGACTGGGCCTCCCGCACGCCAGAGGGCATTTTCGGCGAGGAGATGATCGTCGAGCGGGTGCGGTCCGCCGGGTTGTTGAGCCGGAACGCTGGCGCGCATTGGTCCACGCTGTCCAAGATCCGGAGCGATGGCACTGTGGAGGCGTTGCTGAACAGCGGGCGGCTCGTTGAATACCGGGTCGAAAAGCGGCGTTATCTTGCGCTTCCCGGGGCCTCACCGCCTGCCCCGGATGTTGCGCCCGTGGTGTTGGGTCCGTTGGATGCGCTGATCTGGGATCGGGAGCTGGTACGCCAGGTGTTCGATTTTGACTATTTGTGGGAGGTGTACAAGCCGGCGCCCAAACGGGTGTATGGGTACTACGTCTGCCCCGTGCTCGCCGGCGAGCGGCTGATCGGGCGCGTCGAGGCCAAACGGGAAAACCGGCCGGAGGGGGTGATGGTGACGGTGCAGAAGCGGTGGGGGGAGGTGCCGGACGCCGCGTTGGATCGGCTGGCGAAGCAGAATCGGGCGACCTTGGGTTGGGTTCAGGTTTGACGGCCGTGCAGGACCGGCTTGCGGACGCTGCGCGGGTCGTTCGGCACGCGCGCACCGCCGCGACGATGGTCTACCGGCTGGATCGTCGGCTGCTCCTGCTGCTGATCGGCGGTCAGGCCGCGGATGCCGCCCTGATCGTCAGCATCGCTTGGGTCGGCAAGCGCATCATCGACGCGATCACCCACCCCGTGATGGGGGACGAGGTCACCCCCGCGCTGATGTGGGTCGGCGTGGAGCTTGGGCTGATCGCGATGCGGGCGCTTGTGACCCAATCGAACAGCTACGCCGCGCTGCTGTTGCGGTCCAAGCTTGGCTTACATGTCAACCTGCTGATCCTCGACAAAGCGGCGAGGGTCGCCTACGCCCGGTTCGAAGACCCCGTGTTCATGAACGCGATGACGCAGGCGCGGCGGGAGGCCAGCGCCCGCCCGCTCGATCTGGTCACCCAAATGTTGTCGCTCACCCGCTACATGCTGACCCTCGCGGGGTTTGCGGCGCTGCTGTGGTCGCTCGGAGTCTGGGCCATCGCCATGCTCGTGATCACGGCCCTGCCGCCGTTCTGGGCCGAAGCGCGGTTCGCCAACGAGTCGTTCGCGATGCAGCGCGCCCGGGGTTTGCGCTACCGTCGCAGCGGGTATTTGGAGCAGGTGCTCACCACCGAGGCGACCGTCAAAGAGGTCAAACTTTTTCAACTCGCCGGGTGGTTGCGCGACAAGTACCGTGACATCCACTTGTCGTTTGAGGCCGAGGAGCGGAGCCTGGTCTGGCGAAGGTCCTTGGCCGCTTTCGGATTTGGGTTGTGTGGCACCCTCGCGTTGTATGGCACCTACGCTTGGATCGTCTTTCAAACGGTCGAGGGCGCGATCACGCTCGGCGCGATGACCCTGTACATGGGCGTTTTCCGGCAGGGTCAGGACACCCTGCGTTCCGCGCTCTCCGCCATCGCCCGGGCGTACGAGGACGATCTGTATATGACCAACTTGGACGAGTTCCTGGCCGTCCCCGAAGAGGAGCCCGACGGTGCCGATCCGTTGGGCGGGGACGCGCCCGACGACAAGGCCCCGTCGCTCTCGTTGGACAACGTGAGCTTCTGCTACCCGGGGAGCACCCGCGAGGTGTTGTCCAACATCACGCTGCGCATCGCCCCGGGCGAGACCATCGCGCTGGTTGGCAAGAACGGGGCGGGCAAGACCACGCTGATCAAGCTGCTCGTCGGCCTGTTTCGGCCCACCACCGGGGTCATTCGCGTGGACGGGGTCGATGTCGCCACGCTGTCGATGAGCGCGCTCCGGCGGCGGGTCGGTGTCATCTTTCAGGACTTTGCACGCCTGCAGTTATCGATGCGCGACAACGTCGGGGTTGGTTGGCTGCCTGCCAAGGATGACGACCCGGCGGTCTCCGCGGCCATCGCCGATGGCGGCGCGCGCGAGATCGTCGAGCGGCTCCCGCAGGGCTTGGAGACCCCGTTGGGGCGGGCTTTTGGGGGCGATGACCTGTCCGGGGGGCAATGGCAACGGGTGGCCCTCGCGCGGGCGTTCATGCGCAAGAGCCGGATCCTCGTGTTGGACGAGCCCACGGCGGCGATGGACGCCGAGGGAGAGCACGAGATTTTTCAACGATTCCGGGATCTGAAGCGGGATCGTACCGCAATATTGATCACCCACCGGTTTGGCAGCGTGCGCATGGCGGACCGAATCGTGGTGATCGACGCCGGAAGGATCGCGGAGGAGGGGACCCATGACGCGCTGATGGCGTTGAATGGGATTTATGCGCGGATGTTTTCGTTGCAGGCGGAGGCGTTGCGGGGGTGAGGGGGTCTACCTCCTCCCCCCCCGAAAATCATCCCCCTTCACCGGCGCGAAATTCACCATCTCGCGCAAGCGACTGAACACCCGCTCGCCCAATCGATCTTCCAGGGACTCGAGCCCCGGTTGGGCCAGACTCTGCGTTGCAGGACGGCTGGGGCGTGACGGAAAATTCGTGGTCCCCAACAGAATATTACGCTGGTTATAGCTCCGTGACACGATCTCGTCGATGATGGTCAGCTCCCATTCGGTCTTGCGACCCTTGCCAAGCTCGTCGATGGCCAACACCGGAATGCGGGTGAGTTGGGTCAGGCGAACGGTCCCGGCGCCCTTGGTGTCAAACGATTCGCGGATCGCAGCGAGCAGGTGGGTAAATTCCACGAAGCGAGCAGGCACCAAATGTCGGAAGACGATCTCGCGGAGGATCCCGCAGAGCAGGTGGGTCTTGCCGCGGCCCGGCTCGCCTTCAAGCACGAGGCCCTT
>CANKNP010000227.1 GCA_947483545.1 Deltaproteobacteria bacterium | reverse complement strand
TGACAATTTTCGTACCGGTACCGGATGACCGATCGGGAGGGCCTCCCTTTCGTTGCAGAATGCCGGATCGGGAGGGCCTCCCTTTCGTTGCAGAACGCCGGATCGGGAGGGCCTCCCGCGACGATCCCGCCCGCTTCTTACCCCCGCTGCCCCACCGCCGCCGGCAGCTTGACGAGCTTGTTCTCCCGGTTCACACAGACAAGTTGGACTGTGCCGTCGACCATGGCCCGCGCCCCGTCGGGCCGCCAGACCGCTTGGTGGAAGATCGCCCGGTACTCGCTCTCGACCTGTACGGTCGTGCGGACCTCCAGGACGTCGCCGAACTTCGCGCCTTCGCGGAACGAGAGCTCGGCCTTGTACACGACGAAGCCGAGGCCGTCCTCGCGGTACATGCGGACCAGCTCGTCGGCGCCCAGCACGTGCTCGCGGGCGCGCTCGAAGAACTTCAAGTAGTTGGCGTGGTAGACGAGGCCGGAGTGGTCGGTGTCCTCGTAGTAGATGCGGAAGGGGAAGGTGTGAGGCATGTCAATCCGGGCGGCGGCGTTCCTCGGCCCTGTAGCGCATCTCCTGGACCCATTCGTCGAGCGACTCGGTCCCGCCGGCGGCACGGTATCGTCCGAGGGCGACGGCGGCGGCGTCGAAGTTGTGGAGGTAGCCGGCTTCGAGGATCGCGAGGTTGCGCCAGGGCGCGGGCCAGTTGGGGTCGAGGGTGGCGGCGCGCTGGTACGCCTGGCGAGCGGAGTCGAAGTTGCCGAGGTTGCGCTCCGCGATGCCGAGGCCGAGGTGGAGGTCGGGGTCGTTGGGGAGCTTGTCGATGGCGGCGGCGTAGGCGCGTTGCGCGCCAGAGAAATCGTGGTTCTGAAGGTAGTAGGCTCCGAGTTGTCGCAGGGAGGGCGGATCGCCCGGCGCGCTCTGGAGCAGCGCCAACCCAGCGCGTCGGTCGCCCTGACGGAGGGCCAGCGCGCCGCGGACGGCGTCGATCCCGGGGCCCTCGCTCACGGCGGAATCGAGGGCGGGCGAGGTCAGGAAGGTGGCCAGGTCCAGGTCGCCGTCGTCGAGGGCGGCAGCGGCGGTTTGGGCGCGGGAGGGGGGACCTGGAATGGCGGTTGTGCGTGGGCCAGACTCCGCGGGCGTGCGGGGGAACTGGGGCGGCGACAGATCCTGGAGATGCGCGAGCGCACGATCCGCCGCGTGCGGCCAACGTCGCTCGTCCCGCGCCTTGTGCAAGACCTGCTCGAACACCTGCCGGGCGCGATCCGTGAACGGCAGGACGAACTGCTCGTCGATGAGACTGTGGACCATCTCCGGATCCTCCGCTCTGGACTCCTCGGGCCACCGCAGGCCCTGGGCGAACTCGGCCACGGCCAGGTACGCCTCCCCCTGCAACGTGAGCGCGTCGAGCGCTGAGTTCAGCTCAACGTATCGAGCGGTGATCCGCACTACCTCCGCCTGGATCGCCGCCACGGGCTCGGGGGCTCGGTGGGTCAGGAGCTCGACGTCCCGCCCGAACTTTAGCGCCCGCAGCGCGACAAGCTGCGCCCGCAACCCGATCAGCGCGTGCTCCGCCAGCGCCCCCCGTACACGTTCGCCCACCGCCTCCTTCGCCACCACCGCCTCGTCAAACCGCCGCTCGGCCGCGGCCCAACTATCCGCGGCCGCCTTGTCCTTCAGCCGTGTCTGCACCTCTGCGCGAGCGACAAGCATGGCGATGGCTTCATTCGCGCGAGGGGGCACGGGCGCGGCCAGGTAGTAGGTCAGCGCCGCTCTGTCCCCGACCCGCTGCCACGCCTCCCCCGCGCGCGCCGCTTTCTCGCCCGCGTGCGGCCAGGCACGTGCGTACTGCTCCCAGACATTTGCTGCCCCCGCGTGATCGCCCGTTGCCGCGCGGAGCAGCGCTTCGAGCTCCATCGCCATGGACGCCTCCGACAAGCTCGGCGCCACCTGGTAGATCCGCGCGAACGTATCGATAGCGCCAGCGTAATCGCCGGCTTGGGCCAGCAGGCCCCCGAGCCGCAGGTTCAGCCCGGGGGTGCTTGAGCTCGCCGGGTACCGGGTCACGAAGCTCCGCAGGGTCTCGATCTTCGTCGCCGGATCTGGTTGCAAGGCGGCGGCGAACAAGACCACCTGAATCATGCGGGGATCATCAGGGTGATCTTCGATGAACGCCAGGTATTCTATAAGTGCCGCCGCCGGATCTCTGTCGCGGATGAAGGTGGCGTACTCCACGCGCAGGGGCGAGCCCCTGCGTCCACCGTCCGCCGCGTCCGATTGGGCCGTCAACTCGTCCCCGGCGCGCCGAAGTCCCTCCAGATCCCCCTCCGCCGCATAGCCCTCAAGGAGTGGCATCGCAGGCAGCCACCAGATCTTCCCGATCAGCGCGCGACGCCACCATACCCGGGCCTCCTCATACCGACCGAGGCGGTGAAACAACGCTCCGGCGATGGAGGGCAGTCGGGTGACCGTGCCACCGTAGGGCTCCGCATGGGGCTCCGCCTCCCACGCCTCGATCTCCGCGATCAGCACCCGCTGTGCGTCCGACATCTGGTACACGGTGACCTGCCGTCCGAACGGCGTGGTCCGGACGCTCTCCACGGCTATCCCCACCTCGCGCCCCGTCGTCGGGTCGATCGCCTCCTTCATGACCTGGATCAAGCACGCAAGTCGATTCCGCCGCGCCTCCTCCGCTCCGGCGGGATCCCCCGTCGTCGCCACCACCATCCAGGCCTCCGCCGCCTCCGCATCCCGGCTGGCCTGCCCGAGCGCCTCCGCGTACTGCAACTCCAAGTCCCTCCGCGAACGGGTCTCCGGCCACGCCGCCAGCACCGCCGCAATGTTGTCCGCAGCCGCGCCGTACGCCTCCACGCGCTGCGCCCCGATCGTCAACCTCGCCTCCTCCAGCTCCA
The DNA here is from genome assembly GCA_947483545.1 of Deltaproteobacteria bacterium. Next base: position 5,797 of record CANKNP010000227.1, on the reverse strand, counting down.
CCTCCACCGCCTCCACCGCCCGCTCCTCCCTCCGAGACGCCCCCTTGGCCTCCGCAACGGAGAGGCCGAGCACCAGGATCAGAGCGACAACTGCACGCATTCCCCCAGCTATCCGGATAGCCCCGACGCAGGGGTAAGCGCCGGGGGCCCGAGCGACGTTGAATTCTGCGGCTCCGGGAGCAGCCGCGGCGCCCGCTGCGAGCCCTCGCGGGCGGCGCTCCCGGGGTATGCACTGCCGACTCCGAGCGGTGCCGCCATGTTGACCGTCCACCTGCTCCGCCACGGCCAGACCGCCTGGAACATCGAACGCCGCTTCATGGGCCGGTCCGACGTGCCGCTCGACCCCACCGGCGAGGCCCAGGTCGCCGGCCTTCGCGGCGTGTTTCCCAAGGTGGACGCTGTCTACGCGAGCCCGTTGCAACGCGCGTGGCGAACAGCCCTCATCGTCGGGGAGCCCGTCGCCCATCCCGCGCTCGTCGAGATGGACATGGGCGTGCTGGAGGGCATGAACCACAAGCAGGTACTCGAGGCGAACTACGCCGATCTTCTGGTGCAGTTCAAGGTCGATCCCACGAAGGTCGTCATCCCCGGCGGCGAGACCCTCTCGCAGTCGTCGAGCCGCATGGCCACGGCGTTCTGGGAGATCGTCGGGCCCCATCCCGAGGGCACCATCGCCATCGTCTCGCATCAGATGGCGATGGCCTCGATGCTCTGCGCGCTCACCTCCGACTCGCTCGCGGCCTACAGCACGTTCACCCAACGGAACACCGCGTGGACCACGATCGAGGTTCACCGGGGAGAACGCGCCGAGATCCGCGTCATCGCGCGTGATCAGGCGCCGCACCTGGATCGGCTGGGATAAGGCGCCGCGGATTGAGGTCCCCGTGGAGTTGCACAAGCAGGTAGCGATCGTGACAGGCGCGAGCCGAGGCATCGGCCGTTCGATCGCCCTGGAGCTGGGCCGGGGCGGGGCGACCGTCCTGGTCAACTACCTGAAGAACGCGGAAGCCGCCGAGGCGGTCGCCCGGGACATCGACGCCGCAGGGGGTCAGGGCCGCGCGATCCAGGCCGATGTCTCCACCCTCGAGGGCGTGAACCGGCTGATCGAAGCCGGCGAGGAGGCAGGCGGCGTCGCGATCCTCGTGAACAACGCGGGCATCACGCGCGACGGGCTCATGCTGCGGATGACGGACGAGCAGTGGTCCGACGTCATCGACACCAACCTCACCAGCACGTTCCGGCTCTGTCGCGCGGCGACGGAGGGCATGTTGCGGCGGCGGAAGGGCTGCATCGTGAACCTGACGTCGATCTCCGGCCTCATGGGGAACGCGGGGCAGGCCAACTATGCGGCTGCAAAGGCGGGGATCATCGCGATGTCCCGGTCGTTGGCCAAAGAGGTGGGGCGTCGCAACATCCGCGTGAATTGCGTCGCGCCCGGGTTCATCGACACGGACATGACCGCGGGTTTGCCGTCTGAGCTGATCGACGGCGTCAAGCAGATGATCCCCATGCGTCGGCTCGGAAAGCCCGACGAGCTGGGCCCGATCGTGCGGTTTCTGGCGGGGCCGGGGGCGTCCTACATCACCGGGCAGACGTTCGTGGTGGATGGTGGGTTGAGCTGAAGGGAGCGGGCGGGCTTGGGGCCATCGGGCAGGGGTGAAGGCGGGCCGTGGAACGCCCGTGGGGATCGGAGCGCAACACGTCGAACTCCGATGGGTCTTCCGACCCTTCTCCCGCGTGCGGGAGAAGGTGCCCGCGTCTTCGCGGGCGCATGAGGGCCGTTCAAGATCGCCGGGGAGCCCTCATCCGCCGCCGGCTACGGCGGCACCTTCTCCCGGAGGGAGAAGGGAGGACGGAGCTTCCGTCTGTGGCGAAACGGACGGACCTCAGTCCAGCCCGAACTCCTCCGCCGCAGACTTCAAATCCACCGCCGGCTGCTCCTCTTTCAGGAGCACGAAGCTCCCGATCACCAGCACGTCCATCTCCGTGCGCATGAAGCAGCGCCAGCCATCCTCTGGCGAGCACACCATCGGCTCGCCCCGGACGTTCATGCTGGTGTTGATGACCACCGGCACGCCGGTCGCCTCGCCGAACTTCGCGATCAGGTCGTAGTAGAGCGGATCCTGGGCGTGGGAGATGGTCTGGATCCGGGCCGATCCGTCCACGTGGGTCGTGGCAGGCAGGGCTTGCTTGTCCGGCGCGACTTGTGCGACGAGAAGCATGTAGGGCGACGGGCGATCGAGCTGGAACCAGTCGTTCACCTTTTCCTCTAGCACTGCAGGTGCAAAGGGTCGGAATCCTTCGCGCATCTTGATCTTGCGATTGATCGTGTCCCGCATCTGCGGGTCGCGCGGATCGCCCAGGATGCTCCGGTGTCCGAGCGCCCGAGGACCCCACTCCATCCGACCGTGAAACCAGCCGACGACCTTTCCAGTCGTCAGCAGCGCGACCGTACGTTCCAGCAACGACTCCCGATCCATGCGCAGGTACTTCGCGCCCTCGGCGTCGAGCACCCGTTGGACCTCGTCATCGGAATACCCAGGACCCAGGTAAACGCTGGGCAGTCGGGGCAACCGGGGCTTCTTGAGCAGACCGTTCCACGCCCACAGCGCGGCGCCCATCGCCCCGCCGGCGTCTCCCGCGGAGGGCTGCACGAACACGTCCTCGACCGGCGCGCGACGCAGGATCTCGCCGTTCGCGACGCAGTTCAGCGCGACGCCGCCGGCCATGCACAACTTCGGGAGCCCCGTCTGCTTCACCACGTGGGTGGCGAGCTTCACCATGGTGTCGTCCACGACGACCTGCAAGCTACGGGCGACGTCCTTGTGGAATTGGCTCAGCTCCCCGTGCTCGAGCGGGCGGGCGGGCTGGCCCATCACCGTCTCGAAGGCGGGCGTGAACATCCGCTCGCCGGCGTCGAAGTCGAAGTAGCGCATGTCCAGGCGGAAGCTGCCATCGTCGCGAACGTGAATCATCTTGCGGATGGCGTCCACGTGGGTCGGCTCGCCGTAGGGTGCCAGCCCCATGACCTTGTACTCGGCCGAGTTGACCTTGAACCCGAGGTAAAGGGTGACCGCCGAGTAGAGCAGGCCGAGGGAGTGTGGAAACCGCGTCTCGCCTGAGAGAACCAGGCTATTTCCCCGTCCCGCGCCCCAGGAGGAGGTCGCCCACTCGCCCACGCCATCTACGGTCAACACGCTGGCCTCCTCCCAGCCGGAGCAGAAAAAGGCGCTCGCCGCGTGCGAGAGGTGATGCTCGGAGAACAGCAGGGGGCCGCCGTAGTCGAGCTCGTCCTTCAGCACCTTGCCGATCCGCAATTCCTTGTTGATGACTTGCGGAAGGCGGCGAACGAAGGCGCCCAACCCCGCGGGGAAGCGGTCCACGTGGCTTCGGATGGAGCGGTCGAACTTCTTGAACGGCTTGTCGTAGAATACGACGGCGTCGATGCCCTGGCCCGGCTTGAGCCCCGCCTCGCCACAGACATAGCGGATCGCCAGGTTTGGGAAGCCGGAGTCGTGCTTCTTCCGGGAGAACGCCTCTTCGCTGGCGGCGGCGACGATGCGACCATCTTCGATCAGGCAGGCGGCGGCGTCATGGTAGAAGCAGGAGAGGCCGAGGATCCGCATCCCGGGGGTTTATCACCAGGATCCCGTCGTGTGCTAAGCTCCCGGGTAGGAGCCCAAATGGCCCAGACTCGCTCGCGTGTGCCTGCCCCGGTCCTTGAACAGCCCGTGCCGGACGTGACCGCGCCCCAGCGATCTGGAAATGGCCGAGGCAATTAGTTTCTCCAAGAACAGCTCCGCCAGGTCCGGCCAGGGAACCAGCCGACCGCCGACGGGCCCACGTGCTCGCCGGAGGGACCGACGGGCGACTACGTCACGATGGACGCTGCGGGAAAGGCGGCGTATCTCGCCGAGCTGTTCCGCACGCAAGGCGTACAGTCCACGTTCGGAAAGCGCGGCTTCAACGCCACGGACCAGACGTAGCTCGCGGCCATCATGCAGAACGAGGGTGGGACCAACGAGCGCAGGCGGATGTTGGGGACCCACTACGCCACGGCGGCTCGCAACCTCACGAAGAAGCTGGCCGCCGGCGGCTACAAAGACCTCGCGCAGCTCGCAGGCGCTGAGTCGGACAAGAAGGTGGTGCTCACCGAGGACGAGCGGGCGATCTTGACCGCCGCGCAGTCGGGCAGCGTGGATCTTGCCGCGCTCAAGGGGGCGCCCGGCGCCGCCCGGGAGCAGGCGACCGAGGCGCTGACCAACGCGGGCGTGAACCACCAGAGCGCGCTGTACGACGAGTACAGCGCCCTGGATTCCCGCAAGCGCGGCGGGGAGAAGCTCGGAAAGGAGGACCAGAGTCGGCTGGGCGTGCTCGGTCGCCGCTCGCTCTACAGCAGCGGAAATTTCGAGAGCGCGCGGGGCGTGTCCTCCGGCCGGTTCAAGGGGATCTACGAAGAGGGTCAGACCCGCTTTGAAGCCGCCCGGTACGCGAGCAGCCGCGACAAGGTCGAGCGCTGGCAGGCGGGCGGAGAGAAAGGGAACGGCGGAAATGTCGGCGTTGGAAGCGAGAGCGCGAAGGACTGGGTCGGGCGCCATCCGGAGGCCAGGACCGGCAACCACGACGCGCTGGCAGATGCCGAGACAAGCTGGGGCACCGCGCAGGTCATGGGCCACTATGCGGACCGCGGGAACTTGAACAACGCCGATGGCGGCAAGTTCACGATGGACGACATGCGCGCCGCCGGCCGGCGTCGGTCGCCCAACAGCACGGACGTGGACATGCAGATCTCCTACTTCCGCGATGTCGCCAATGTGCCGGGGCACCTCGGCAACGCGAACGATCTGGCCGTTCAGTACAACGGCGCGGGCGCGCCCCCCTCGTACGCGGATGGGCTCCGCGGGAATGCCGCCCGGTTCAACCGTGCGCGGGATGGGCTGGCGCCGTGCCCACCGGACCAGCGGACGGAGCTGGATCAGCCGGTTCACGCGTAGGGGTGCCCGACGTTTGGTGCTGGCTCATCCTGGCGCCCTCCGGACACGAACCCTGCCATCGCGCTCCAGCACGGTGAATGCATCAACGAGGTCCGCGGACGAGGTGGCGATCAGGCGCGACACCAGGTCCGCCCGCTCGGGCAGGGACAGCCCGGCCAACCTCAGCAGAACCACACCGCGGTGCGGGCGACCCTCTCGGACGACGAGTTCACCGAAATCCTTGTCGTCCGTCAACAGGATCCGGCTCTCAGCAACCGCGCGAGCGAGCACGCCTGGGTCGTCCACAGCCGGGTCTACCTCGGCGATCCAGACGACGTTCCACCGTCATCCCGGAGGCGGAGCACGATGGCGCCCGCGATGTTCTCGTCGGCGAGGATCACGAGGCGAGATGAATCGAGGCCACCCGCTCCATACGAACGCTCTGTGCGGCAAAGGCGAGCACTGCCTGAACATCCTCGACCGTAAGCCGGGGGTGTGACGCGATGAGATCGTCCAGCCCCAGGCCGCCCGCGAGCTCCTCAAGGATGTGCTCGACGGTCAGCCTCGTTCCGCGGACAACGGGCTTGCCCATCATGACGTTCGGGGTGGCGGTGATCCGGGTGAGGTCAGCCATGTGGGACTCCCCGTTCATCCTACACCACTCGGCCGGTTGCCGCGAGCCCGCAGCCTCCTCGGGGTGCACGCCGCGTTCGTGAACCTGCGATGTGAGCCGCTGTGGCGCGTCGCCTTTCTCACGGCTACTATAGCCGTGAGGTATTCACATGCCCTCCACCGCCGCCCTTCCACCGGAACTCGATGCCCTT
>CANKNP010000226.1 GCA_947483545.1 Deltaproteobacteria bacterium | reverse complement strand
TCGTCAATCGGTTTCGCGCCAAGCTCGTCAAGCGCGGCGACATGTTGAACAAAGAGGACATCCTGGAGATCCTCGCCATTCCGCTTATCGGCATGGTGCCGGACGCCGAGGAGGTCATCATCGGCGCGAACAAGGGCCACCCCGCTGCGTTCGATGAAAAGTCCGTCGTGGGCGAGGCCTACCGGCGGATCGCGCGGCGCATCACGGGCGAGAAGGACGTGCCCTTCATCGCAACCGAAGAGCCGGACACGATGTGGGCCGTCGTGAAGCGTTGGATGGGCATCGGCAACGAAAAGGAGGTGGCGTCGTGATGAACTTGATTGAACGATTCTTCCCGCGCGGCCACGGCTCGAAGGAGGACGCCAAGTCCCGCCTGAAGGTTTTGCTCGTGCACGACCAGGTGGATCTGACGCCGTCCCAAATGGACGCCATGCACGCCGAGATCCTTCAGGTGATCGCACGCTACGCCGAAATCGACCCCACCAAGGTCGATCTGCGCTTGGAGCGCGGAAACGACGGGGTCAACCTCGTCAGCTCGGTCGCGGTCCGTCGCGTGAACGCGAGGTTGTCGGCCGTCGGGGGGTAGGGGCCGGAGGCCGGATGGCCGGAGGCCGGGCGTCGGTCAGGATCCGACCGATCAGCGCCCCGCTGATCGGTCGGATCATGTGGGTGATCCGTTGGGATCACAAACCCCGCAACTCTACCACCCTCACGGAAACCGCACCTCCACCCGCCCATCTCGATGCACGACTGCGATGAACGGCCCCGCAGAGCCATCAATCAACGCCAGCATTTTTGGCCAGGCGACCAAAAACCCAGCAGCCACTGCGCTTGCCGGCACATTCGCATTGCTGAACGCGAACACCCTGGCTCCGGCGGTCTCGACCGCATCGCGCTCCATCGGACGCCGAGCGACGGCGGCGTCCTTCGTGAGAACCACCCATCCCTTGGCAGCCACGGCGGGCAGCCAATCGACGTCCTTGGCGTCCTGGGGAAAGTGATCGTCGTGGATCTCGACCGTCAAGCCGGCAGCGCGCAAGGCCACGGCAACCGTGTGCCGCCCGAGCGCCCGATCCAGGTAGAGAACAGGAGAGGGCTCCTCGCTCACGCGGCCCGGTGCTCCTCGCAGCGAATCGCGTCTTCCACCAGATCGGTTGCGACACCATAGTCCGCGGCCAACTCGCTGATCGAGTCGCCGCCGAGGAACCGTTGGTGGATGACCGCCGTGGGAATCCCGGTACCGACCACCACGGGTCTGCCGAACGAGACGCGCGGGTCCACCATCACCGTGCGCCTGCCGTCACCGTCCCCGTCTCGCAACCAGGGGAACAGCCGGCACGCCAGCGCACTTTCGTCCATCTCGACCCGTCGCAGCCGACGCTCCATGACCCCTTGCAGCGCCACTTGTTGGGAACGCGAAGCGTTGATCACCTCGCCCATGTGCTCGACGAACAAGGACGCCCCATCCGTCAGGAATCGCCCTGACGCGAGCGGATGCTCGGTCTTCATGCGGGTCTGCACGAACACCACCGCGCTGCGGACGGCGTCCAAAGGAACCCCATGAAGGTCGCGGATGCTGGCCAGGACGTGCGCCTCCACCAGATTCGTGAACGACAGGTAACGGTGCGCGGGGTCCGGTCTGTGGATCACCGGCGGCGAAAAGGCGCGATCGGTTCCCCGGACCGGGTAGTGCCGACCAAAAACCCAGCTACGGAGGGTCGCCGACGGCACCCCGACGAGAAACGCAGCCTCGGAAGGGGCGTAAGCGGGCAGGTCTCGTGGCTCGCGGCCACGGTAGATGTCGGTTTTTGTTTCAGCCATTGGCTTCGGGCCTCTCGTGGCCGTATCCGGTCGAGCCCGTTGTCGGAGACCACACCACAGCGCCGCCGAGAGCCCTCAGCCCCGCCCCGCCCAACTCGCGAACGCATCGGCGAGCCTGCTGGCCTGCGCCGCGTCCGGCAGGCCAAGCCGCGCGGTGATGTCGGGATGAGCGAGGCGGTGGCACCGTTGCAGGCGACGGATCGCGCCCGCCCGGGCCCGGCTGACCTTGCGACGCTCGATGGCGCTGAGGCGGGGCGCCAGCCAATCCGCGACGTCGAACGCGAGGGCCGCATGGCGAACCTCATCGGGCGCGATCTGCGCCATCGCCGCGCGAACCGCAGGATCGGCCGCGTGCTTTGCTTGGTGCAACGCCACAAGCGCGGCCCAGCACTCGCCGACGCAGCCCTCGACCGCGTTGTGAAGCGCCAGGTTCAGCAGCCCGTCTGAGCGGCGGGCGGCGGGCATCGCGCCCAAGGACTGGGTGGGCGCCAGGGTCCGCATCGCCACCGTGTGCGCGGCCTCCTCGACCGCAGCGGCCAGGGCGCGGGCGACGAGCGCATCCGGCGCTCCCAACGCGGCAAGCTCCGCAGCCAGCTCCCGGAACGCAACGATGGAGTCCCGCTCCGCGCGGGCCGCCCGACCGGCCCAGGCCTCGACCGAGGTCGGCGCCCGCCGCGCCCGGCTCCGACGCGACAGGGGCGCCCGACCCTCGCAGTACATCATCGCCGTGCCCTCGCACTCGATCTCGATGAGGCCCTCCTCGTCTTCGCCCAGCACGGTGCAGACGTCCACAGTCTCCATGTCCCCTTCTTCAGGGAAGAGGCAGACGTGAAGGCAGGCCTCCTCCTCGTCCACCGTGTCCTGAAGGTAGGCGTCCCAATCGACGGGGTTCAGGTGAACGGTGCGCGTCGTGGCCTGCTCCCCCCCTTCGCAGCCGCAGACTGACGACATGCAGAACGGGGGAGAGTCGCACGCTGCGAGCAGCGCGAGGAGGGAGAGGGAGAGAGAGGTACGCATGGTGAGAACGAAAGCAAAAGGCGTGCCAGGCTCGGGGATCTGCGTCCGGACGCTATTCCTCGGGCGTCACTTCCGGCTTCCGCGACATCCAGAGCCCGATCCCGCCCAGCAGAGCGAGGACCACCGCGGTGATCCCGACCACCGTCGCGGTGGAGGGGCCCTCAGCGGCGACCGCCACCTCGTCCTCCTCCTCGGGCTCCATCTTCGACGACGTGCGGTTCAGCCCCAGCTCCGCGACCGCCTCGGGCTCCTTCCACTCAGACGCCGTCCACGGCGCCAGCCGCGTCTTCTGCGCGCCGCCCCCGACCACGGACCCCTGCCCGCCCGGGCCGCCCTGCATCCCCGCGCCGCCTTGCATCCCCGGGCCGCCCTGCATCCCCGGGCCGCTCTGCATCCCCGCGCCGCCCTGCATCCCCATCTGGCCCTCCCCGCCTTGACCCTGCACTCCGCCCGACGGCGGCGCATTCCCGAGCTTGGTCTCCACCTTTCCGTCCGCGGTCAGGGTCACCAACATCGGCGTGCGGTCCTTGACCGACTTCCCCGTAAAGTCCACCGTGCCCTTCCACGAACCGCTGTCCGCGCTCACTTCAAGGGCCACCGAGCCTGCCTGGCCCGCGACGATCAGCGTGTACAGACCATCCGCCGCCTTGAAGTCCGGCTGGACACCATCATCCGACGCCTCGAGGGTCTTGCTGCCCACCTTCACCTTGATCTTGCCGCCTTTGGCCCCCTTTTTTTCGTCGGAGACAAGCAACAGGGCGTCCGTCTCCGAGATCTCAGGGGGATTGGCGAGCGACCAAGTCGAGACCAGCAACAGGCAGGACAACACCATCGTAGACCTTCGGGGGAACGGCTCCGGGTAACCCATCGCGGATTCGCCCGTTGTGCGCCGATCCGCGCGCTCGGCGAACCTCGCGCGCGGTCCGGCGGTCTCTTTGCACCGTTCCTACCGGTGGAATGCGACGGTCCGTCGAAGACGCCGGGCCCGCCGCCTTCCCCCTAGAACGGTGCGGTTTGGAGCCAGCCCGGCTCCAGGTCAAGTGCTTCCGGGCACTTTGGGCGGCGTCGTTTGTCCAGCGCCCGGGCTGGCCCCGCAAGCGCACCCCGGCCGAACAACATACACGCGCGCCGTGCACGCGAGCCCCCTCGTCACGCTCCTGATCCAGATGATCGTCATCCTGGCGATGGGTCAGCTATTGGCGTTGGGGGCCAAGAAAGTTGGACAGCCTGCGGTCGTTGCCCAGGTCATCGCCGGCATCGCGCTGGGGCCTTCGCTGCTCGGGGCGGCCTGGCCTACGTTGACCGCGAGCCTGTGGGCCCCGGAGTCCCTCTCCGCGCTCAACGCGGTCGGGCAGTTCGGGCTCGTCTTGTTCATGTTCCTGATCGGCCTGGAGTTCGACACCAAGCTGATCCAGGGGCTCGGGCGTGCCAGCGTGCTGATCAGCCAATCGAGCATCATCGCGCCGTTCGGCATGGGGATCGCGCTGGCGTGGCCCTTGTACGACCGTCTGGCACCCGCAGGCGTGCCGTTCTTGCCATTCGCGCTGTTCTTGGGCGTGGCGATGAGCATCACCGCGTTCCCCGTCCTCGCGCGGATCCTCGCCGAACGCCAGGCGTTGCGGACCCGGATCGGGGCCATCGCCCTGGCCTGCGCCGCGGTTGACGACGTGACCGCCTGGTGCATCCTGGCGTTCGTCGTGAGCGTGGCCCGCGCTGAGGGGGGCGGCAGTGCGATCTGGACCACGATCTATGCGGCTATCTACATCGCCGCAGTCATCACGTTGGTCCGCCCGCTGCTCTCCCGGATGGCGGCGCGCACGCGGGAGGGGGCCTCGCAGGGGCTGCTCGCGGTCGTGTTCCTGCTCGTCCTCGGGAGCGCGGCGATCACCGAGACGATCGGGATCCACGCCCTTTTTGGCGCGTTTCTGATGGGCGTGGTGATGCCCCGCGAGTCGGGGTTCACCCAAGCGCTGGTGGACAAGCTCGAAGACCTCGTGGTCATCGTACTTCTGCCGGTGTTCTTCGCAGTCAGCGGGCTGCGCACGGACATCGGCCTGATGAACACCACCGACGCCTGGATCGACTGTGCGGTGATCATCCTGGTCGCCTGCGTCGGCAAGTTCGGCGGCAGCTTGGTTGCGGCACGGGTCTCGGGGCTCACCTGGCAGGAGTCGGGCGCCATCGGCATCCTGATGAACACCCGGGGGTTGATGCAGTTGGTGGTGCTCAACATCGGCCTCGACCTCGGGGTCATCTCGCCGGAACTGTTCGCGATGATGGTGGTGATGGCGATCGCGACGACAGTGCTGACGTCGCCGGTGCTCGAGTGGGTCTACCCCCGTGCCCAATTGCTCAGGGAGCTCGCGTTGGCCGAGGCCACGCAACCGGGGCATGCGACCCCGGCGGCGCCCAAACCAGCGGTGCTCATGTGTGTGTCGGATCCCACCATTGGTGGGCCGATGGTCACGCTCGCGGATCGCCTGCTTCGCGGTCGAGACCGGGGGATCCTCGCGCTCCGCCTCTTGCCTGTGGACAAGCCCTCGCACTACCTCTCGGCGGAGGAGCCCCTGCCAACCGCGATGGCGGCAGTGGAGGTTCGCGCCGCACAGTTGCACGTGGCGGTGACGAACCGGACGTTCGCCTCCTCGAGCCCCGCCGGTGACATCTGCCGGGTCGCCCAGGAAGAAGGCGTGGAGTTGATCCTGCTTGGCTCCCACCGGCCGTTGGTGCAGCGTACGCTCCTGGGTGGGGTGGTGGCGGAGGTCGTGGCGGAGGCGGATCGGCCTGTCGGCGTGCTCGTGGACCGCGGGCTCACCGTCGTGGATCGCGTGCTCCTGGCCGTGGACGACAGCGAGGATGGGATCGCCGCTGCGGGCATCGCGCGCCAGTTGCAGGCCGGCGGCGCCACGTTGACAACCTGGCGCCACGTGGACCCCGAGCGCGACCAGACGGAGGAGCTGCTGGAGGAGGCCGCCAAGGGCTACGATCTCGTGGTGGTGGGCATGACCGCCGCCTGGGACCTGGACCCGACCCCAACGCCCTGGCACCGGGAGCGGTTGGCGGCGGGGATCGAGACGACGTTGCTGGCGGTGCGGGGGCGGCGGGGGGGCTGATCCGCGCTCAGGTCGGTGCCGGGAGCGACGCCCTCAACGCCTCCACAAGCTCAGCGCCGAGCCCATCGTCTGGATAGGTAGCGTTGAGGTTCGTCCTGAACGTGACGATTTCGTCGGAGCCGCGGAGGCTGATCGAGACAGTCCATTCGTACCGCGCTTCATCCCGGTAAACGTGGTCCCAGACGGGGACCTTGAGGACCCGCGACTGCCGCTTGTGCTCCACGGAGCCGATGTCGGTGTACGGAATGAGCCGGCGTCCAATCCTGACCCCCTCTGTCCGCAGCTCGACGAACGGTGGGTAGAAAGCCGGCCTTGAGAGGTGGTCAACCGCCGCGGCGGCAATGACGAACGCAGGAAACCCGCCGATGATGACGGCAAAGACCGCTGCGGTAGCCCAGAATGGGTATCCAGAATCAGGGACAGCATAGGCGGCCCCCATTGATGCCCCCGCGGTAAAGACCACCAAACCGAACACCGTCGGCAGCCAATCTTCGTTGGTGTGGAGCTGGAATCTGCGCGGGTACTGCTCGAACACCCCCGAAGGGTACACGCCACCGCCCCCCCGCACAAGCCCGAGCCCCCCCTCACCCCACCGCGATCCGCACCAACAGCTCCTTCGCATTGACCATCGGGTACGTCCGCACCGACAGCACGATCCCCGGCCGCTTCACCCGGATCTCCTCGACCGTCTCGCCGCCGATCGGCGTGCGAACCACCCCGAGCACCCCTCCCCCACGCACCCGCTCCCCGGCGTGAACCTCCGCCACGAAGAAGCCGGCGAGGTTGACCCTGTATTCATCGACCTGATCGGTCTCCAGGGTGTCGCCCCCGGGGTCCGGATCCGACGGGAGGATCCCGCGACCGGCGAGGATCCGCACCATCGCGCGGGCCAGCACGCGGGCCACCTCCGGCGAGAGAGCGCCCGCTTGACCGCCTCGGAGCGTGAACGCCTGCCGGGCCTCCGCACGCCACGCGCCGGAGAGCCCGTCGTCGAAGTGCCTCGCCGCACGCTTCCAGATCACGGGCAGCCCCGACGCCCGCGCGGCCTCCAACGCGCGGCCGTAGAGCGGCGCCCGGGCGTGCGGACACTCGCAGGTAAACCGATTTCCGGTCTGAACCTCGACGCAGAGATCAGCCTGGGTAGCAGCGAGCACGGCGGTCGCGAGCCGGCCTGCGGGTGAGCGGGGGTCACCAGGGAAGGCGGCGTCCAACTCCTCACCGAAAAAGGTCTTTTCCCCGGCTTCAGCCCCGGGGGTGTTCACGCACGGCAGGAGCGTCACCCGGGCGCTGGGCCGCTGCACGGTCAGCACCCTCGCGACCAGGTTCACTGCGTGCATCGCCGTCACCTCGTCGCCGTCGATACCCGCCAGCATGCTCACCTGCGCGGTCTCGCCCGGGCCGAACGCGAGCTGTTGAAGCCGGTACGCGGGCCTTAGCGGCAGCGGCAGCTCAAAGACGCACGACTTCATCGCGCCACCGCGATCCGCGCCAGCACGGATCCCATGTGGGCGGCGGGCTTGTCACGCAAAGCGAGGCTCACCCCCGCCGCACCGGCCCGCACGGGATTTCCTTGCAACGTGCCCATCACCGTGTCCACCTGGACCGCGGCGCCGGGCCGAACGAGGGGCACGAACACGCCAGGCTCCTCGGCCAGCACGTCATGGAGCACCACGGGCACCTGTGCGGTCTCGGGCCCGTCCACCCACGCCAGCACGGCCTCTACGAGGCGACGAACGCCCTCGGGATGGACACGACCCGTTCGCCCTCCCCGGAGGCGAACTGCCCCCCACGCACCTGGGGAACCCGAGGGCGCCAAGCCCGGGTGGCGTACCCAGGGCACGGGCATCCCCGGAACGACGGCATCGCCCCATGCCTCCGCGTACACAGCCTCCCACAAGCAGGGGTCGGAAGCGCCCAGCTCCACCACGCGCGAAGCACCCCGGAGATGTTCAAAGAGCGCTGCGGCGATCCGATCCGGAGCGTGCCCCTCCGCGTCGCCAGGGAGCCGCGCGGCAAAGTCCACATCCAGCCCCGGCCAGCGGTGCGATCCGTGCAGCACTGCGAGCGGGTTGAGGCAGCCGAACACCAGCACCGACCGCGACGGCGGATGCAACGACCAGTGCGCTTCGAGCGCCATCGCCGCCGCAACGCCCTCGGCGGCGTCGCCGTGGAGCCCGGCCAGCACGACAGCCACCGGGCCGGAGAGCGGACCGAACCCCTGCCCCTCGACCGGGACACGATCGCCGCCGGGCAGCTCGATGGCGCCGAGGGGAACGCGCAGGCCGGTGCGGCTCAAGGCGCGTCGCCGAAGAGCCGCGCCCGCAACGCGCTGGCGTTGGTGTGGGGGAGCCCGTAGGTGCGCAGCGCCTCTCCAAGCTGGACCCGGGCCGCGAGCAGCGTGGGTGCCGTGCGCGAGAGGAGCAGGACCGGGATGGCCCGACCGACCGGGCCCGGACCCACGAGGAGCGTGGCGCCGTCGATGTCGTCGAGGGTGTCCGACCAATCGCAATCGGACAGCGTGCGTACCACCGCGGCGACGGTCGGCCGCACGGCCGGGCGCTCGCTGTCCCAGCGGAGCAGCTCGCCCGTGGCGATTTGCACCTGCGCGGCCACCAGATCGGCGCCGAGCGCCGCGTCGAACATGAACCAGCCGGACAGCGAGGGTTGGGCGCCCCGCAGCACGACCCGCCCGCCCGGGTCCACGGAGAGGTCGAAGCTGGCGAGCCCGCACAGCCGGAGCGCGGACGTCAGCGAGATCGCGGCGCGAGCGAGGGGATCCACACACGCGCTCACCTCGGCGAGGCCTGCGGTGAGGATCCGCTG
>CANKNP010000225.1 GCA_947483545.1 Deltaproteobacteria bacterium | reverse complement strand
CGCTCGAAGCCGGAGAGGCTGAACAGCACCTCCCCGCGAACGGACAGGCGGCCGGCTGGGGCGTTCAACAACCGCAGCGGGATCGAGGGGATCGTTCGGAGGTTGTGCGTGACATCCTCGCCGATCTGGCCGTCTCCTCGGGTGCCGCCGGCCACAAACACACCATCCTCGTAGACCAACTCCATCGCGAGACCATCGAGCTTCGGCTCCACCTGGTAGCGGACGTTGGGCGGGCCTCCGCCCAAGTGTCGGCGTAACCGGGCCTCGAACTCTGCCAATTCTGCGCTGGAGAACCCATTCTGCAGCGAGAGCATCGGGGTGGGATGCGGAAAGGGAGTGAGCCCATCGATCGGGCGACCGCCCACCCTCTGAGTGGGGCTGTCGGCCCGACGTTGATCGGGGTTGGCGGCCTCCAAATCCTCCAGCTCCCGGTAGAGCGCGTCGTACTCGGGGTCCGAGATCTCGGAGCGGTTCTCCTCGTGGTAAAGGCGGCTGTGCCGGTTCAGCTCGCTGACGAGCCAGGCCATGCGGTCGGTCATCCCCGTCACCGCCCGGACCAGCCGAGCACAAGCGTAGCGAGCGCGCTGGAGAGCGGCTCAGCGGTGGCCCGGGCAACGTCCTCGGAGCGCTTGCCGTCCCACCGGAACACCTTGCGGTTCAGCGTGATCCAGACGCTGGCGCCATCCACAGCGAACAGCTCTCCCGCGCCCTCGTACGGCCGCCCCGTACGATCCTCCGTGAACGCCGCCAGCGCGAGCTGAGCGTCGGGCAGCACGCCGCCCTCTTCTGCGCAGACCCCCACAAGCGAAGGCCAGCGGTGGAGTACGACGATCTCAGCGAGCGGAACCGCCTCCCGGACGAGCAACACCTTGCTCCCTCTGCGGGCCAGATCGGGGAACCCCCAGGCGCCGTAAGACCGCCCATCCGGGAGGCGAACGGTCGCCCGGGTCCCCGCGCTGTTGAGCACGTCGACCACCGGCTGCATGCGCGAGAGGCCCTCGGGGATCTCCGGCTGCACGCGCTCGACGACACCGAACAGCGCGCGAAGGCCAGCCTCCCACCCCGAGGCGATCGGGGGGGCGTCCATCCGCTCCGCATCGGGGGCGACCGACACGGTGATCCCGGTCGGCACAGGTGCATCCTCGACCCGCTCGGCGACAGCGAGCTTCTCGTTTGCGCGGGCTGCAGCCGGACGAGAGCCTGGGGGCGGGCCCGCATGGGCTGCTGGAGGGGGCGGCGCGGAAGGCGCGGCAGCGCCCTCCTTCGTGAGCTCGGCGAAGATGTGCCCCAGCTCAGGCAGGATCAGCTTCTCCATCGCCAGTTCGCAGGCGCGCGTGGCGCCGGGAACCGAGAAAACAACCTTTCCCCCCACAATCCCGCCGACGGCCGTCGACAACATCGCCTTGGAGCCCACCTGCTGGTAGCTCAACATCCGAAACAGCTCTCCGAAGCCGGGTAGTTCGCGATCCAGCGCCTCGCGGATCACCCCGGGCGTGCAGTCTCGCGCGGAGATCCCCGTACCGCCCGTCAGGACGACCACCTGGGCTTCCGAGGCCAGCGCCGCCGCCAATGCGCCGCTGATCGCAAGCGGGTCATCCGGGACGAGCGCCCGCCGACAGACGGAGTGGCCCCCGGAGACGGCCAGCGCGGCGAGCGTGTCGCCGGATCGGTCATTCACGTCCGCCCCGCCGGCGGCGCTTCGGGAGGTCGAGACAGTGACGATGGCGAACGCCAGGGGGGGGCTCGGGACGCTGTGGGTGGGCATCGGGGCGTTCTATCCGGAAAGGGTCACTCCTGAGCCGCGAGCCACTCCTCCAAGATGACGACCGCCGCGACCTGATCCACCGCCGCTCGCCGACGCTCCCGGAAGACCTCCGCTGCGCCGAGTCGGGTGAGCGCCTCCACGGTGGAGTAGCGCTCGTCCTGGTAGCAGACCTCAAAGCCGGCAAGTCGGACCGCCTCCCCGACCTGCCGCGCCAGACGGGCCGATCTCCCTTCGGTGCCGTCCAACGCGTAGGGCAGGCCCACGATGACGCGCTGCACGCCCCGTGCGTGACAAAGCTGTGCGACGCGAACGGCATCCTTGGCGACGGACGCACGCGCGAGCGTACACACCGGGAGCACGATGCCCCGTTCGCAGAGGGCGATCCCGATGGTCTTGGTGCCCACATCAAGGGCGAGGACGGGGGGGATGGACTCCATCGCCCCGGGGTAATCCGCCATCTCGTAGGCGGCGCTCCCGGGGTATGACCGCCGGACGCCCACACCTGGCGCTCACGGAGGTTCGTATGGTTCGCTTTGAGGTCGTTTCCCAAGGCGAGGAGCTTGTCAGCGGCAGCACCTCGGACACCAACGCCGCTTGGATCTGCGCGGCGATGAAAGAGCGCGGGTTCACCGCCGGGCGGATCACCGTTGTCGGCGATGAACGCGACGAGATCCGGGACATCCTGAGCCAGGCCGCCCGACGCGCTGCCGTGGTCATCTGCACGGGCGGGCTCGGCCCGACCTCGGACGATCTCACGACCGAAGCGGCAGGCCTCGCCTTCGAACGTCCGCTCGCGATGGACCCGGTGGCGCTGGATCAGGTCGAAGCCCGCTACCGGTCGCGAAATCGCCCGATGCCCCCGGCGAATCGGAAGCAGGGCATTCTCCCCGCCGGCGCGATCTTGCTGGAGAACCTTTGGGGCACCGCACCCGGCTACCGCCTGGACGAACCTACCTCCCACCTGTACTTCCTGCCGGGCGTGCCGTCGGAGATGAAGCGGATGTTCGAAGCGCACGTGCTGCCGGATCTGGCCGAGCGCTTCTCGCTCCCGCCGAAGCGGACGGTGCTGATTCGGTGCATCGGACTTGCCGAGTCCGAGGCCGGGCAGCGGATGGCGGGCGTGGACCGGCCGGGCGTAACCGTCGGCTATCGAGCCCATCTGCCGGAGATTCACGTGAAGCTCCACCTGGATCCAGAGGTGGACGAAGCCCCAGTGCTGGCAGATGCGCTGGCGCGGTTGGGGGAGTTTGTGTTCACGGTGGGAGGGGGACCCTTGGCGGAGGTGGTGGGTCTAGCGCTGAAGCGTCGCGGGGAGACGCTGGCGACCGCGGAGAGCTGTACGGCTGGCAGGATCGCAGCGGAGGTGACGGCGACGCCCGGGTCCTCTGAGTGGTTCATCGGGGGCGGTGTGACCTACGCGGACGCGGAGAAGGTGCGGCAGTGCGGCGTCAGCGAGGCCCTCCTGGCGGAGCACGGGGCGGTCAGCGAGCCCGTGGCACGGGCGTTGGCGGAGGGGATTCGGGAGCGCACCGGGGCGACGTGGGGCTTGAGCGTGACGGGCGTGGCGGGGCCAGGCGGCGGCACGGACGCGAAACCGGTCGGCACGGTACACATCGGCCTCGCAGGGCCCGGGGGCACCATTCACAAGCGGCTTCGCCTGCCTTTCGACCGGGCGAGAAACCTCCAAATGACGACTGCAATGGCCTTGGACCTGCTGCGCCGGCAGCTCGAGCCACCCCGTTGATCCCGCCCGCTCCATGATCAGCGGCGTTCTGCGGCCCGGGTGGACGGCCCAGAGCTTGAGCCCCGAGCCGCCCGGACCATCGCTCCCTACGCCTCGGCCTGCGCGCCAGGGACGATCTGCACCGCAGCGGCCCCGCGGTTCATGATCTCGTTGCGCAACTTCTCCCGCAGCTCGGGACGCTCGGCGATGTACGCGGAGGCCTTGTCGCGCCCCTGGCCGATGCGATCTTCGCCGTACGCGAACCAGGACCCGGACTTGCGCACGATCCCCAGCTCCACGCCGATGTCGATGAGCTCGCCTTCGCTGTTGATGCCGCGGCCGTAGACGATGTCGAACTCGACCTGGCGGAACGGGGCGGCCAGCTTGTTCTTCACCACTTTGACACGCGTGCGGTTGCCGATGGTCTCTTCGCCGCTCTTGATCGAGCCGATCCGGCGCACATCGAGCCGGACGGTCGCGTAGAACTTCAGGGCGTTGCCGCCGGTGGTGGTCTCCGGGGAGCCGAACATCACGCCGATCTTCATCCGGACCTGGTTGATGAACACCATCGAGCAGTTCGACTTGTGGATGCTGCCGGTCAGCTTGCGCAGCGCCTGGCTCATCAGCCGGGCCTGGGCGCCGGGCTGCACATCGCCCATCTCCCCATCCAGCTCGGCCTTCGGCACCAGAGCTGCGACGGAATCGACCACCACGACGTCGATCGCGCCGGAGCGCACCAGCGTGTCCGCGATCTCAAGCGCCTGCTCGCCCGTGTCCGGCTGGGAGATGAGCAGCTCCTCGACGTTCACGCCAAGCGCCTTCGCGTAGTTCACGTCCAGCGCGTGCTCGGCATCGATGAAGGCGGCGACGCCGCCCTTACGCTGGGCTTCTGCGATGACGTGCAGGGTGAGCGTAGTCTTGCCGCTCGCCTCCGGGCCGTACACTTCGGTCACCCGGCCGCGGGGGATTCCCCCGATGCCGAGCGCGATGTCGAGGCCGATCGAGCCGGTCGAGATGTGGCCGATCTGCACGTGCTCGTGTGCACCGAGGCGCATGATCGAGCCCTTGCCATACTGGCGCTCAATCGAGGTGACGGCGGCTTCGAGGGCTTTTTGACGATCCGGATCCATGGCCATGAGAGACTCCAAACGGGGGGAAAGGAAGGGTAGATGGGCGAGGCGAAGAGT
The DNA here is from genome assembly GCA_947483545.1 of Deltaproteobacteria bacterium. Next base: position 4,154 of record CANKNP010000225.1, on the reverse strand, counting down.
GTTCGGGGGAACACATACAGCCTACCACGAGGCTGGACACACGCAAGCGCGGACCGACCATAAAATGTCCGATCTGTGAAAAAGTGTTCCGTGCAGTGTTGTGTGGGGGGCAAACCCCCACCGGGGTGCGCTCGAGTACGAGCGCATACCCCGCTTCTGCGGGAGTACCCGCCGAAGCGGGGACCCGGCTCGGTGCGGTTGAGCAGCGGCAGCAGGCGGCGAGCCGCCCGTCTCCCGGGTGGCGAGCTCCGCACGTCCCTCCAGCCATCGCCTGCAGGGGGCCCCCGTTTCAGGGGTGCCGCGCTAAGCTCCCCGCCCGCCCGGAGCGACCTCGCGATGGATCTGAACAAGCTGTGCGCAGTCGCCATGCAGAAGAGCGCGAGCGACATCCACCTGAAGGTGGGTTTACCCCCCAGTTTTCGCATTCACGGCGCCCTCAAGTCGCAGCCCGAGTTCGGCGTGGTGACCAACGAGTCCCTGGGGACAGCGCTCTGGAACATCATGTCCGAGCACCAGCGCAAGCGGTTCAAGGACACGAACGACTGCGATCTGGCGCACAGCGTTCCCGGGCTGGCCCGGTTTCGGTGCAACGTCTTTCGCCAGCAGGGCAAAATCGGCGCCGTGCTCCGGGCGATCCCGTCGAAAGTGAAGACCATCGACGAGCTGAGGCTCCCGGCGATCCTCAAGCAGATCGCCCAGGAGTCCCGCGGCATGGTCCTGGTGACCGGGGCGACCGGGTCCGGGAAGAGCACGACGCTCGCGTCCATCATCGAGGAGATCAACCGGTCTCACCCGCACCACATCCTCACGATCGAAGACCCCACGGAGTTTGTGTTCACCGACCAGAAGTGCGTCGTCAACCAGCGAGAGGTCGGCATTGACACTGCCGAGTTTCACTCAGCCCTGCGAGCGGCGCTGCGCCAGGATCCGGACGTCATCTTCATCGGCGAGCTTCGCGACCTTGAAACCGTCGAGATCGCGCTGCAGGCCGCAGAGACCGGGCACCTGCTGCTCGGAACGTTGCACACCATCGACGCGCACGAGACGATCAACCGTCTGTTGGGGTTCTTCGAGCCGCATCAGCAGACCCAGATCCGCCTTCAGCTCGGCTCGGTTCTCAAGGCCGTCATCTCTCAGCGGCTCATCCCTGCCGTGAACGGTGGACGCGTGGCGGCGATCGAGGTCATGCGCAACAACGGGACCGTGTACGAGTGCATCGTCGATGGCAAGCGCACACGGGAGATCCGCGATCACATCCGGAAGGGCAAGGCCACCTACGGAATGCAAACCTTCGACCAGCACATCTTCGATCTGCTCAAGCAGAACCGAATCACGGAAGAGGACGCGCTCCGCGCCGCTGGGAACCCGGACGAGCTGATGCTGAAGATCTCCGGCTTGGCCGAGGATGACTAGCCCGCCGATCCGCGCGCTCGGCGAACCTCGCTCGCGGCCCGGCGGTCTCTTTGCACCGTTCCTACCGGTGGAATGCGACGGTCCGTCGAAGACGCCGGGCCCGCCGCCTTCCACCTGGAACGGTGCGGTTAGGGGCCAGCCCGGCTCCAAGTCAAGCACTTCCAGGACCTTAGGACTCTGTTGTTTGTCCAGCGCCCGGGCTGGCCCCCTGTGATCGGCGTCTACGACTCGGGTTTCGGCGGCCTCACGGTCCTGCGGGCGCTCCAGAATGCGCTTCCGACCACGGATTTTCTGTACCTCGGAGACTCTGGGCGAGCGCCCTACGGCGGCCGGAGCGCGGACACCATCCTCGACTTCGCAGAGCAGGCGGTGGAGCGGCTGTTTGAGGAGGGGTGCCGGCTCGTGATCGTGGCCTGCAACACCGTGAGTTGCGTAGCGCTCAGGCACCTGCAGCAGCGCTATGCCCCATCACCGGACAGCCCTCGGCGCATTCTCGGGGTCACCATCCCCGGCGCTGAGCTGGCAGTCGCGCATGGCGGTCGCCGAATCGGGATCCTCGCGACCGCCCGCACCGTGGCCTCAGGCACCTACGTCGCGGAGATTCACAAGTTGGCTCCGGACAAGATCGTCGTTCAGCGCGCCGCCCCGCTGCTCGCCCCGATCATCGAGGAGGGCTGGGAACGCACCCCTCTCGCGCAGGAGGCAACCCGCCGGTACCTCGCGGATCTCGTCGATTGCGACGCGATCGTGCTGGGCTGTACCCACTACCCCCTGCTCGCGGACACCATCCGCGCCGCCATGGGGCCCGGGCCGGCACTCCTGGACCCCGGCCCTTACCTCGCGGTTCGCCTGGTGCAGTGGCTCGCGAACCACCCGGAGTTCGACGAACCGGGCACCGGCTCTCTCCGTGTACTCTGTTCCGGCGATCCGATCGCTTTCTCCCTGCACGGCGCCCGCTTCCTCGGTCGGCCGATCCCCCCAATCGAGCTTGTGCGTGAGCATCACGGTCGGCTCGTCCCGACCTCGGACATCCGCCCTCCGGCGGGCCAACTCACGCGATAGGGCGCCGGATGCGCGCGAACGCCCTCACTGGGACGCTCCTTCTCCTCCTGGGCTGCCCCGCCGAGCCCCTGGCGCCCGACGCCGAGCCCGAGGCCCCGTCCACCCCGCCTCCCGCGCTCACCGAGATCCTGCTGCCCGTGCTCTCGTTGGACGGGCCTTTTCGCTGGGACGTCGAGTTCCAGGGGCTCGCGACCACCGCTTTGGAGCTCGGCCTCTCGGACATTCCCGGCGTGCTTGTCCGCGTCCAGACCGACGCACCTCCGCCGACCTGGGCGCTGCAACGGCCAGCGGCTGAGCAGCTCTGGCAAGCCACATTCACGGGCGCTGGCACCCCGGAGGCGCTCACCCTTACGCTGGAGCTGTGCAAGCAGCGCGGGGCCTGCGTCTCCCGGTCCGCGACGGGCCCCCGCGAGCACCCCTACCCGATGTTCTCCGAGCTGCTGGAAGGCGCAGCGGAAGATCTCGGCCGACCGGTCGGGGAGAGCGTGCTGGCCGCATGGAAAAAGCCGGGGTCGAAGGACACCTACGCCGAGCTGATCACTGGCCGGGGATGCGCCACCTACCTCGGCCTGATGCCGCCGCCAGTGGAGCCAGAGAGCAAGAAGCTCAACCCCGTTCTTCGGGCGGTGTTCATCGACCCGGGCCAGCCGATCGCGCAGTGGATGTGGGCGCGCTGGCAGGTGTACGCCGTACCGGGCGGTGGCACGGCGGCCGATACCCTTCGCCGCGCCTCGCTCGCCCGGCCGAGCTCACCGCTGATCACCGCTGATCTGGCGACAACGCTGATGCTGACGGGAAAACCGGAGGAGTCCGTGCTCGTTTGGCAGGGGCTGAACGACGCTGCCCCCACAGACCCCCGTTGGATGACGCCCCTCGCCGATGCGCTGCTCCGGATCGGGCGCCCGCTGGAGGCGCGGACCGCGTTGGAGCGCCTGCCGCCGAGCTTCCAAGCAGATCCGGTACACGCCGAGCTTCAGGTGCGGATCGCCGAGAGTATGGGGAAGGACGATCTGGACCCCCTGTTGGCCCATTGGCAGGCGACCAATACAACGTCGCCCGAGCCGGTCCGCCGGAGGATCCAACATCGGGTCGCGGAAGGCAAGTATGCTGACGCGCTCACGCTGATCGGGGCGCTGCGGAGTCGGGCTCCGGGGCCGCAGACGGACGATCTCGAGGTGGCCCTGCTCACCGCCACCGGCCAGATCGACGCTGCCGCGGACCGAGCGCCAGAGGGCGTGAGCGCCCGGCTCCGAGCGCGCGCAGCCAGGGAAGCGGACCCCGCCGCCGAGCCGACCGGCCTGACGGATGCCATCGCGGCGCTCGCGACGGCCGACGCGCGCTTGTGGTCGAATAAGCCCGGCATTTCCCTGGACGCCGCCGACGTGGCGCTCCGGCTTTCCCCAAGCGCGGATGCCTGGGCAGCGCGCGCTCGGGCCCTCGAAGCTGCGGGGCGCGCAGAAGAGTCCGTTCAGGCCTGGCAAGAGGCATGGCAGCTGGATCCGGCGACCGACGGCGGACCTGTGCAGCCCCACCGGATCGCAAGCACGTTCCGGATGGAGGCGCCAGCCCCGTTGGCGCTCGACGGGGAGGAGTCGATGAACGAGCCGTCGTCGCCGAACATGGGGATGGAGGAGTAAGACACGAAAACGGGGCCCATCTGCCAGCGGGTCAGCACCCGG
>CANKNP010000224.1 GCA_947483545.1 Deltaproteobacteria bacterium | reverse complement strand
CCGACACTCCCGGGTCGAGCGCCGGACACCCCTGGCTTCGACCGAGGCGTCCGTAGGCATCCACGTGCTCGGCGGTGCAGTAGTCCGCCGCGTGTACGACGATCCCCCGCGAACGCGCGTTGTCGTTGAACCCAGGCTCGAGCCCATCGAGACGCAACGAGCGCCCGTGCTTGCCGATGTAGGTTTCGCCCGTGCGGAACAAGCCTACGCTCGAGGCGTTGCTGTGGGGCGTATTCGAGAACTTGACCGCTAGATCCTCGCCTGTTGTGCGGCCATGCGCCACGCGCTCGACGAACAGCGTGGTGTGGTGCACGAGATCAAGCACCCACAGTCGCGGTGCCGTGGACGGCAGCCGAAAGTCGATGATGGAGAGCACGCTCGCCGCCTGATCGCCCTCCGCCAGTCCGGCGCCCTGGGCGCAGGCCAGCGAGTCGATGGCGAGCGCGAGGAGCTTGGGATCAAGCCCGGGAGCACCGAAGCCGGCGGGTTCGACAGGGCCGAGATCGACGAGGACCGGCTCGACCACAGGACCCTGGAGGTCAGCTCGGGGTGCCACGGCGGTGGGCACGCCCAGCGCCATCACCCCGATCAAGAGCTTGGAACCGAGTCCGTTCGGGGTTGGGTTTCGCATCGGGCGGCACCATACCCGTGACTGGGCTCGAATATCGCATCGATTTTGGAGGGCCAGCCCGGGCGCTGGACCAACAACACCATCCTAAGTCCCTGGAAGTGCTTGGCCTGGAGCCGGGCTGGCCCCTAAGCGCACCGTTCCAGGTGGAAGGCGGCGGGCCCGGCGTCTTCGACGGACCGTCGCATTCCACCGGTAGGAACGGTGCGAAGAGAGCGCCGATCCGCACGCGAGGTTCGCCGAGCGCGCGGATCGGCGGCCCCACTCACCGGCACGGGCGCTCTCCCCAGGTCGCCCCTGCGATCACGCCGTCGTTGCCGTGGATGGAGGTGTCCGCCGCCCGCTCGCCGGAACCTTCGTTCAACGCCCACAGGGCCAGCGTGTTCACGTCCGAGACGAGGCGGGTGGCCGGGGTGAACGGGCGGGTGTACCTCGCGTTGTCCGAGAGCCGCAGGTCTGCGATCGCCCCGCCCATGGCGTCGATGTCGTCGCCCCGGTCGAGGAAGCCCAGAACCACGTCCCCGGTGGAGATCCCGGCGCCGGTGGAGCTGCCTGCCCCGCTCAAGCTCGCGAGCGAGCCGTCTTGAAAAAGCATCAGCTCACTGCCGTTCAGCACCATCGCGATGTGCGTCCAGGTGTCCTCGGGCACGGGCGCGACGCCGTACACAGAGGGCGTCTCGCTGGTCATGTAGATGGCGCCGTAGAAGCCATCGGTCGTGATTTGCAGCTGGCGATCCTCCAGCGCATACATCCATTTCTGGAAGATCGCGCCGGGGGTTCCCTCGTAGTAGATCCAGGCCTCGACCGTCCACTTGCTCTCGGTCACGACGTTGTCCGGCGAGGGCACGGTAACGCTGTCCGTCCCATCGTCGAACACCAGCGCAACACAGCCCACGCCTGTGTCGATCGCGGTGTCCGTGTCGCCCGAGTCGGTGTCGGCCGAGTCGGTGTCGGTGTCCGCTGAGTCCGTGTCCGCTGAGTCGGTGTCGGTGTCGGTGTCCCCAGAGTCGGTGTCACCCGAATCGACCACCAGCCGCCCAACCACCTCGTTGTCGGAGATGTACAGGCACGAGGCGAGCAGGGAAAAGAGCATGGCGGGGGCGTATCCGACCCCGGGCTCAGACCACCCCGACCACATCCCGGAAGTACGCGACGGTTCGCTCCACGCCGGTCTCGAAGCTGACTTGGGGCGTCCAACCGAACGCATTGGTCGCCCGATCGATCACCGGCTTGCGTTGCATCGGGTCGTCAGTCGGGAGCGGCTTGTGGATGATCCCGGCGGTGTTCCCCGTGAACTTGTTGATGTACTCGGCGAGCTGGTACATCGTCATCTCATGGGGGTTGCCGATATTGCACGGCTCTTGCAGGTCCGACTCCATCAGGCCCATGAGCCCTCGGACGTTGTCGTCCACAAAACAGAAGCTGCGGGTCTGCATGCCGTCGCCGAACACGGTGAGCGGCTGACGACGCAAAGCTTGGGAGATGAAGGCGGGCATGACGCGGCCATCGTTCTCGCGCATGCGGGGGCCAAAGGTATTGAAGATGCGTACGATCCGCGTCTCCACGCCATGGTAGCGGTGGTAGGCCATGGTCAGGGCCTCGGCGAAGCGCTTGGCCTCGTCGTAGACGCTGCGTGGGCCGATCGGGTTCACGTTGCCCCAGTAGGACTCAACCTGCGGGTGAACGAGCGGATCGCCGTAGACCTCGCTCGTGCTGGCGAGGAAGAAGCGGGCGCCGTCCTTGCGGCAACGGTCGAGCGCGATGCGGGTGGCGTCCGAGCCGCAGTACAGCGTCTCGAAGGGGAGCTGCACGTAGTCGATGGGGCTGGCCGGGCTGGCCATGTGGTAGATGCGGTCGAAGCGGCCGTCGGCGGGCAGCTCCTTGGTCACATCGGCCTCGATGAAGCTGAACCCGGGCTGGCCGAGGAGCGTCGTGAGGTTGCGCCGGTGCCCGGTGACGAAGTTGTCGATGGCGACGACCTCGTGGCCTTGGGCGAGGAGCTGTTCACAGAGATGAGAGGGGATGAAGCCGGCGCCGCCGGAGACGAGGATTCGCATGGGGGCGCGGCTAATCCGAAAAGGCGCGGGGTGGCTGGCGACCGCTGTCGCGAGAGCGCCGTTGGGCAGCGCGCTGGCCGGGGGCGGGCCGTCGTCACCGCCGTGGTCCGCTGCTGGGCATCGGGCGGGCGGGCGTTGCCTCGCCTATTCAGGGCGCGTAGACTGTCCCCAGCGCCGTCGGGGATATCGACAGCGACGGTCACGCCGATCTCGTCGTTGGCGAAATGTACGGGGACGGCGATGAAGCCGGGTCTGGGGTCGCCTGGCTGATCCTCGGCGGCGGGATCTGAGCCTCCGGCCTACCCCCCCTGCCCCACCCGTCTCCCCGCGTTCACCCCCGCCGAAGCCCGCTCCGCCTGCGAGATCTCTGTGTGCGTACGGGTCAACGCCTCGACGTCACGCTCCAGGGCCAGGGCGTGCTCCTCCACCGCGGTAAGCGCACCCGGGTCCTGCGCCGAGAGATCCAGCCGGGCCAGGTCCACGGCGAGAGACTTCACCGCCTGGCGGAACGCTTCGATGCGCGCGTGGGTGCGATCCGTGGCGGCGGCCAGCGCCAGGGCCTTCGCAAGCCGGTGTTCGGCAGCTTGGGCGTTCGCGCGCCACAGTTCGCGCGCCTCCGGATCCGTCGTGGCCTCCGCCCGGGCATGAAGTGCGGCGATCTCGGCACGCAAATCGTCCGGTTCCGGCCCTGCGACGGCGGTGAGCGCCGCGAGCCGCCCGACCTCCCGCATCCCGGCCTCCAACCGATCCGCGGTGCGCGTATGTTCCAGCCGCCGAAGCCCCGCCGCGACGGTCTGCACCTGGCGTGCGATGTCGGCGACCGACGCCGGGATCTCGGCGATCCGGGCGGGCGTGGAGGGCGACGGGGTGCGCTCAACCTGGCTCGTCAACTCCGGGCGTTGTCCCTGCCCAGTGCCCAACGCCAGCCGCCCGACCCGGTTGTAGTAGCTCTTGACGATGCCGAGCCCCCAGAAGATCCCGATCGCCGAGACCAGGACCGGCTCCCCGTGGGTGAGCACGGCGAAGAACGTGGTCGTGCCGACCATCGGGACCACCCGCTTGGCCATCCATGTGGAGGTGGGGAGCGCATCGTCGAGCGCCTGCTTCTCCGGTTTGTTGACAGCCATGGCCGGGGCTATCCGGGCGGGCCCGCCGGTGCCCACGGGCGGCACACGGTCCGGCTGGGAGCGGTGGCCAGGGGCGTGGAGCCCGCCATCAGCGCGACTGCCACGCCAAACCCATCTCCACCAGCTCCACACAAAGCTCATCGACCGCGGGGCGATCCGGGCCCTCGGGGATCACGAACGCCCTCCGGGCATAGATGTCATCGATCTCCGCGTCCGCCTCCTTGGCCCAGCCCACCAGCTGATCGTAGGACCAGTCGCCCCTGCGGATCGCGTGGATCACATCGGCGTCGCGGTCGCCCCGCCAGATGTGAACCTCGCCGCTCGTAAGGATCTCCCGGCACATTTTCAGGAGCCGGTACAGGTGTGCGGCGTGCTTCACGTCGTAGCCCGTGCGCGCTTCTCCCTCCGCCCGCGCTGCGTTCCGGTTCGCCTTCCAGTGGTTGTAGTGGTCCCATTGGGACCGCGCGGTCTTGTACCGGCGCTCGCGCTCCAACAAAATCAAGAAGTTCTCGTCGATCCCGATGGACCGCGCGCCCGCCCGCCAGCGATCATCCTGCGAGATCTGGAGCTCGGCCAGCATCGCCGCGATTCGCCCCTGGAGGTTCAGCCGCTCCGGCTCGGCCAGCGCGCCAAGGTCAACGTCCCAGGCCTCCACCCGCTCGCGAATGGCCGCCGCCGCCGCCAACCGTTGATCCGGGGAGACCAGCGACCGCTCCGGCAAATCAAACTCCGCCCGGACCGGCGCATGCTCGACCGGGTGCAACAGCCACCGCCGATGGGTCTCGATCCGCTTCAATTGCGCCGTCGCATAGGCACCAAACGTGTGGCGGGCCCGGGCCGACAGGAACAGGCCTCGGGCATCCCGGAGCCGTTGCCCAACCGGGGTGATCAACCGCACCTCGTCGTCGCGGCAGTAGAGCAGTTCGAGCAGGTTCGGGTTGGCGTCGGCCGCGAGCTTCACGAACTTGCGCAGATCAAAGACGGTTCCTTCGAGCTTGGTCGCCTGGACCACCGCGCGTTCGCCCTCGCGGAGGTCTTGGGCGAAGCTGGCGATGTCCTGCGGGTCGTTCGCCTGCTCGAACGTGTTCATGCAGCCGTGGAGCCACCGGCTGGGCGGAACGGCGACGCCCTTCACATCCACGTCGGAGTCGGAACGGTGCACGCCAAACGCCCGCGATCCGGCGATCACCAGCAGGTGGGTGTGGGCCCGGAGGGGAAAGTCCATGGGGGTTCGTATCCCCGCGATCATCCCAAAGTGACGCCACCACTTTGAGATGATCATCATCCCGAAGTGACGCCACCACTTTGAGATGATCGGGCTAAGGCCGCGCCGATGGCCATCCGCCCGACCGTCGCGCATGTGGACACGGACGCGTTGGCGTTCAACCTCGCGGTGGCGCGGGGTTTGGTGCGCCGGGGCGTCCAAATCCTCGCGGCCGTGAAGGGCGATGCGTATGGCCACGGCGCGGTTCGATCTGCCCGCACGCTCGCTGAGGCCGGCGTGGACTGGTTCGGCGTAGCGCTCGTCGAGGAGGGCGTCCAACTCCGGGACGCGGGGATCACGACGCCGGTCTTGTGCCTCGGCGGCGTCGGCCGGTTCGGCGCTGAGGAGGTTGTACGCCGTGGAATGATCCCCGTGCTCTACGACGAGGGGGACGCTGAGCGCCTCGACACAGCCGCCCGGGCCGCGGGTGTCCGTCAGCGCGTGCACTTGAAGGTGGACACCGGCATGGGGCGCCTGGGCGTCGCCTTGCCGCACTGGGGCAGGTTCCTTGACCGCCTCGCCCGGTTCCCCTCGCTCGACGTCGAGGGGTTCATGACCCACTTCGCCCTGGCCGACGGACCCCCGGACGGCCCCGCCGGGGAGTTCACCCGCGAGCAGGCCCGCCGCTACGCCGAGGCGCTCCACACCCTCCACTCCCGCGGGTACGCCCCAACACTACGACACACATGCAACTCCGGCGGCCTCGTTCAACATCCCGCGTTCCACCTCGACATGGTCCGACCGGGCATCCTACTCTACGGTGCTTCGCCCTGCCCGGACTCCCCTCCCCTGCGCCCGGTGCTTCGGGTCACCACGCAGGTGCTGGTCGTCCGCGATCTGCCTGCCCGCGCCTCCGTCAGCTACAACCGAAGCTTTGTGACCACGCGCCCCTCCCGGATCGCAACCCTGCCCATCGGCTACGCAGACGGCTACCCGCGCGCCCTCGGAAACCGCGCCCAGGTCTTGATCGGCGGCCGGAGGTGCCCGGTCGTCGGCGTCGTCTGCATGGACCTGTGCATGGTGGACGTGACCGACGTGACCGAGCCCGTCGAAGCCGGCGACGAGGCGGTCTTGCTCGGCGGCCAGGGCGATCAGCGCGTGTCTGTCGAAGAGATCGCGGGCTGGGCCGGCACGATCCCGTACGAGGTGCTGTGCGGGTTCAGCGAGCGGATCCCGCGGGTGTGAGGGGCAGCCCTACCCCGCCAGCATCTTCACCAACTCCCCAGACTTCAACGCCTCCTGCGCCTGATCCGCGCCCCCGATCAGCACGCCCTTCACGAACACCTGCGGGTAGGTCGGCCAGCCCGACCACAGCTTGATCGCGAGCCGCTCGCGCCAGCCGGAGACGTAGTTGCCGAACTCCAGGTACTCGACCTTGTGGCCAGCGGCCTCCAGCGCCTTCACGCCCCGCGGCACATTGGGGTTCCAGGCCATGCCGACGACGACGATGGGATGCGCCGCGACGGTGTCGGCGACGCGCTGCACGGTCTCCTTGTGGAACTTGTCGAGTCGGGCGGCAGCGAGCGCGTGATGGGCGGGTGACGGGGGCATCGGCGTGGTTATCCTCGGGCGCACAGTAGACACCGGCGCGCCGCCGGGAAAGGTCCATGGCCAGCAAACTCTCCAGACTCGCGCAGCTCGGCACCCTCTCCACGAAGGTGAGCGGCTCCTACTTGGGGCAGCGCATCACCGGTCTTTTTCAGGACGAAGAAGCACGCAAGAAGAGCCTCGACCGCACCCACGTCGAGAACGCGGAGCGCATCGTCACGAACTTGGGCTCGTTGAAAGGTGCGGCGATGAAGGTCGGACAGGCGGTCGCCCAGGTCGCCGACGGCCTGAACATGCCACCCGAGGCGCGCGCGATGTTGGGGCGGCTGCACGACAAGGCTGAGCCGGTCCCCTTCGCGGCGATCCGCAAGCGCGTGGAGAGCGACCTCGGCGGGGATCTTGGTACGTTGTTCAAGAGCTTTGACGAAGAGCCGGTGGGCACCGCGTCCCTCGGTCAGGCGCATGGCGCGATCCTGCCGGATGGCAGCCGTGTGGTGGTCAAGGTGCTGCACGAGGGCATCGAGGACAGCGTGGGCTCGGACATGTCCGCGCTCAAGACCATGCTGCTCGCGGGCCGGGTGCTCCAGCGGGACCGCGCAGAGGTGGACGCGATCTGGGCCGAGATCACCGAGCGGCTCCAGGAGGAGCTGGACTACAAACAGGAGGCGGCGAACCTCCAGTTTTTCCGGCGCCTGTTCACCCAGGGCCGGGACCGGGATCCCGACGTCACCATCCCGTTCGTGCACGAAGGCTGGTCAACCAGCAAGGTGCTGACCATGGAGCGCCTGCAGGGCCGTCCCCTCTCGGTTTTCAGCTCCACGGCTCCCGAGGCCGCTCGCCAGCGTGCCGGTCACACGCTGGGCCGCACGTTCTTGAAGATGGAGTACCTGTGGCGTGCGATCCACGCCGATCCGCACCCAGGAAACTACCTCTTTACGCCCGATGGAAAGGTTGGAATCCTTGATTTTGGTTGCGTCCGCCGGTACGACCTCGCGTGGATGGCCACCTACGCCCGCGTGGGCCAGGCGGCCGTGGCCGGGGACCGCGAGACCTGCGTCGCGAACTGCATCCCCCTCGGCTGCTTGACCGAGCGCCATCCCGAGGCCGATGACCTGCTGTGGCGGCTCTGCACCTCGATCGGCCAGGCCTTCCGCCCCGAGGGCTTCCTGATGGGCGGCCCCGACGACAATGTGCAGGATGAAGTCACCAAGTTGATGCCCGGCATGCTGGCGCAGTACCGACTCAAGGCCCCGAAAGAGCTCGTCTACCTGCACCGCGCGCTCGGCGGCACACACCAGCTGCTCAAGCAGCTCAAGGTCACCGCGGATTGGCGTACGATGTTCCTGGAGTATAGCGGCCAGTGCTTGGAGGATGCGAAGGCGGCGGGGGTGTGAGGCTACACTTCGCGGATGCGCCTCTCCCTCCTCGTTCTCCTCGCCGCCTGCTCAGAGCAGGGCATCGTCAAGTTGGACAGCGGTCACGGGGCCGGCGACACCTCCGACACCGTGGATTCAGCGGACACCGCCCCGGATTCAACGACCGACTCGGACAGCCCCGACAGTGACTCGGCCGTCGTGGACACGGGCGACACCGACACCGAAACGGCCACCGACACTGCGGTGCCCTGCGAGCTCACCCCCCAGGTGTACCGTTGGACCGACCTGGATCAAACGTTCACCGTCCCCGGCGGCTGCGTCACGATCCAGATCCAGGCTTGGGGGGCCGGCGCGGCGGGCAGCGGCGCATACTTGCGACTCGGTGGCGGCGGCGGGTTCTCGTCCGGCACCCTCGCGGTGGTCGGTGGCGAGGTGCTCACCGTCGTGGTCGGCGGCCCTGGCGTGCGCGGGAGCCCGACGGCGACGTACGGGGGCGGCGGCGGGGCCGGCGTCCTGAGCGGCGCCGAGAACGGGTGCGTGGGTGGATCCGGAGGAGGACGGTCAGCCGTGAGGCGTGCGGAGACCGAGCTCATCACAGCGGGCGGGGGCGGTGGGGGCGGGGACTGCTCCGGCCAGGGCGATGGCGGCGCGGGCGGGGGCGAGACTGGCGAGGACGGCACGGGGCCCTACCCCGGTCTCGGGGGCACGCAGACCGCCGGAGGCGCGGCGGGCGCGGGGGCCGAGGCGGGCAGCGCCCTGGCTGGCGGGGATGCGCTCAACGACGGCGGGGCGGGTGGGGGCGGCGGAGGCGGCTGGTTCGGCGGAGGCGGCGCGTCGGGTTCGT
>CANKNP010000223.1 GCA_947483545.1 Deltaproteobacteria bacterium | reverse complement strand
GCACGCCCCTTTGGGGGGATGGCACCTGCGATGGCATGCCCGCCGCCGGGGACTTCGATTTCGACGGGATCCCCGAGCTGGTCCACACCTGCGGTGGCTTGGTGATCGTCACCAATGCGGACGGCACTGTTCGATGGCAGGTGTCTGTGCCTGGCGGCGGGGGTGGCCCGCCGACTGTCGCCGACTTCGACGACGACGGCATGGCCGAGGTCGGCGTCGCGGGGGCCTACTACTACTCGGTCTTCGACGGGGACGGCACTGTACTCTGGTCGCAGGCCGTGCAGGATTATTCCTCCAGCGTGACGGGCTCCAGCGTGTTCGATTTTGAGGGCGACGGGGCTTCGGACGTCGTGTACGCCGACGAGATCACGCTGTGGGTGTACGATGGCGCCACCGGGGCCGTCAAATTCATCGCGGACGACCATGCCTCCGGAACGCTCTTCGAGTATCCGCTCATCGTGGATGTGGACAACGACGGCCAGACGGAGATTGTGCTCCCATCGAACGACTACGCCTATGACGGGTGGAACGGAATCACGGTCCTGGGCGATCTCGACAACTCGTGGCGTCCGTCCCGCACGATTTGGAACCAGTTCGCCTATTCGATCTCCAATGTCAACGACGATGGCTCGATCCCTACGCACCCCGAGCCCAACTGGGAGCGGTGGAACAATTTCCGAGCCGGGGGTACGACCCTTGGCAATTCCGATGAGCTGGCGGATCTGCTCGCGAGTGACCCCGTGTATTGTTGCAATGACGACGGCAGCGTGGAGCTTGTCGTCCAGGTGTCCAACACCGGGCTCGCGGACAGCACGGCGTTCACCAGCGGCGTGTACAACCCTGGAGGAACTGTCGTCGCGAGCGGCACGCCCTTGACCCTCGCCGCGGGTACGGCCCAGTCCTTGTCCTTCCATGTGCTGGAGGCCGACTGGCGGGGTGACATGACCGTCTTTGTCGATGACACCGAGCGGATCGAAGAGTGCGACGAGGTGGACAACGCGCTGACGCTTGGGGCTTGGCCGTGTGAGTGAACGCCGCTGAAAATCAGCGGGGTCGCCGCCCCACCCCCAACCCCGCCCCGACCACCATCCCCAAGAGCGCCAACCCCAACGGCCATTGAAATTGCTCGTGCCAGAGCTTGTCCCGGCGAACGCCCCTCTCCGCTGCCACCAGTTTTCCGCGGATCTCTGTCTCATAGATCGCGCGCACGTCTCCATCCCCAGGCACTGCCCGCACATAGGCCCCCCCCGTGGCCTCCGCGATGCGCCGCAGCCGCGGCTCGTCCAGCCTGGAAACAACGACGTTGCCCCCCTCGTCGTTCTTGAATCCGCCGCCCTCCACGGGTACCGGTGCGCCTTCGGGTGTGCCGACGCCGATCACGTAGACGTGGGTTTGGGATTCGGTGGCGCGCGTGAGGGCTGCGTCCAAGGCGTCGTCGCTGTCGTGATCCTCGCCGTCCGAGACCAGCAGCACGGCGCGGCCGCCCTCGGCGCGGTCGAGCAGGCCCATCGCAGCGTCGAGCGCGCCGGAGAGCGACGTGCCCTGGGCGCGAATCGTGCCCGTCGTCGAATCGTCCAGGGCCCACGCCCACGTGGCGTGGTCGGTGGTGAGCGGAATGCGGGTCCACGCGCCTTGCGCGAAGAGCACCAGGCCGACGGCGTCGCCGCGGAGCAGGCCGGCGAGGTCGATCAGCTCGTGCTTGGCGACGACGAGCCGCGAGGGGCGGACATCTTCGGCGTCCATCGAACGGCTGACGTCGAGCACGGCGACGATGCTCACCCCCTCCATCGTGACCTGCTGCCAATCAAAGCCCAAGCGCGGACCGGCCAGCGCGACGATCCCCGACGCGACCACGATGGGCGCCAGCACGTCTTGCCAGGCCCGGGACGGGACCGCGCCCTTGGAGAGCATCGCTTCGAGCATCGAAGGGCTCGCGAGCCGGTTCAGATCCGCCGTGCGGCGGCGGTAGGCGAGGAACGCCAGCCCCGCCACGAGGCCCGCCAACGCCAGGAACCAGAGGACGCCGAGGTGTGCCCAGGTCATGGTAGCCGCCGAAAGATGAACCGGGACAACCCAAACGCCGCGAGAAAACACCCGAGTCCGGCGCTCAGCCAGCGGCCATACAGCTCGTCACGATGCACGAATTCCCGAACCTTGGCGGTGGTCTTTTCGTTCTTGTCGATGTCACGATAGACCTCGTCCAGCTTGGCGAGGTTGGTGGCCGAATAATATTTTCCGCCGGTGATTTGCGCGACCGCGGTCAATCCCCGCTCATCGATTTGGGAGCCACCGACGCCGATGGTGTAGACCTTGACGCCGAGCGCCCTCGCGGCCTTGGCCGCGTCGATCGGATCCACCTGGCCGGTGTTGGACTTGCCGTCGGTCACCAGGATGATCAGCTTCGACGGCGCCTCCAGATCCTTCATGCGCTTCACGCCGACGGCGATGGCGTCCCCGACGGCGGTGGCGTTGGCGCCGGCCATGCCGATCTCGAGATCGGCGATGAACGCCCCCAGCGTGGTCGAATCCAGGGTCGGCGGCACCTGCACGAACGCCTCTTCGCCGAACACCAACAGCCCCAGGCGGTCGTCGGAGCGGGAGTCGGCGAACCGCGACATCACCTGCTTTGCGGCGGCAAGACGCGTGAGGGGAGAGAGCCCCCGCCCCATGTCTGGGGAGCGCATCGAGCCCGAGGTGTCGATGGCCAGCAGGATGTCGAGGCCGTTGGAGTCCCGAACGGTGTCGCGCTCGACGGCTTGGGGCCGCGCCATCGCCACGAGGGTCAGCGCGATGGCCAAGCCGTCCAGCAAGGGAGGGAGCAGCGCCCCACCGATGCGCAAGCTCGCCCACAACGACGGCGCCGGGGCCTGCATCACACCCGGAAAGCGGAGAACATGGGGGCGCGCCCAAGCCCAGAGCGGGAGGCCAGCGAGCGGCAGCCCGAGGAGCCACCAGGGGGCGGCCAGCTCAACCACGCCCGGCACCGAGGCGTCGAGGAGCCAGCAACGTGTGGAAGTCTGTGTCGAGCTGCTCGAACAACGAGCGCTGGGCCTCGCGGTCCGCGAACTTCACCAGGTCCATCGCGGAGAGCAGCCGGCGGGCGCAATCCAAGTCGGAGGCGGACAGGTCGCCCGCGAGGTTGTCGAGGATCTCCCGGGTGGTCCGGGAGGATGCCGGCCAGACGTGGACCGCATCGAGATAACGCCGGTAGACCGCGGACAGCGCCAGCGCGAGGTCGGCGGGTGGCAGCTCCATGCGGGCGCGCAGGGCGGCCCATTCCCGCCGCGCGATCACGTCGGGGGGTTCGGCGGGCGGGGGTGGTGGGATCGGCTTCCAGCGGTTCCAGGCGGCGAACGTGGCCGCGATCAGGGTCCCCAGGCCCAACAAGCCGGCCAGGAGGTACGGCCAGACCGGCGCCGGCTTCGTGCGGGGTCCAGCGAGGTCGGCCATCGTGCCGCCCGTCGGACCATCCACGCCGATGTCCACGTACACCGGCACAACTGCCCCGTCCGTGGTGGGGACATCAAGGATGTAGCTTCCCTCCTCGCCGGTCACGTCCCAGATGGCGCTGCCATCGTCGCCGGTGCTGACGGGCGTGAGGGTGAGCCCTTCGATCGTCGGCATGGGCGTTGAAGCAGGCGCGTGGATCCGGACGGCCGTGTTCACATCGACCCGACGGGCCTCGACCCAGACGCTGGCGGGCGGGGGGAGGGGCGTGGGGGCGTCGTCACACGCGAGCAGGAGCAGGATCACCCGCGCCCTCGGGCAATGAAGTGGTGTTGCAAGCGCAGGAAGGCGTCTTCGTGCGTGCCCAGGGCACTGGCCCGAACGCCGGATCGGCGGAGGTCGGAGATGCGCCGGTCCACCGGGCCCAAGAGCCCCGCCTTGGACGCCAGGACGGTGCGGGTGCCTCCGCCCTCCGCGTCTGCCAAAGCCAGCAGCCCTACATTGGGGAGCGTGTTCTCCAGCGGATCGTGGACGAGGATCGCGTGTGTCGTATGTTTGCGCGACAGCGCGTCGAGCTCCGGGCCAAAGGGCGGCGAGAGAAAATCGGACAGAATCACCACCACGCTTCGTCGTTTGAGCACCTTGCGGGCGAAAACCAGGGCCGCTGCCAGGTCTGTCTTGCCGCGCCGGCCGGACGCGAACGCGGCCTGGATCACCTGCCACCCGTGCCCGCGCGATTTTCGGGGCGGGAGGAATTCGTGGACGCCGTCGGTGAACGTGACGAGGCCGACGCGATCCCCGGTGCGAAGCGCTGAGAACGCCAATCCACCGGCCACACGCGCCAACTGAAGGCGTTTGTCGGTCTTCCCGTCGCGCCCGCCGCTCCCGAAGTGCACGGACCCGGACACGTCCATCACCAGCAGCAAGCTCTGCTCCCGCTCCTCCTTGAACGTCTTGACGAACGGCTCCCCGGTGCGGGCGGTCACGTTCCAATCGATGCGGCGCACCTCGTCCCCCGGCACGTAGGGCCGCACCTCGTCGAATTCCATGCCCGAGCCCTTGAACGCCGAGCGGTACTCGCCTTGCAGGAGCGTGTCCACGCGCCGGCCAGCCTGGACGTGCAGGCGGCGGATCTGGCGAAGCTCGTCGGGGGTCAGCACCGCGGCCCCTTAGCGGGCGGGCGGGGCGTGGGAGGGGTGGAGCGGGGAGGAAAAACAGACGGTGACGTTGGGGGGGCCCGCCATGTTAGCCGCGCCCCCATCCCTGGAGCCCCTCATGCCCACTCTCCCCGACGCCTCCCTCTCCCAGTTCTTCACCGACGCCCGCAGCCACAACGGCTGGCTCGATCGCCCCGTCACGGACGAGCAGATCCGGGCCCTGTACGATCTGCTCAAGATGGCGCCGACGTCGCTCAACTGCCTTCCCGGCCGCTTCGTGTTCTTGCGCACCGCCGCGGCCAAGGCCCGCATCCTCCCCCACATGATGGACGGCAACCGCGCGAAGACCGAGAGCGCCCCCGTCGTTGTCATCGTCGGGCACGACCTGCGCTTCTTCGAACATCTTCCTCGGCTGTTCCCGTTCATGGAGTGCGCGTCCTGGTTCTCCGGCAACGCGGCGTTCGCCCGCGAGACCGCCCTTCGGAACGGCTCCTTGCAGGGCGCGTACCTGATGCTGGCCGCCCGTTCGCTCGGGTTGGATGTCGGACCCATGTCTGGGTTCAACAACGCGGGTGTCAATGCTGAGTTTTTCCCCGACGGTCGCGTCGAGTCCAACTTCGTCTGTAGCCTTGGCTATGGCGACAATGCGAAGCTGTACCCCCGTGGGGATCGTCTGACGTTTGACGAGGCTTGTACGTTGCTGTGAGCGGAGGCGGCCGCCAGGGGAGGCTTAGGAACACAGGAAGGGGAAACAGCCCCGGGTGCCACGGGCCGGAATCGCCCGGGCCGGCGATTCCGCTTTCGGGCCGTCCCCTTCTTCCGGCATTTTTCCTCCCCTCCTTTCCTCCTGCCTTCCTTAGCCTCTCCGCCTTCGTGCCTCAGCGCTTGGACGTCGGGGGCCCCCGCTTCGGCCGATCCTCCAGCGCACACCACTCGCTCTCCAGCTCCACAAGCGGCCGAACGCCGTTGTGCCCGGACCCGGCGACCGCGTCGATCCGCGATTCCAACGCCCCGCGGGCGACCAGCGCCGCGTACCAGCGCTCCGGGAGGCCCGCCATGCCGCTCGCAGCCCCGGCCATCGCACCCACGATCGCGCCGGTGGTGTCTGCGTCGTCGCCGAGGTTGACGACGTCTGTCACGGCGGCCTCGTAGCTGTCACACGACAGGACCAGGTAGATCGCCGTGACCACAGAGGCGACGGCGTACCCCGCGCCGGGTCCCACCGGGTAGGGCGCAGAGGCCGATGCTTCGGCTGCGATGGCGGCCAACACGTCGGCGCGGGGACCGTGGCGGCTCGGGAGCATGCGCGCGAGGGCAGTGGAGAAGATGGCGTCGCGGGGCACGCCGAGCTGGCCGCTGGTCGTGGATTCGACGGCGCGGGTGAGGGCGAGCAGGTCGTCCTCGCGGAGGTTTTGAAATCCGCCGTGGAGCAGCCCGTGGCGAACCATGAACGCCACGGCGCCGGCCGCGCCGATCCCGCGCTCGGACTTTTGTTTGACCCGGCCGATGCGCACGACGACATCGCACAGTTTGTCGAGGTCGTCATGCCAGACATACGCGGCGGGGGCGATGAGCATGGCGACGCCGTTGCCGGAGCTGGGTTGGCCCGCCTCGTGTGGGTTGCAACCGGTCGCGAGCGCGGTGACAGTGGCCCGAAAGTTTTTCCCGGTCCCTCGGTGCAGACCAAAACGTCGGTTGGGCGCCGCCTGGAGCAAATCGACGAGCAGCTTTGCGAAGCCATGCTCGGGGGTGTGGGGATTGACCAGGAGCGCGTCACAGAGGGCCAGGGCCTGCTGGCCATCGTCCGAGTGTAGGCCCCTTGGGCGCCAGCGCTTCGACCCCTCCTCCATCTCCGTCAGTCGCCCGTACTTTGCGGCGATTTGCGCTTCGCTCCACTGCTCCACGGGACAGCCCAGGGCATCGCCGATCAGCAGCCCGTAGAGCGAGCCGGCGATCCGGTCGCGCAGGATCGGCCCGGCTACTCGCATGTGACCGTCACTCGAAAGTTTTCATCGGCGTCGTCCGAATCCTTGGCCTCGATGACGATCAGCCAGCGCGTGTCTACGTCCCACTCGATGCTCACATCATCGTCCCCCTCGGCGTCGGAGCCCTCACACGTGGAGATGGGATCCGACGTGCCAGGGCAGGCGTCTTCGGTCTCCCAACGCAGCACGGCGAGGTCCATGTCCGCGCAGGGCGCTTCGAGCGTGACCGTCGCGGGCGTGTCAGTGGGCAGATCCAGCGCGAAGATGCGCTCTGGGCCGTCATAGTCGTGACTGTCCAAATTCGGAAAACAGAAGGTGGCCGTGTAATCGTCGCCCAGCCAATCGGTGTCCCCGCCCAGCGGCGTGGACTCCAGCGTCTGCCCGCAGGTGATCGATTGGGTGACGCACGTGTCGCCGGGCGAGGTCGCGGGCAGCGATTCTTCGCAGAGGGTGTCGGCGTCCGAATCCGAGTCGCTGTCTGAATCGCTGTCTGAATCGGTGTCCGAATCGGTGTCGGTGTCCGAATCCGAATCGGTGTCGGCGTCCGCATCGGCGTCGCTGTCCGAATCGGTGTCCGTGTCGGCGTCCCCGAGCGGAGGCCGCCGCTCGGAGTCCTCCACGTCGCCCGTGCAGGCGACGGCGAGGGGCCAGAGCAACGGGAGCCAGGATTGAAGGGGGCACGAAGTGGCCGATGCGCCCGACCCGCGCCCTCGCGGGGCGGGAGAATCGGCGAGAAGGGAAAGGCGCATGCCCGGCCCTTAGCCCCGTCCCCGGGCCTTGACCACCTGTTGACACGGCAATACCATGGCGCATGCGAAACGGCCTCGACGTCCTCCTCGACGACCCCAAGCGCCTCTCCCAGCTCCAGGGGGAGCGGGTTGGCGTTGCCTGCAATCACACCGCCATCACGCTCGACTGTGACCACCTGATCGACGTCTTGCCCGCGCGCGGCGTGGGGCTGCGGCGGATCTTCACGCCCGAGCACGGCTTGCACGCGACCGCCCAGGACATGATCACGGTCGAGGACGAGCACCACTTGCTGGGGTCCCAAGCACGCGTAGCGACGCCCGGGACCCGGGAGATCGTCTCGCTCTACGGCAAGACCGCGGCGTCGCTCCGCCCGCGCCAGGAGCAGCTCGCCGATTTGGACGTGCTGTTGTTCGACATCCAGGACATCGGGAGTCGGTATTACACGTATCAGGCCACGCTCGGGTACATGATGGAGGTGGCCGCGGTGACTGGCACGCGGGTGGTGGTGTTGGACCGCCCGAACCCCATCGATGGGATCACGCTCGAAGGGAATATTGTGCAGCCGGGGTACGAGAGTTTTGTGAGCGCGTACCCGCTCGCAGTTCGGCACGGCATGACGATGGGCGAGCTGGCGCGGTTTTTCCGGGACGACTGCGGGATTGATTGCGCGCTGGAGATCATCCCCTGCGAGGGTTGGGACGCCCGATGCCGCTTCGACGCGACAGGGCTGCCCTGGGTTTTCCCCTCGCCAAACATGCCGATGGTCGAGACCGCGCTGATCTACCCGGGGATGTGCCTGATCGAAGGCACGAACCTCTCCGAGGGGCGAGGGACCACGCGGCCGTTTCACCTCGTGGGTGCCCCCTTCCTGGACGGAAGCCGCCTGCGCCATCTGTGCCGCGAAGGTGCCCTCGACGCAGGCTTGGAAGGCGTCACCTTTCGCGCCGCCACTTTTGAGCCCCGCTTCCAAAAGTTTGCCGGCGAGGTCTGCCACGGCGTCGAGATCATGGTCACCAACGCGGATGCATTGGAGTCCTATCTGCTCGGCCTCGTCGTATTGGAAGCCGCGATGCGCGCCGCCCCCGCACATTTCAAATGGCGCACCGAGACCTACGAATTCGTGGACAACCCCATCGCGATCGATTTGCTGTGCGGTACCAACGAGGCGCGGGTCGGCCTGATGTCCAAGATCGCGCCGCGCACAATGGTCAGCGGGTGGATGCCGCAGCGGTTGGCGTGGGAGCAGCGGCGGGCGAACGCGCTGATTTATCCGCGGGGGTAGGGGCCCAACATCGCCGGGGAGCCCTCATCCGCCGCCGGCGCTTTCACCGGGGTCGCCGGCAGCGCCGCGGAGGTCCTCCGGGGCCTGCCGCACACGGGCGCTATCGGCGGTGGCCACGGGGGCGGCCTCGAGATCGTCCGCAGCCTCCCCCACGGTCACGTCGCGGCGGTTGTGGGCACGATGCAGGCTCTCGACTTTCCGAAGCTCCTGGGCCCGAAGGGTTGCCGCGAGCGCGACCTCTGCATGGCGCT
>CANKNP010000222.1 GCA_947483545.1 Deltaproteobacteria bacterium | reverse complement strand
TGGGGGGCGACCTGTTCGCACGGGCCCGAGGCCTGCCCGGCCGGTGGCAGGACATCCGGCGGGAGCTCCGCGACGAGGCGCTCGCGACCGTCCGCGCCTGGGAGGCCACCACGCGTGAGCTCTCCCGCCGCACCGGGAAAAAGGTCCTCCTCGGTTTGGAGATCCACCATGGGCAGTACCTGTCGGACCTGCACGACGTACACCACTGCGCCCGCGGGCTGCGAGAGACCGGCTGGGACTTCGTCGGCTTCATCGACGATCCCGCGAACCGGTTCATCGCCAACGAGGGCGACCCGCTCGGCGCGATGGACTTCGCGCGCATGGTCCGGGTCTGGGGCGGCCGGGTGATCGCCTACCACGTGAAGGACGTGCGCTACCTGTCCACCTGGAGCCAGTTCCACCCCCAGCCGATGCAGCGGGTCGGCGACCCGATCTTCGTGTGGGGCACCAACAAGTTCGAGTGGGTGGGCCTCGGCGACGGCGAGGTGGACCTCGGCCAGACGATGATGGCAGCCGCCACGCTGTCGCAGCCGCCGCACCCCTACTGCATGGTCAGCACCGAGTACGTCGCGGCGTCTGTTGACGAGGAAGATGCGACGCGCCGGCTGGACACCTACCGGACCTTGATCCGGGACGGTCGGCCGGCGGCGACATCCGGGGCGGAAGACCTGGGCGTCGAGGTGGCGTGAGCGAACGATGGTCCATCGCTGTCGCGCGATCCGCCGCGCACGCGTCACCCCCTCCGCCCCAACGCCTCAAACACCGGCACCAGGTCTGACTGCCCGAGCGCCTCCTCCAACTGCCCGAGCAGGTCCAGCAGCTCGGCCGAGCGGTCCGGGAACCGATGGGCGAAACCGCCGGCGGCGAGGTCTTGAGCCAACCGCCGCCGGCACGAGCACGGTGACGTCGATGTCCCCAGGGGGCGGGCACCCGTACGCCTTCCCGCTGACCGTCCCGGTTACGCGGCCTCATGACCGAGCTGCTCTGGATCCCCGCGCTGATCGTCACCTTCGCTGTTGGGCTCGTCGCGCTTCGATGGGGCCGCCGGGCGCCAGAGGCCATCACCATCCATGGGCGGGGGGATGCGCGGCAACGGGGCGAGGCAGCGGCGTCCCAGACGGCGGCGGCCAAGACCGCCCCAGTGCCTCCGGCGAAGCACCCCGATCCGGTGGGGTCCGCGGCGCGTGAAGAGCTCAACGCCCGGCTCAACGTGCGCCCGGACGACATCGTCGCGCTCCAAGAGTTGGCCGCGCTCCTGGAGTCGGCCAGCGACTGGAACGGCCTCCTGACCGTATACAACAACATCATTTTCCACACGAAAGATCCGGCCGAGGTCGCTGAGGCCTACCTCAAAAAGGCGAAGGTACTCGCGCATCGGCTCAACTTGCGCGACAAGGGTATCGCGCATTTGGAGAAATGCCTGGCGTTCCAGCCCGATCATGCGGGCGCGAGGGAGGAGCTGGAGCGGCTCCGACCGCGGTGATCGCACGGTGAACCCGCCGCGGAGGCCGCCGAGCACGGCACGCCCACGGCCTTCGTGCTGGAGTGCATCCTCGTGGGGGACGCTCAGCCCCTCGGCACCAAATCGGCGTGCGCCAACCAATACCCCAGCCCCCCCCCCTCCCCCCCGACCACCCGGTCCACATCCCCCTTCGCCGGGTGCCCCTCAGGCGCAGACCCCGGCATCCCCGCGAGCTTGGCCCGCAGCGCTGTGACCAGCCGGCCCCACGCCCGCTCCCGCGCCTCCCCCCCAGCCATCGCCGCGATGCTCCCGAGCAGGGCCTGGGCCCCGTCGGTGCGTGTGGACCTGTGCAGGATCACGGTGCCCACCGACCCCAGATCGAGCACCGACTCCTCCCAGGGGTTGTCCGCCAGCGTGAACCCGTAGTGTAGGAACAAGCGTGTGTTGGACTTGGTGCCGTAGCAGTCGTGAAGCTCCGCGTCTGCGGGCACGTCCCGGTTGACACGCATCACGAAGGTGTCGCCCTCCACCCCCCAATCCACAGATGGCTCCAGCGCGTGGTTGAGCATGTCGGCGATCGGCACCAGCACCGTCTCCTCGCCCACGTCGAACTGCCGCGAGGTCACGACGGCCCGAGTGGCTCGCCAGGTGCCGAGGCTCACGCCCTCGAGCCCCGGCACCGTCTGGAGCCACCGCCACTCCTCCAGGTACTTCGCCTCCAGTTGGTCGAGGAGCACGGCGAGGGTCGTGCCACAGAGCGCCTCGCGGTCGCCCGCCCCGAGCGCCATTGGGTGCCCGACGACCTTTTGCGGCAGGCTGCGCACGTAGGGGTCGCCCCCCGCCCTGCGGGCCAGCAGCCGTGCGCCCAGCCGGATCGGGGCGGTCGCAGGCCCCGCCGAGAGCGCCGAGATGCCCTCGTGCTCGGGCCGAACCCACGCGGCACGTGGGACGCGGAGGATCTCGCACCCCGCCGAGATCGGCCCCGTCGCGAAGATCCCCCTCGCCGATTCTCCCCCCGCGCCGCGCACCGCGATGTCCCCGACGTAGCCGCCCTGCGCTACGACCCAGTCGCGCAACGCTTGCATCCCCGCGGCGCTTCGTCTCTTCAAACCAGCGCAGCCGCCGCGATCAGCTGATCGGCCACTCCGTCCACGACGTCCTCGCCGTGCCCCGGGATTGCCCGAACCGGCGACAGCCCCGCGAGTCGGTCCAGATCTTGCCGGAACGCCGCCTTGTCCTTCACGAAAAACCAGCGCGCGAACCGCGGGACCGATGACCTGCCGGTCGGCCCGAGGAGCAGATCCATCGGCAGCCCCATCGCCGGCATGTTGAGGAACATGTCGTTGAAGACGAGGCTCGTGCCCTCGGGGCCGTCCACCTCGACGACCCCCTCGTTCTCGCCAACGCCCGCAAGGTGGCGCACGCGCACAGTCGCGTCCCCCGGGGCGTCTGCGAAGCTCCCATGTACCTCCGTGGCCTTCTTGACCGCCTTCGTAGCGTTCGCTGGGCAGAACACCCGGGCCTTCGGGTAGCGGGCCTGCATGATCCGCGCGTCCATGCGGTGGAAGGCGTTGGGGACCAGGATGCCAGCGACGTCGCCCCAGGCGTCGATCTCCGCCATCTCGGCCTCATCGAGCGCGATCGCGTTGTGCAGCAGCACCCGCCCATCTTGCAGCCGCACCAGGGACATCACCCGCTTCGTGCCCCCCTCCATGACCCCTGCCACCCGCCAGAGGTTCGGCGCCAGCCGAGCGATGGGCCGGTGCTTCAGGACGGTCCACTTGTCGTAACAGACGGCCACGGGCGCTCCAGAGGGTAGGCTTATCGCGGGAATGGTGCAGGGTGGGGGCGGCTTCGAACCGGGCGTCGCCGCACACTCTGGCCGCAGAACGCCGCTGATCCCCTGGCGGGCGAAATCAGCCGCGCCAGATCGGGTCCGGCGCCGGGGCCGCCCAGGAGCAACCGATCTCGGCGAGGTTGGGCGCCCGCTTTGACGATACACCTGATACATCCCCTCACGGCGCCGGCTCCACCGACGACAAATACAGTGTATCAAACACCAGATCATAGGGAACGAGCGCGTTTCCCTCCGGGCAGATCACGGTCACCGGTGCGTCGTCCAGCTCGGTGACCTCCAGCGGGAGGATGCCCTCGCAGAGCTGCTGCCTCACGTCCGTGGCGGTCCCCTGCCACGTGTTCTCGGCGAACGTCGCGGTCGCCCCGTGAAGCATGACCGCCACCTCGGGACCGCCCTGGAACGTGGTCTCGCCGACGTTCAGGCCGTTCGCCCCGTCCCATGCGGCGATGCCCAACTGCGCGTAGATCGCGTAGCCGAAGAGCCCGTCGTCGGTCCCGGTGCTGCCGTGCAGCGTGTTGCCCTGCAGGTCGTAGCTCCCCGCCCCGTCCAGCCAGACGGCGGCGTAGGGGTGGGGACCGATCAGGGAGTCGGTCAACGTCAGCGTGTTCTCGCCCACCGTGTAGGCCCCCAAGCCGCCTCCGACGCTCGCGTCCGCGGAGGTACCCTCGATGGTCGTCCCCGACAGCGTCAGAACGCCTCCCGCCGCCAGGGCCCCCGCGAAGGTGTTCAAAGACAGCGTACACCCCGAGCAAGCCACCTCGCCGGCAGCGCTGACGTAGAGCC
Organism: Deltaproteobacteria bacterium; assembly: GCA_947483545.1. The sequence goes on along the minus strand of CANKNP010000222.1, from coordinate 4,780 downwards.
CCGGCCCCTCGGTGCCGACAACGGTCAGCCCCACGGCGTTCACTCGGGCGGAGTACTCCGACATCAGGCCGGCGCCGATCCCGAGCGACCGGGGCCGCAGCGTCTCGGAGATCGTGCTGTCTTGGATCTCGAGGGTCGCATCCTCGCCAATGGCCAACACACCGACGCCCTCGGTGTCGTCGATCGTGGTTCCGGACATGGTGACGGTCCCCGCGGGCGCCACCTCCAGCCCCTTTGCCGGATCGCCGTTTGTAGCAGACCGTGTCCCCGTGATGGTGCTCGCGTCGATGTCCGCAACGCCGGCCACGAAAACCCCGACGCCGACGCTGTCCTCCACCGACGTGCGAACCAGCGTCGCGCTGCCCCCCGAGTCGATCTCGACGCCGTAGCCCCCGACCGCTCCATTGGCCAAGGTCCCCACGACCACGCAGTCTGCCAGCGCGAGCGTCGCGCCGCCCTGGAGAACGGCCGCGCCCAGGGCCATGTTCCCCTCGATCCGCCCGCCGTCCACCGTGACCGAGGCCCCGTCTTCCGCCTGCACGCCAACACCGTACTCAGCGCTGTTCAGCACGCCGTCGCGCACGTCGGTGTTGACCAGCACCGCCCTGCTCCCCTCCCCCGTCGCGATCCCGCCGGCGCCGACACCGCCCGAGACCCAGCTGTCCGTCACGGTCACCACCCCGCCGTCCTGCGCGGAGATCCCACGACCACCCAGCCCATCTGCCGCCCCGATCGGGTCCTGGACCGAACAGGCGGTGAGCGTGGCGGTCGCGTCGATGATCGCGAACCCGTCCCCGACTGAATCGGACACATGACAATCCTCGGCGTCCAGGCTCGCTCCCGTCTGGATGTTGATGCCGTTTTCACCGGCGCCCGTGATGTGGACGCCGGAAGCCGTCACCGAGCCGCCAGACGAGAGCATCCCGGCGCTGGCGACGTTCGTGACATCCAGGTTCGCGATGTTGATGTCGGCAAGTTCGCTCGCCAACCCGTAGCCTGTGCCGAAATTGTCGAGCGTGATGTCGCTGACATCCACATCGACCAGCTTCGCAGCTCCACCCGAGAACGTCAGCCCCGCACCCGCGCAGCCGGCCACCGTGACCCCAACGAGGGATACGGACGTCTCCGAGTACCCATACACGCCAAACCCAGTGCCAAGGGCGCCCACCCCCACGTCGCGCACCTGACTGTCCGCGAGGCTCAGGGACCCGCCGAGCACGAATACACCCGTGTTCAACGCCCCCTCCACGAGGCAGCGCTCGCAGGAAAACGCGCCACCGCCCAGGGTCGCAATGCCGAAACCCGAGTCAGCGTCCGCATCTCCGCGTGTGTTCAGGACCGAGACATCCACCCCTTGAGCTTCCGTATCCTCGAGGTAGATACCCACAAGCGCCGCGCCCGTGACGCTCACGCGGTCCAGAGACACCGTCGCCCCGTCCCCGGCGATGATGCCGTAGGTGTCGTCGGCATGGCTGGCGTCGATCGTGCAATCGACGAGGTCCAATGAGGCGCCCTGGCCTAAAGCGCCGGCCCCCGCCAGCGCGTTTCCTGACAGGCTGACCCCCTCCAAGACCGCATTCGCCTCCTCTACGAACACGCCAATGTAGCCACCATTCGTGACAGTCACATCCATCAGACGGAAGTCCAGGATGTTCCACCCTCCGGCCACGGCGAACCCCGGAGTGTCCTCGGCCCCCCCGCCGTCCAGCTCCACGAGATCCGCGCACCGGCCGGCGACAGTTACGGCCGCGTCGGTCTTCGGCGCGTCAAAGGGACCGGCGTAGGATCCGGAAGCGACCGCGACAAAACCCCCGTCGGACGCGGCCTCCAGCCCGTCCTGGAGGGTTTGGAACGGCGTGCCCTCGGCCCCGTCGCCGCCTGAAGCCGACGCTGCATCCACGAAGATGGTGCCCTCCACGAGCGGGATGTGGCCCCACGTCCCCACGCCACATGCCGCCGGGACGCACACCTCGCCGTCCACGATCTCACCGTCGAGGCAGGCGGGGGCCGGGCCATTCGGTCCATTGCAAGCGAGCTGCAACAGTGCGAGGAGCATGGGGTTCCGTAGCCTGTTCGGCGCGGGCGGGGAGCGCGCCAACGGGCGCGTGGCGGCGAGAGCTTCCCCTGACCTGCCCTACCTCAGGCGGCCCGCGTTCCGCCGCGCGATCGCCAGCACCGTGCCCTGCGGATTGATACCGGGCGTGTCCGGGAGCAGGCTCGCGTCGTTGACCCACACGTTGTCCAGGCCCCGGAGCTTGCCATACGCGTCGGCGGGGCAACCGCGGGCTTCGGCGCCCATCGGGACCGTACTGTGCAAGTGGATCGCGGTCACTTGGGCGCGGCCGGCCTCCACGCCCGCGCGCAGACCTGGGATGTCGGCAAGCGAGCGGATCGGAGGCGCGCCCGGCACCGGGTTGACGATCGACGTCGCACCCGACGCGAGCAGCACCGTCGCGAGGCGCTCCGCAGCGAGGCCCAGCAGTGCGAGATCGTCGCGTCCAAGGCGGTAAGAGACGAACGCCTCGTCCACGAACGGCACGTTTCGGACAACGCCCTTGGCCTTGGCGATGACCTTCGCGTAGAACACACCCAGGCGCCACCACTCCCGGAGCAGCCGCTCCTGGTCGCTCGATCCCACGAGCCAGAGCGCGAGGTGCGCGAGCGATCCGTGCGAGCAGCCCAGGGTCATCTCTGGCTTGAAGGCCTCGATCTGCTGCACCGGCACCCCGATGTGCGGCTCGTTCACGCGGTCGGCGAACTCCGCCGCCACGCGGATCATCGGGTTCATCGAGAGCGTACGTCCGACCCCACACGTGTAGCCGCTGCGCTGGAGGATGAGCGCGGTCTGAATGGCCCCGCCGCAGACCACCACACGCTCCGCCCGGATCTGGACAGCTCGCCCCTGCCGATCGACGCCAAGCGCGCCCATCGCCCGCGTTCCCTTCATCCAGAGGCGTTTGACCTTGATCCCGGCCTCGATGCGGGCCCCGGCGGCCACCGCCCGCGGCAGGTAGGTCTCTGTCATGGACTGTCGCCGCCCAAGCGGATTCGACCCGTCGTACTTCCAGAACCGCTGGACTGGCACTGACTTCCACCCGAGGGTTCGGGCGCCCTCCGCGATCCGCTCGGACGCGATCCCCGGAGACCCCGGGAATGGCGTGACGCTGGCCTCCCGCTCGACCGCCTCGATGTGCGGCCCCAGCGCGTCCGCACCAAAGTCCTCGATGCCGTACTCCCGCGCCCACCGCTCCAGCACCTCGGGCACCGGCGGGTGGTACAGCGCGGCGTTGATCTCGCTGGCCCCACCGACACAGCGACCTTCGACGTAGGTGACCTTGACCGGTCCGAACGCGGGGGTCAAACCGCCGTTCCGCCACTTCCGGTTCATGTCGTCGAGCGAGTAGGGCTCGGTCGCACCGACAGGGACGTGGTCTCCCTCCTCGACCAGCAGCACACTCTGCCCAGCCTCCGCGAGCACGCAAGCGGTCATGGCCCCGCCGGGGCCGGAGCCCATGATCAACGTCGATGTATCAAGGTGTATCAATGTATCAGTGTATCAGTGTATCAATGTATCAATGTATCAATGTATCAATGTATCAATGTATCAATGTATCAATGTATCAATGTATCAATGTATCAGGACGGCTCGCCTCGACCCGCGACCAATAGGTGAACGTGCCCATCTTCTCCCAGAACTCAATGAAGTCCCGCTGGATCGACAACGGAGACGTGCGCCAGCGCTGGATCCTCGCCACCCGTGAAGCCTTCGGAAGGAACGTGTAGCCGGAACCCAGAAACATCGCGGTCAGTATCTGCATCCCGGCGCCCAGGTATCGAGGCATGTGTCGCACGCGTCCCTTCATGTCTTGCGTCGCATCGGCGAGACACCCTGCGTCCAGGCCATGAGACGCCGGATCCAGCAGGTCCAGAAGGAGCAGGCGCACCGCCCCATCTACGCTTCGCGCCTCCGGGGCGCCCGCCGTGCTCAAGGCCCCTCCGACCAGAGGGCGACGTTGTCGTCCAACCAAGCCGCGCGCGCGTGGACGAACTGCGAGACGCGGTCGAGCTCCTCCGGGTAGGAGTTCACCGGGTACAGGTAGGTGCCGAAGGTCACCTCCTCGATCGGCCAGCGCTCGAAGTTGCGGTCGGTGGCCTCCCCGAGGAACGCCGGGTACGAAGCGAGCAGTGTGTCGATCTCGCCGTCCGCGAGCCCCCCCGCGCGCCACTCCCCCCACATCTCGGTCATCCGGTCCTGAAAGCCAGGTGCCGCCGCGAGGGTCGCGACGATCGCCGGCCGGTACAGGATCCAGGACTCCGGGTTCTCGTTGTCGTTGTAGCTGGGCTGCCCCAGGGACAGGTCGACGTCCCAGGGGACGAACCGGATCCGCCCGGCATCGTCCGTGTGGAGGTGGTGGGAGAGGTAGTACCCGTCGTTGTTCTTGATGAACTCCTCCATCAGCACGAAGGCGACGGCGCTGTCGAGGTCCAGCTGTTCCCAGGTGCCCTCATCCGCGCGGGTGATGGCCGCCTCCATGTCGGCGAGGCGCGTGCGGATCCCGGAGAGCACCTCTGGGGTCTGATCGGCCTCCGCTGGGTAGGACACGTCCCAGAGCCCGTACTGCAGCGTCGAGGGGAAGCCGGTCTCGTCCGCCCGGACGATGAAGTTCAAGCCCGTGCCGTCGTCATCGGGGACAGGGGTCCTGCCGGGGCCATGGTCGATGCGCTCCTCGAGCAGGTAGACCCCGAAGTACTCCCCCTGGTATGTCAGCTCGACGTAGAC
>CANKNP010000221.1 GCA_947483545.1 Deltaproteobacteria bacterium | reverse complement strand
GTTGAAATCGGGCTGAAAAAGGGCTACCCGGGCTTCACCCATGGCCGCCGCCGTGATTTGATTTTGACATACCGGAGATCTAACTCAAAGCTCCGGAAACGGTCAGGCGGTCAGGGGTTCCATCTGGCTGCTTGCATGGAGTGGGTTGAAGTATCCAGACCGTGTCGCCGGGTTGCAGCGGGTCGGATTGTGTACGTCGATCCCGAATTCTCTCGGTGTTTATGAAGATGTTGACATGGATCCGCACCCGGCCCAGCTCATCCCGCAGGTAGAAGCCGATGCCGGGAGCCAGAGGCTCGAGCGCGGCGAGCGCCTCGGTCACCGTACGAGCTTCCACCTGAACTTCCCCGTGCTGGAGCTGGGGAAAGAACGTGAAGAGGTGGCGGGTGAATTGGAGCGTGACTCGCGGAGCGACGGGCGGGGCGAAGATTGGGTCATCAGCCGGGGAATCGGCGGCCACCACGGCTCCGGGAATGAGGCCGAGAACGTATGTGGCCAGGGGAGGGCGTGCAAGCGTAAGCCGCGAGACCTGGGGAAGGGGGGCTCGCTGCCACGCGCCCCAACAGCCGCTGAGGTCGTCGTCGCCGTCGCCGGAGGCGAGTGTCGACGCCACGTTCACCGTAGCGCGGACCGGGGGCCGGTGTCGCGACGGGTTCGTCATCGGCGTCTGCTGCCCCGGTTGAACCTCAGGGGGCCCCGACCACTCTCGAATATCGGACCTCCGCGCACGCTATCAATCGTAGCGGTCGGATCCGACGGGATTGCACCGGTGATCGCCGCCTCGTCCCATGACACTTCGCAGAAGTGAGTTATTGACGCGTCAACATGAAGATCGGACTCGTCCATCGCCGTTTCACCACCCACGGGGGCACCGAACGCTACCTCGTCGGTCTTGCGCGATGGTTGGTACGGGAGGGCCACGAGGTCCACGTGCTCTGTAACGAAGTGCGCGAAGATCTGAAGCAAGAACCTGGCGTTCGTTTCAAGCACCTGCCCATGTGGCGGCCTGGGCTCGCCGTCAAGATGGCCTCGTTGTGGTGGTCGGCTCGGCGGGCGGTGGACGCCGAGAGTTGGGACGCTGTCATGGGTTTCGGGCGTACGCCCGGTCATCAGCTCTTTCGGGCTGGGGGTGGTTCACACGCGGCCTACCTCCGGCGGGTGCACCCCTGGCGTCGTTGGGTCTCGCCGACCGATTGGCTGGAGACGGCGCTGGATCGCCATGCGGTGGAGTCGGCGCAGGTGGTGATCGCGAATTCCCGTTTCTGCGCGGACGACCTGCGTGAGGACTACCGGGCGAAACGGGTGGAGGTGGTCTACAACGGCGTCGATCTTCAACGATTCCGGCCGGATCCCGAGGTCCGCCGCCGGGTGAGGGCCGAGCTCGGGGCCGGTGGGCCGGTGGCCGCATTCGTGGGAACCGGCTTCTGGCGAAAGGGTCTGGATGTGGCGATCGCGTCGCTCCCACCTGGATTCACCCTGTGGGTGGTCGGCAAGGACACTCCCTGGCCCGCTCCGGAGGCGGTGAAGTTTCTGGGCCCGGTTCAGGACGTGGAACGGATCCTGCAGGCGGCCGACGTCATGCTGTTGCCTACCCGTTACGACCCGTTCGCCAACGTATGCCTGGAGGCGATGGCCTGTGGCATTCCGGCGCTTACTACGCCGGATACCGGCGCCGCTGAGGTCTTGCCCGAGCCCTGGATGGTCTGCCGCAGCCCCGACGCGTTCCGCCAGGCGCTCCAGCGGGTGGATCCAGAGCTCGGACTGCGCTGTCGGGCCGTCGCCGAGAACCACACCCCCGCAGCCTCCTATTCCCGCGCATTTGAGCTCCTCAAGGAGGCTGTCCGATGAGCGCCGCCGTAGATCATCCCAAGTCCAACCCTCCTGCCCCACGTCGTTTTCGCTGGTTGTGGCGGTCCATCTTCGTATCGACCCTCGCCGCCGCGTTCAGCTTGGCTTGGGCCACGTACGCGTACCAGACACATGTGGTGGAGGAGCCCGGGCCAGAGCTTGTGCGGGCCCACGTGATGTCGATCATCGCGCAGGAATCTCCGGTGCTCTACCGCGATGGCCGCACGCGGTTGGGGGTCTTTTTTGACCAGGAGCATCGGTCTTATCTGTCGTTCGCCGAGCTCCCGAGGGACTACGTCAACGCGATCGTGGCCGCCGAGGACGGGAACTTCTGGCAGCATCCCGGTGTCGATCCCAAACATATTTTCCGCGCCGCCTGGCAGAACCTCAACGCCGGAAAGGTCGTCGCGGGCGGGTCCACGCTGACGCAACAGACAGCGAAGAACCTGTTTTATCGTCCGGATCGTTCTCTACGGAGCAAGTGGGGCGAGCTTGTGAACGCGCTCCGGCTGGAGGCGCATTACTCCAAGGAAGAGATCCTGGAGTTCTACGCCAACCAATTCCACGTCTCGGCCAACGGGCGCGGCTTGGCCATCGCGGCGCGGTACTTCTTCGACAAGACCGTTCGTGAGCTGACGTTGAAGGAGTGTGCCTTCCTGGCGGGACTCGTAAAGGCGCCATCGCGGTACAACCCGTTCCTTGGCGAGAGCGAGGAACGGCGGAACGCCGCTGAGGCCGCGGCCAACGACCGAACGGCCTATGTGTTGGGACGTATGTTGGACGATGCCTACATCGACCGGGGCACGTACAACAGCGTGATGGCCACCCCGCTGGTGTTCAAACGGGGCACCTTCCAGTATGATCGTTCGGTTGTGCTAGACGCGGTGCAGGCCCAGCTCGAAGGGGAACCTTTCCTGGAGCTCTTTTCTCGACAGGGCATCGACAATCCCTCCACGGCCGGCATCCAGATCGTCACAACGCTCGACGTGGCCGCTCAGGCCGGAGCGACCTATGCCCTCTGGCATCACCTGACGGAGATCGGACCGATCATCGAGCGTTCCGGCGCGCGCGCCCTCCTGATGCCCGAACGTTCGGTCATGCCGATGGAGCCTGGTGTGCCGCTCGCCCCGCGCGCGTTCTACCTGGCTAGGGTGCGCGGCGTGGGCGAGACGATCACGTTGGATGTAGGCGGTCGGCCCTGCCTTGTCGATGAGGCAGGGATCACCCGGATTGTCGAGGTGGTCGCACGTTCGCGTACGGGCGATCCCCGTGCGCCGGCGGACGCCGCGGCGCGACAGAGCGTAGTCGACACCCTCGGCGTCGGAGGCCTTGTGCTGGTGTCCGTGCGGCCCGGCGTCATCGGAGACGCCCGGTGTGACCTGGAGCTTCGCCCGACCATGCAGGGGGCCGTCGTGGCGCTGGAGCGTGGTGAGGTTCGCGCGCTGGTGGGGGGCAACGACAATCGGAACTTTGACAGGGCGTCCCGCGCCTTGCGGCAGTTCGGGAGCACGTGGAAGCCCCTTGTTTATCTCGCGGCCCTCCAGCTTGGTTGGTTACCCACCGATATGTTGGACAACCGTCGCAACGCGTTCTATTTCCGACAGACCTGGTATTATCCGCGTCCCGATCATCCCTCCGAGAGTTTTGTGTCGATGTCGCTGGCGGGCGCTCGGTCTGAGAACCTCGCGAGCGTCTGGCTGCTGGCGCACCTCACCGATCGCCTCGACGTCGACGCCTTCCGCGCGCTGATGGACCAGGTGGGTCTCGGTCCCGCGCCAGGCGAAGACACTGCCAGCTACGGTCGCCGGCTACGCGACACGGAGGACATACGCTCGAGCCCGGACCGTTTCGAGGAGTACGCCTTCGCGGTGGCAAAAGAGCGCCTGCTCGCTCGCGCCGCCACGCTCCCGCACCCGGAAGACGCCGCTGCCCTCCGTTCCCTCAGCCACGGCTACGGAGGGATCGCCGCCGAGCGGAGTCGACTCTCCCGGGGAGGGTCGGCGGCAGATCGGGAGTTGAAGCTTAAGATCCTGGGTCGGAACCTGTTGGAGCTCGAGGCTGCCGCGGTGCGCTGTGAAGAGGAGATCGGGCGGCGCTTTGTCGATCCGGTGAGTCGAAAAGTGGCCTGCGGCCGTGCTCCCGCTGGATATATTCCGGCCGCCGACGCGGTTTTGTTGCCGCGCCTCCCAAAGGCACCTCCGCAGGCCGGGAGCACAGCCTGGTGGCATCCGGCGCCAGAGACGCCGGAGGCGCCTCCCTCTCCCCCAGACCCCGAGGATTGGCTGGTAGAAGGTGAGCTTCATCGCAGCACCCTCCGCGAGCTCCGCGCGGAGGTGGATCGCGAGACCGCAGCGCTCACCGGGCGCGATCCCTGGGACCCTTCCGTAGTCGCCCTCAACCCCGATCTACGCATCCTGGTGGGCATCAAGGCAGTTGTGGAGCTCCTTCGTACCTTTGGTGTTGAGACGGACGTGCCGGAGGTCCTGTCATTGCCGCTGGGGGCGGCCGATCTGAGCCTCGTGGATGTGGCCACCACCTACCAGGGGATGTTGGACGGGAAACGTTGGACCGCCCCAGGCGAAGGATTCGCCGAGGGCGCTGTGAGCGGTCTGCGCGTCGGATTCGACCTGCCGCCGCCACCGAGCTCGGTGCTCTTGATCGCTGAGATCCGCGACGCGGGGGGCAATGTCGTCTACCGCGCACGCCCGCAGGGCGAGCAGGTCCTTGATCCGCTCGCGGGGGAAATGACGGGCGACATTCTGAGGAACGTGGTCGACCTGGGCACCGGGCGCCGGGCCCTGGGCGCGTTGACCGTAGGGGGTCAGTCCGTTCCGCTCTTCGGAAAGACAGGTACCACCAACGATTATCGGAATGCTGCTTTTGTGGGCTTCGCGCCGACGGTGGGGGCTACGCGCTGGGGCGACGCCTGGACCCTCGCCGCGTACGTTGGCTACGACGACAATCGTCCAATGAAACGAGGTAAACTTCGGGTTCAAGGAGCCAACGGGGCGCTGCCGATATGGCTCGGCCTGGCGCAGGCGCTGGCCGACGCTGGCGTGGTCGGGCCGGCATTACTGGAGCCGTCTGAGGGTTTGCGGGCCGCAGCGGTGATGGACGGTACAGGAGTGCCTCGCGACGAGAGCCCGGGTGGCGCCCGCACCCTGACGCTCGCGGGGGACCCGCCGGCGAGGCATTTTGGGCTTCTGCGGCCCGCTCCAGCTACTGTACCCCTTCCCGCCGACCCGCCAGCGCCGCAGGCTGAGCCGGTGCTGCCGGTCGAAGTCCTCGATCCGGAGGAGGGCGCGCCGGAGGGGCCGCCCGCCCCCGCAGGCTGAGGGTGCCGCATGCCGAAACGCGCTCGCGTACGCGTGGCTGCTGTACTAAGATGCTTATGGTCAGGGGTGTGACGATGTTGGATAGTAAGCCGATAGGGCGTTCGCAGCGGGGATCGACGGGCTCGCTTGCGGCGCTCATCGTGGGGCTGGCCGGCTTCGGCTGTTCGGACGTCAACTTCACGGTCGACAAGGTGCCCCCCGTGGAAATCGCTCCGGGCAGCATCAGTGGGCGCGTCTGTGATCCTTCAGGTCGCACCTGGCTCCCTGACGCGATGGCCTACGTGAACCTGGTCGACGAATCGGGGACGGTCTATGATCTTCGCACGGCCTACTCCGACCAGGATGGCTACTGGCTCCTTGATCAGCTCCCGGGCGAGACCGAGTACACCGTCTACGTGCAGTACGGGCCTGACCTGCTCACCCAGGAGACGGTGTACGTCGCCTCCCAGGCGGTGGTCGAGCTGGAGGAGCCCGATTGTTTTGACCCGCTCTCGCTCGACGTCGCAGTGGTGACCGGCGACTACGACGACTTCCACGAGGTCCTCAACCAGATGGGCTTCGCCAACTACGTGCTGATCGATGGCCTGGATGTGGACGTGCTAAGCGGCTTCCTCGCCGACCCAGAAGAGCTTGGCAAGTATGACATCATCTTCCTCAACGGCGGCTTCGTCGAGGAGGGCGTGATCTACGGCGGTGACGCCTCGGCCACCAACATCGACAATCTCCGCAACTACGTCACTGCCGGCGGCACGATCTACGCCTCCGACTGGGCTTACGACGTGGTTGAGATTGGCTGGCCCGACGCCGTGGATTTTGTCGGTGCCGACGAGGTGCCCGATGACGCGCAGAAGGGCGATTACGCCTCGGTGACGGCGGCGATCGCCGACCAGTCCCTCGCGGACTTCCTCGAGCTCACCTACCTGCCGATCCTCTACGATTTGCCAGTCTGGCCGCCGGTGGAGAACGTCACCACCGGCGTCTCGGTCCATCTCACCGCCAACGTGCCTTATTCTGAGGGCATGTCCGAGTACTCTTTGGCGCAGGTGCCGCTCCTCGTCTCGTTCAACAGCGGCAAGGGCAAGGTGGTGTTCAGCACCTTCCGTGTCGCGCGTAACTCGACCGACGAGATGCTCAAGACCCTACAGTACATGATGTACCGGCTATAAAACGGGTTTTTTTGGCACGCCCGTCGTGCGACGCGCCAGCCGACGGGCGTTGGCGACCACGGTGACCGAAGAGAGGGCCATAGCGGCTCCCGCGATCGCGGGGTGGAGCCAACCTGCCGCGGCGATGGGGATCGCCAGCACGTTGTAGCCGAAGGCCCCCCACAGGTTCTGCTTGACGTTTCGCAGGGTCTCCCTGGCGATCACGATGGCATCGACGACCGCTCGTGGATCGGAGCGGCTCAACGTGACCGCCGCGGCCTCCATCGCCACTTCCGTGCCGGTGCCCATCGCGATGCCCACGTCGGCGGCGGCGAGCGCAGGCGCGTCATTGATTCCGTCGCCCACCATAGCTACGCGTCGGCCATCTGCTTGAAGAGAGCGGATCACCGCCACTTTCCCGTCAGGTAGCACCCCAGCGATCACCTCGGTGATCCCTAGCCGGCGCGCCAGCCGCTGCGCCTCCGCTTCGGTGTCACCCGAGAGCAGGAGCACCCGAAGCCCCAGCGCTCGCAGCCCGGCAACGGCCTCCGCCGCGCCTTCCCGTTCGGTGTCGGCGACGTGGACCACGCCGACCCGCACCCAACCCGCGCGGCGAGCGCGGACACCGATCGGCGTTCCTTCGTTCGGCGGCAGTTGGTCGGGAGGCAGGCCCACCCAACTCGGGCGGCCGACGCGGAGTTGCCAGCCGTCAACCAGCGCTTCGACTCCCTGACCGGGGGTCACGGTGACCTCGGTCGCTTCGGGGAGCTCGTCGTCTCGGTGGAGCAGCGCCTCCCGGAGCAGCGCACGACCAAGCGGATGGTTGGTGCTCCGGTCAGCCGCAGCGGCCAGCGCCAGGAGGGCCTCGGGTGGCGCCGCCGCCTCCCCGGCGAGCGGGTCGTGTGAGGGGAGCTCAACATAGGCGCGCACCACGGGCTGGCCGAGCGTCAAGGTGCCGGTTTTGTCGAACACAACGGTGTCGAGCTCCGAGAGGGTCTGGAGCGCGGCGCCATCGCGCAACAATACGCCGGCGCGCGCCGCATTTCCCAGTCCGACGACGAGCGAGATCGGCGTAGCGAGCCCCAGGGCACATGGGCACGCCACCACCAGCACCGCGAGGCCCGCCATCACCCCTCGAAGCGGATCCGTCACGCTCCAGGCGACCGCCGCGCACACCGCGATCCCGAGCACGGCCGGTACAAACACGCCGGCGACACGATCCACGAGCGCGGCGACGGGAGGTCGCGTGGCCTGGGCGCGTGACACGAGATCGATGATTCGACTCAACACCGCATCTTCGCCGACGGCTGTGGCTCGGAGGATGAGCATTGAGGGGCCGTTGAGCGTGCCCCCGACCACCTTGTCGCCGGGTCCGCGCTCCACTGGCATCACTTCGCCGGTCAGCATCGATTGATCCACCATGGACCGGCCCTCCTCGACCTCCCCGTCGACCGGGACCCGGTCATGTGGGCGCACCCGGACGCGGTCGCCGGGACGAAGCGCCGCGAGGGGCACCACGCTCTCGACGCCCTCGCGGAGTAGCAGCGCCTCCGTAGGGGCAAGCTCCAGGAGTGACCGAAGGGCCGCCCCCGTCTGCCGACGCGCCCGGAGCTCGAGTGCCTGTCCGGCGAGCACGGCGCCGATCACCGTGGGTACGGCGTCGAGGTAGGTGTGCGCGTGGGGATCCAGGTAGACATTGAGGACCGCGTGGATCGTGGCTGCCGCCGTGCCGAGCGCCACCAGGGTATCCATGTCGAAACGGCCGATACGGAGCCCCAGCGCCGCACGCTGGTAGAAATCGCGACCGGAGACGCCGATGACGAGCACGCTGGCCACAATGAAGCCCAGGTTGACGCTGGCCATTTGGTCGTGCGGCAACAGGCCCGGCCACATGAGCACGAGCGCCGGCAACGCGACGACTCCCGCGAATGCGGCGCGTGACCACTTCGACCTGAGTTCTCTGGCTTGTAGCTTTGCTTCTTCGTCGATCTCCGCCAGCCGGGAGACCCGCGCGTTGTAGCCCGCGCGCGTGACGGCTGCGATCAGCTGCTCGGGTGCTACTGCGGCGCGGAGGTCTACGGCCGCCTGTCCGGTGGCGAAGTTGACCGAGGCGGCCTCGACCCCTTCGACCCGGAGAAGCACCTTTTCGACGCGCCCAACGCAGGCAGCGCAGTGCATTCCCTCGATGCGGAGATTGATAGAAGCCGGCTTGACACCACGGCTATTGGGCGTTGGGCACCGTCACGGCACGCGCGCCGATGTGAAGCTCGCGGGCCGAATCGACCACGACCGCAGTTGACCAGTCTTCTTCCGCGCGAACCACGACAATTCGACCGACCACCCACTCTGGCAGCCCCATTGCGCTCTTGTTCTTCGAGGGGAGGATCTCGATGCCGTCGCGGTCGTCTACGATGAAAAAGGACGCCCCGACGTCGATCCCATCCGCGGTCCCCCGGCCCAGAAACACCGTGTCGCGAGCCTGCGTGAGGTACGCTTCCGAGTTGATCCGGCCGATGACCTCGGCCTCGAGCGCGCTCGAAGCGTCCGGCGCGCGAACGTCGAGCTCGTACTCCGCGACGATCGGGTCGCC
>CANKNP010000220.1 GCA_947483545.1 Deltaproteobacteria bacterium | reverse complement strand
TTCCAACTTCCTGTTCATGGCCGGGCTCGCTGGGGCATGTCGAGCCGGATTCGACATTGACGTCGCTTCTCAGATCGTCGCCCTCTTGAGCGGCGTCGGCGCGTTGATGTGGTTCAATCGCGGTCTACCGACGACGCCCGGCGGGACGCTCAGCTTGGTCGCCATCGCAACATGGGCGCCACTGAACCACTGGGCCAGCATCGGAATGGAGACGACCCTGTACACCTGCCTGCTGATGCTTGGGTGGGCGGGGGTATCCGCCGGCGGCACGCGCTCGGGTTGGGGTGTGTCCTGGCTCGTCGCCGCCTCGATGACCCGCCCGGAAGGAATCCTCCACCTCGCGGTCGCTGTCCCCTGGCTCCTGCTCCGGTTTCGCACGGACCGCGATGGCTCGAGCGTCGCGATCAGCTCGCTCGCTTGGCTTGGCGTGTATCACGGGATCCGCATCGCCTGGTTCGGAGCCGTTGCGCCGACATCCTACCTGGTCAAGATTGCAGCGCTTGGCCTGTACCCAAACGGAGCGATGCAGTGGGCGGGCGACTTGCTGACGGCGGGAGGCATCGTGGTCTGCCTCGCCGTCGCCGGGCGCGTCCAAGCCGGTCAGCTTGTGCTGGTCCTGCTACCCGCCCTCCTTCAAGGAGCCGTCATCGTGCGGGCGAGTGGGGACTGGATGTCCTGGGGACGCCTCACGCTCCCCGGGGTGCTCGCCTCCGCGGCCGTCTTCACGCAATTGGCTACGTGGCGCAAAAGCGGGTCCTCGGCGTTGGGGGCGTTGGCGGCGATTTCGATGCTCACCGCGTCCAGCGTCGAGCCGCGAGGGTACGGTCAGATCGATCTGCCGTTCCGAGAGTTGGCACCGTTGCTTCATTTTTCGACGTATTTCAACCGAGGCTTAGATACCCCCGTGGCGGAGGACGTTGCGTGGGTCCTCGACAACGTGCCGAACGGAGCTCGAGGACTGGTCGTTGATGCAGGGATTCTTGGTGATGTACCTGGATTTCAGCTCCTCGACCTCCGGGGCTTGAACCATCGAGAGGCGGCCGAGGCCGTGGCGGCGGGCACCGAAGCCGATTGGCTGCGGCGGGTGACCAGCGTCCCAACCCGCCCAGAGTTCCTACGGCTCGCGCACTGGGATGGAACCCAACATGAACCCTACCCAGAATGGTTGCTCTCAGGGTACGAGCTGCGCAAGGACCTGCGGTACGGCGGCGGATCGATCCGTTGGTACGCCACTACTAACGCGGTCCCGTCCGCAGCTGACCGGAGGGAACGATGGGACGAAATGCTCCGTCGACATCCGTCGCATCCTTTTCTGGCCTGGCACGCTGCCCTCTCCGCGGCCGAGCTCGGAGAACACTCGCGGGCTGAGGAGCTCGTTGCGCGTGCCCACCAACGATGGCCGTCCCAACCCCAGTTCAGTGAGGGTCCCGCGTCGCTTTCGTTCACCGCCGGGTCCACAGAGCTGACTTGGAGTCGCGGCAGGGGGATTCATGTGCCCTGTGGCGAGCGAGCAACCAGTCGCCGCATCGAAAGCGGCCAACGCCTCGCGGTCACGGTGACCGCGGCTACCGAGGGGACTCCGACCGAACCGCAGCTCTCCATCGAAGACCCTTGCGCCGACGTTTCGCCGCCGCGCGGTGAAGGCACTTTTCCTGTCCCCATTTGCCCGTCGACCAGGCGGCTCATCGTTGCTGTGACCTGCCCAACCAACGAGCCGCGGGGCGCTTACGTCCGCTTGGACCACATCTGAACCTCACCGAGGCACCGGAATCGTCAAGACCGCGCCTGCATCCAACCCACCCTCAAGGTCACTATAACCCCCCAGAATAATGTCCCGCCCCCCGTCCCCATCGACATCCTCCGAGATCGCGGCGCGGTAGCCAAACCGGGCCTCCGTGCGCAACGACACCGTCGATAGCTCTGCTTCGGAGACATCGAAGGTGCCGCGGAATGCGATGTCGCTGCCGAAGATCACAGCGCCGAACGACGTCGCCAGATTCGGGTACCATTGGACCGGAAGGTAAGTGTCGGCGCTGCCATCGCCGTCCAGGTCTCCGAGATCCAAGACGTCGTACGTCAGCGCCCCTACCCCAAGGGTGATCGTGCTGGACTCCTCCTCGACGGTGCGCGAGGGATCGGCCGCGAGATTCAGGAAGACCCGCACCTCATTGTCCTCAAAGATACAGGCAAGGTCGCGAAACCCGTCCCCGTCTACGTCCCCGAGCATTTCGACAGCCCCAGTTTCGCCCGCGCCCGTTCCCGTGAGCCGAAAAATCGCGTCCCCGGGCAGCTCCGGGTTGGATAGCCCGCCGGGAATGACTGAGGCGAGGTCGCCGGATCCGACTCCAACCACGTAGTCGCCCACGCCATCCCCATTCACGTCCCCCGCGGGCGCAACCCCGCCCCCAAACGCGGCATCCGCGTAGGGGCCTGTCACGACGACATCTCCATCGGACATGCGCAACGTGTCGATGTCTTCGGCGACGAACAACGCCAAAGACCCAGTGTCGCGCAGCTCGCTCGTGTCGGACAACAGCGCTCCGATCGCCACGTACTGGCCGCCGTCCCCCATGACGTCACCGAGAAATGCAGCCCCGGTGCCGGCGTAGTCACCGGGCGCCTCGCCCGCGACTGCTCCGAAGGCGGCGTCAGCAAGGGTGATCTGAAGAGTACTCGCGACAACGGCCCCGCTCAACAGGAACGCAGCCCCGGCGCCATCCTCGTAGTTCACCGTCGTGGCCAGGAAGTCTTGGACGCCGTCGCCGTCGATGTCCGGCCCACCCTCGATGACGGCGGGCAACGCCCAACTCCCGCTCGCTCGCACCGCGTGAGCGTCGGAAAGGTCTCCAGCGGGGGCGCCCCCCTCCACAAGGTAGATGGCGCCGCCATTCTCGTAGAGGCTCGATTCGTACACGGCACCGACGAGGTAGTCCGCGAGCCCGTCCCCCGTCACATCGCCGAGGGCTCCGATCCTTCGGCCGGCCTGACCTCCCGGGCTCTCCCCCACCCAAACCTCCCCCCCATACTCCAACTGCGCAGCCTCGATCTCCCCATCACAATCATTGTCCGTCACCCCGTTCGCCCAGGTCTCCTCCGCGCCCGGGTAGATCTCCGGATCCAAATCCTCGCAATCCTCGCCCCCGGCCTCCACCGCTACAGCTCCGTCCCCATCGAGATCCTCCGCATCCGCGCCATCGCAATCTTGATCAATTCCATCGTACGGAACCTCCACCCCCCCGCTCCCCACCCCCGCATCCCCATCGTCACAATCCCCGCCGCCCACCACCTCCGCCGCCTCCCCATCCCCGTCCACGTCCACCAAATCCCCGCCTTCGCAGTCGTTATCCACATCGTCGTAGGGGGTCTCCTCGGCGCCAGGGTTCACGCCCGACGCCGCATCATCGCAATCGAGCGCGTTGGCAACGTGCCCCGCAGGCGCATCACACACGACGATCCCCTCGTGGTCGGCATCCCCGTAGGTGTCTGCGTCGTCGTCGGGGTACCAGGCCGGGGCGTCCACAGCGTCTTCGTCGATGGCGCCGTCACAATCCTGATCCACCTCGTCGCAAACCTCTTCGGCCCCGTCGAAAACCTCGGCGTCATCGTCGTCGCAGTCGTCGATCTGGGCGAACCCATCCCCATCGTGATCGGTCAGTTCGTCGCGGCGGAGATCGTAGGCGGTGCGGTCCAGGAGGCAACCGGTCAGGCCAGCGAGGAAGAGCATCGGGAACCCGGCGAAGAGCGCAGTGTATCGTGATTCGGGGGGTGGGCGGGCTTGGGGCCACCGGGGTGCGGTTCGATGCGGGCCGTGACACGCCCGTGCACAGCCGGCGCGGTTCGGGATGAGCGCTTTGTCGACCTCGCCCCGGGGCGCGATCACGCGCGTCCGGCCTCCGCCCACCGCTCCACCCCCCGCCCCACAAGGAGCCAGACCCCCAGGAACACCCCGCTGCAGAGCACGATGCGAAGATCCGCGTTGAGCGGGGGTAGCTCCACGGCGAGCACGAGCGCCATCAGTCCGGCCGTGGGGGTCGAGATGAGGACGGGGAGATTTCGATGGCGACGAATGGACCATCCCACCAGCCCGAAGATGGCGACGAAGCCCATCCAACCCGCGGAGTCGTAGCCAAGCTGTTCATGGATCGGGATCGACGCCGGGAGGAAGGCGACGCAAAATCCTGCCCCCGCGTCGTTGGCGAGCGTGAGAAATCCACCCTCCGAGGGGGCCAGGCGAACGCGGGCCGCGAGCCAAAAAACGAGCAGGACGCAGGCCACCGCGGGGGGGCCAAATACGCCCAGCAACCCAAGATTATAGCACAGCGCCACCCACGCCACGATCACCGTGAGCACCGCCACTGCCCCGACCCCGATGAGTCGCAGGAAAATCCCGGGAAGGTCCGCGCTCCAGCCCTCGCCCGGCGCCGGCAGCCTGCGACCCGCTGCGACCATCGCCGCTGCGACCAAAGCGCCAACCACGCGCGCAACAAGGTCGTCGTCGGTGTACGGATTGCGTAGCTCCAGCTCGATGGCGCACCAGGCGGCGGTGTGGACCCCCACCGCAAAGTAGCCGGACCATCCGCACAGCCGCCTCGGCAACCGTGGGTCAACGAACCAGGAGGCGGCCGCGTACGCCGCGAGCGTGAACGGGACCTCCAACACCGCTTGGATCCGGAGGACGCTCCACGCCAGCGGGTCGGGATCGTGAATCTCCGCGGCCGCGAACCGGAGCCATGCCCAATCGGGCAGTTGAAACCACAACGGCGGGAGGTATCTGGCGATGAAGCTCGGATCTCCGTCATGCGCGGCAAACACGTACAGGCAAAAGCAAATCTGATTGGCGAGCAGCAACCCGAGGATGACGAGCAGCACGCCCCAGGCGACGTTTCGAGGGGCTGAGCGGAGAGGGCGATCCACCTCCTCGTCCGGCCGGGCGAGGGCCCAGCCGCCGGCGAAGACGCCGACCCAGATGAGGACGTCGAGCAGGTCTCTTGGGCTCACGACCACCACCTTGAGGGGACCGAGCGCCGGTGTCAAGGTGCCCTGTCGGGGCTACCTAACCCCCGTGCTCACCGGACTCCCCCCCGCTGTCTCCCCGCGAACGCGCCTCCTGATCCTCGGCAGCTTCCCCGGTCGCGCCTCGTTGGACGCCGGCCAATATTACGCCCACCCGCGAAACCAACTCTGGCCGATCCTGGGGCAAATTCTCGGCGTGAATTTGCCAGCGATGCCCTACGGAGATCGGCTGCTTGCACTCGACGCGACGGGCTTCGGCCTCTGGGACGTCTACGCCGCCTGCGAGCGCGAGGGCAGCTTGGACACGAAGATTCGAACCCCGGTCCCCAACGATTTTGAGATCCTTCGAACGCTGGCCCCGAACCTGCGACACATCGGCCACAATGGCGCCGAGAGTTTTCGCCACGCGTCGCGGTGTCCCGACCTCGGCCTACCGACCTGCCGGCTACCCTCGACGAGCCCGGCCAACGCCTCGTGGTCGTTCGAACGGAAGGTCTCAGCGTGGCGTGCTTGGGCGGATGCCTGCACGACGGTCGGCCGAGCACGCTGATGGAGAAATACGGCTGGTGGGAGGGGGACGTGGTCAAGGCCGGCGCGCCAGTCTGGCGGCGGGAGGGGCTCACCACGGTGTATGCGCGCCAACTGGAGATGGGCCTCCGGTGCGTGAGTCCGGGTGTCATCTCGGGGAAGCCGGCCGTCGCGCTGGTGGGACCCTCGACGCCAGATCTGGCCCCGCCCCGACGCGGGGCCAACGACTTGCTCCGCGATCGCGGAGAGGCTCGCCGCCTCCGGGGGCCGGACCGTCCCCAGCGCAGCCTCCGACTTCACAAAGCCCCTCGCGTGGGCCTGGCCCGACCCCGCGCTCGGCGACCGCCTCCGCACGGCGCTCAACACGATCATGGACGCCTCGATGCGCTGCCGTGAAGACTTTTGGTTCGTCCAGGCGAGGGCGTTGTTGTCTGGCACGGTTCCCACCAGGCGGTGAACCACCCTGGACCACCGTGGTGTCCTCGGCCGTTTCACGGGGGTACCCAAACCCGGGACGATGGACCCAAGGCCGCCCAAAGATGTAACATAACTGAGGGGTGCGATAATGTTAGATCGGTGGCCGACGCATGACGGTCAACCCGCCCCCACGATCTTCCACGCGAGCTTGGACATCGCCCGGAATTCCAACTCCCCCCTGGGAACCCACGCTTCCTCGACGTACGCCCCCGTGGTCAAGACCGGCATCGGCATGTCCTCGACCTCCCCCACCCGCCGGACCTCCACCACCAGCCGGCGATGCGTGAAGACATGCAACACGTCGGCCACCCGCTCCCCCCCCACAAAGTTCGCCGTGATCGGCGGCTCCCACAGCCCGCCGAGCAGCCCGGGCGGCCGCTTTCCCAGCCACAGGCGACCATCGACCTCTACGAGCAGCGCTACGGCATGAACCGTTGGACTGGTCTTCTTGGCCACCTTCCTGGGTAGCTCCGCGGTCCGTTCCTTGCCAGCACACCCCCGCGCGATCGGGCAGGCCCCGCAGGCCGGCGCCACAGGCACGCACACCGTCGCCCCCAGCTCCATCAGCGCCTCGTTGTAGGCCCCGGCGGATCCTGGCTCCGTCGCCACCGCGACCCGAACCCCCTCCCCGGCTGCTACCCAGGCGCGCTTCGTCAATGCGGGGCCGGCGTCCTCCATCGCGTAGACCCGGGCCAGCACCCGCTCGACGTTCCCGTCCACGAGCGGCGCGTCGAGCCCCATCGCGATCGACCCGATGGCGCCTGCAGTGTAGGGCCCGACCCCTGGCAGCGTGAGCAGGCCTTCCACGGTGGTCGGGAAGCCCCCGGCCGCAGCCACCGCCTGGGCCGCACGCTGCAGGTTGCGCGCCCGGCGGTAGTAGCCGAGGCCCGCCCACAGCTCCAGGACCCGGCTCTCAGGCGCGGTCGCCAGGGCTTCCACGGTCGGAAACGCCGCCATGAACCGTTCGAAGTAGGGGATGACCGTCTCGACACGGGTCTGCTGCAGCATCAGCTCGCTCACGAGCGTCCGGTACGGGCTGACCTGCTCGCGCCAGGGCATCGAGCGGCGGTGAGCGCGGAACCAGGCGAGCAGGGCGGAGGGGTCGATGCTCATGGCGTCGCCGCAGGCTGACTGTAAAACCCTGGGTACACCTGGTGCATTCGCACGCCCCACAGCCAGCCCAGGACGAGGAGGATCCCGATCCCGCCCAGCGTCTTCGACCCCGGCCGCGACTGCGCGAGCACCTCCGCCGCGGCGGTCACCGCCAAGAGCCAGGGGATGAAGAAGAAGACCTCAGGCTTCGCCACCCGCCAGAACCCCGGAACCGCCTCGAACAAGGCCAGGTACACCGGATTTCCCGTCGGACCCAGGGACAGCACCAAAGCAAGGCCCGCGCCCACGAAGATCCAGGTCGAACGCCTCCAGATCACCTCGCCCCAGACCCAGAGCGCGGCACCCGCGAGCACGCCCAGGTTCATCGCCCGCCAGCCTTCCAGCCGGTTCCATTGCCAGGGCCACAAGCTGACCACGTCCAAGGCGGCACGTTGCGTCAAGAACGCCAAGGGCGAGCCTGGGGCGTGGTCGCCCTTCATCAACGCGGCTTGCCAGACCACGAAGGGGAGGATGCCGAAGGTGGAGAGCGCGACGCTCGTCGATGTCCCGACGTCCCGCCGCCAGAGCGCTCGGAGGCCGATCCACGCGCCCATCGCGGCGATCAGGATGCCCATGTAGACGTTCAGGAACATCGCGAGGGCGGCGACCGCGCCCGCCCCGAACCGGCGCCCGGTGCCGACGCACCAGAGCCACAGCGGCAACACGAAGATCGATGTCTTTTCAACCGTATACCAGTTGATGTCGCGGAGCTGGTGGAGGTTCAGCGCGAACGGAATCGCGAGGAGCAGGGCCACCGCATTGCTCCCAGACCTGTGCCGGAGCCAGAGCGCGGTGCAGGCCCACGCCACCCACAGGTTCAGGAAGCTCTGCGCGTTGAACGCCGCCCAGTCCGGCAGTCCCAACGCGAACAGTTCGACGATCCACAGGTGGCCGAGGTGAACCCCGATGAGCTGTACCCCCGGGTCCGCGAGGTCGAACATGTTCCAGTGGGTGCCCACGCGAAAGAAGTGAAGGGAGCCAGCTTTGTCGATGGTGGGGAAGCTCCCGATCACGGCGACGGGGATCATGCCGAACATGGGCGCGGTCAGCAGCGCCGTGCCGCCGAGAGAGGCCAGCGCGAGCCGGGCGCCCGGCGCGCGCCCTCGCGCGGCGGGAGAATCGGCGATGCGGGTCGAGGTCCAGAGCGCGACGGCCGACACGAAGAAGCTCACGATCCAAGCGGCGAGCGGGACGGTGAGGAGGACCTGGTGGGGGTCTGGGGGGGGGCCGTACACTCACTCGTCCGGCAGGTCGTCCCCGCGGCCGGGCCGGGCGGTGGACGTCGCCGGCGAGGGCTGCACCACGGGCGGCTTTGGGGGCGGGGGCCGGCGATCGACACCGCCTGCGAGCGAGGCGGGATCGGTCACCATCGGGCGACGGGGCACGGCGGGCGCACCGGACGCGGCGGGCTCCGCCTTGGGGATGCGGATCCGGGTGGTGGGCTCAGCACCCATGCCGAACAGGTCGTCGAGGCCGCCGGGCTTGACGGGCCGGGCGGGGGCTGCCGGCGGGGGTGCGGGCGCGCGGGGGGCGGGGTGGAGGGGGATCTCCTCGGGGCCGTCCGACTCCGCGACGGGAGCGGTCACGCGGCGGGTCGGGGGGGCGTCGAGCGCCAGCTCCTGAGGTTCGCCGCTCGGGCGGGTGGAGGCGGCGGAGGCCATGCGGAACCCGCCGGAGCGCGGCGCAGGGGCCGAGACCTTGCCGACGGGCGGGGCCGCGCGGGGGGGCAGGACGCGATCCGCTGGCTCAGCGCGGGGTGGGCCGGGCCGGGGCGCCA
>CANKNP010000219.1 GCA_947483545.1 Deltaproteobacteria bacterium | reverse complement strand
TCCATCCCGGCCCGGTCCGCAACCCACCGCGCCCCCGCCCCCGAGGCGCTCACCACTGTCTCCACGTCCCCCTCCGCGGTGAGCGCTGCCGTCAGCGTCAACGTGCCGTCGAGCACCGGCGCGGACGCTGCCCCGCCCATGGCCGGCTGGCCTGAGAGCGCGGGATCGATCTCCCCGAGGGCGCACCCCCGGCAGGCGGGATCCAGCCAGAGGACCTCTGACGTGCCCGGTAGCTGCGCTGCGATCAGCACGTGGTCGAACCCGACGAACGTCGAACTGTCCGGGTTTGCGCCGGTCAGCACCCAGCGCGCGGGGATGCGCTCCTGGCCGAGGAACCGGAGCAGCACGAGGGTGCGCTCGGCGTCGGTCAGCCAGCCGGAGCGCCATGCACGGTTCAGGTGTCGCGGGTGGCCGGCATCGCCGAGGACCCCCCGCGGAGGTTCGCGAACGGCCTCCCAGAGCGCGGCCAACGCGGCGGCCTTGTCCCGCCCGCCCCGCAGCGACATGGGCACGGAGGGCTCGGGCAAACTCGCCACGCGGTAGCGCGAGTCGGTGCCGGCCACGAAGGAGACCTCGTCGGGCACCACCGGGATGCCGGAGATCGTCGCGACCCGCCATCGAACCTCGCCGCCCGCAGCCGCCACCACGGTCGCGACCTCGGGCACCGGCTCCCCGGGTGCAACTACCAACTGCCCGCCTGGAACCCGCAACGTCCACGTCCCAGGGGGCAGCGCCGCCCGGCCGAGCCCCGCGGCGGGCGCCTGGACGGAGGCCGTCTGCACGGTGCCGGGTCCGCCACCCCACCAACCGCCCGCGCCGGCGACAAAGCCATCGAGCCATCCCGCCTCGCCGTCTTCGCCAAAGGTCCAGGTGGACCGCCGCTCCACGCGCCCGTGTCTTGGGTCGGTGAACCCCCACTCGGGGTGTTTGCCGGGCACATACGTCCATTCGGTCTCACACCGCCCGCCTCGCGCCAGCTTCGGGGCCGACCCGTCAAGGAGCACATCGACATGCGGCGAGGCCTCCGCAGGCTCGGTCCACGTCAGCCTTACGAGCAGGTGGTCCTCGCCCCGGAGCAATGGCGCGGCGACCCGAAAGCCGAAGGCCGGGGTGCCCCAGGGTTGGGCCTCGACGTTCTCCTTCGGCAGCTTACGACGAAACCCATCCTGCTCCTGCCAGGCGCGAGCGGTGGCGTCGCGGTCCGCAATGATCGAGATCGACGGGCACGATCCGTCCATCGTGATGTCGAGCTCGATGCCATCGACCGCGTGGGTTTGGGAGACGATGCAGGTGGCCCGCGCCAAGTTCGCGAGGATCAGGACGCCGATGATCATGTGTTCATGCCCCGATCTTCCTCGTCACCGTGGATCTGCAACGACACCCGAGCCGGGGGCCGGCGCTGTCGGGTACTCCCGACTGCGACGGCACTGCGCTCGTACTCGAGCGTCCCGGCTCGCTGGGGGCGTGGGGGGCTTGCCCCCCACAAAGCAGGGCGGGTTCGGAAGCCAGTACGGGGGACAAAGTTCGCGGCAGTTGTCAAAGCTCGGGATCCGCAGCCTTTTCAGGCACGGCCGGCCCCTGCTTGCCGCTCCCCGGCATCCCGGGCACACCCATCCCCGGGGCGACGGGCACGTCCGTCACGTCCGCCCCGACCTCCGGCAGCTCCCACACCGTCATGTGGTAGACCGCAGGCGCCTTGTCGGGCGGCAGGTCCATCGGCTGGGAGGACCAGGGCACCAGATCCCCGACGATGGGCACGCCCAGCTCGGGGTTCGCCGGATCGCCGCGCTTGAGCTCGTCGTACTCCGTACCCTCCAGGCTGATCGCCCCATTCAGCCTGCGCACCGCCGCCTTGTAGAGCTCCCCGCCGCGCTTCGGGTCCACCAGGTAGTACCCGCGCTCGTGCATGATGACCCGGCGGTAGTTGTTCGTCTTGGCGAACGTGAGCAAGACATCCAGGTTCAACAAGCTCAGATCGGCGTCGTGCGCATCTCGGGAGAGCGCACCCAGGGCATCCGGCACGGGCCCGCTGATCGCGTCCTGGCGGGCCTGATAGCGCAGGCGGGCGCCCCACTCCCCGCCCGCGTTCATCGGGCGGAGCGAAGGAGGCACCGCGGCCGGCGAGGCCCACGACCGGTAGACGCGCTGGCCGTGGACGATCTGGTAGAGGTAGAGCAGGTCCTGCTGCTGGTCGAACGGCAGCTCCAGGATGCCCGTGAGGCCCGTTTTGTCGATCTGCTTGTAGTACTCCGGAACGATGATGCGGTTGATCTTGAGCGGCGAGCGGAACCAGCGGCTGTCAGCATCGCCCTCGTTGACGGCCCCCTTTCCCCAACGGCCCATCGGCTGCAACACCGTCGCGATGATGACCAAAGGCGCGATCCACGCGCGATACCGCAGCCGGGCGAGCCCCATCGCGACCATGACGACCGAGGCGACGATCATGAAGCTCGCGAGCCGATAGGGCGCGAACATGCGCGACATGCCAGGGATGTACTGGAACATCAGCGTGTAGGGTAGGCGCAGGACCATGTCCTTGTTCTCGCCGAAGCGCGTGACCTCCTGGGCATCGCCGGTGCCGATGCGCAGAAACGGGCCGAGCGTGCCGCTGTAGAAAAAGATCCAGACGCCGAGCCAGCCCCAGCTCCGGGAGCGGAACAAGGCAGGAAGGAGGCCAAACAGAAGGACAGTCCAGGGGAGGGACTCGTTCAACTCCGGGTCAAAGGGGTAGGTCGCGGACCAGGTCGAGCCGATCGTCCGGTGGATCGAAGCGAGCAGGTTCTCAGCGTAGGTTTGAGGGCGCAGGGGGGCGAAGGCGACGGTGTCGTAGGGGGGATACGGCAGGAAGAAGGTCATCTCTGGCAGGGCAGAGGCCCCGCCGGTGTTCGAGCCCGGCCCGGGCATCGCGTAGGGGATGACGAACGGCCCCGCCACCAACAGCACGCCAAGCAGGGTGCCAGCCGTGCCGCGGAGGACGCCGACCAGGTTGACCCGGGTGCGCTCAGCCAGCAAGTGCTTGACGAACCACACAACGCTGAAAACGAGGGTGAAAAGCCCGTAGAACCAGTAGTAGGCGCCCGCGAGGCCGAACACGACGCCGGCCAGAACCCCCGCGCCGAGGGTGCGGCGGCGCAGCGCGCGATCGAGGAGCGCTGGGTAGAGCAGCACCCACCAGAGGATCGCCTGCCGCAGCCCGCAGCCTTGCACCTCTTGGATGCACAGCGGGTTCACGACTGCGAGGGAGCAGGCCGCGATCGACGCGCTGATGCTGCCCGAGAAGTAGCGGGAGACCCCGTAGCCGGCGATCCCGTTCATCGCGAGGATGAACAAGATCTTGAGGTTGTACGAGGCAGGAAACCCGAAAAAGCGCTCGAGTGGGTAGGAGATCGCGAGCACGTCGAGCACGTTGCCCGTCTCAGGGTAGCGCCCCAGACTGACGAATTCGGCCCAGGTGCTCGTGAACGGCAGGTTCGCCTGCATCAGCCCGTCGAGAGACATATAATGCCAGTTGAACCGCCATAGCCAGCCTCCCAGCTCCCCGCCGCCCATGACCACGGTGTCGTAGCTGGGCGCCATCGGCCAGGTGATCGTGACCGCCGAGGCGATCGAGACCAGCACGGCCACGAAGAAGCCGAGCACCTCGCGGCTCCTGCCCTCCAGCAACTTCATGACGACTCCGGGGGTTCGAGGCGCCAGATTTTCTCCCCGGCGCCAGAGTCCAGGGTCTCTGGGCCGAGCGCTGTGCGCAGGATGCCGAGCACCTGATGTAGCCGGTCGATCGGGTACATCTGCTCGTGTACCACGATGTAGCGAACACCCAGGCGAGCCATCGCCCGGCCGGCCACCACAAGGTCCAAGCTCCCGAGAGAGGGCGGCAGAGAGTCGAGCCGTCCGCCCTCGGCCACCAGCACAGCACGGGTCAGGTGGGATCGCCCCAGGATCGGCGGCAACGGCTCGTTCAACGAGTACGGGATGGGCCGCCCGTGGACCGTCTGGTAGTGCAGGTAGACCGCACGCTCCAGGTTGGGCACGTTGATGGGCAGATCCACGACCGCGCCGGAGATCACATCGTCGCGCAACGTGAGGTTGTAGGCGGGGAGACCCACCTCCGAGCGGGCGAGCGGCCAGGGGGCCGGGGAGGCGAGCAGCGACTCCGCGAGGATGAGCACGGCCGCGATCCCGTGCGTCCAGACCGGCCGACGCGCGAGGGCGCCAAGCGCCAGGAGCCCGAGGCCAAGCTGCACGCCCATGACGAAGCGGAACGGGTGGGAGATGCGCTGGAACGCCGGGATCGCGTCGAACAGCGCGAGGAACGGCAGCGGGATGCGGCGGTCGTCGATCGCGAAATACTCGCCGTCTACGTAGAGATACGGCCCGAGGGTGAGCACGCCGAAGACGGCGACCCAGACGATCCAGTGAAAGCGATCCGGGCTGCGCAGCGTCCAGACGCCCCAGGCGGCGAGCGCCATCAACGCCCAGCCGACGTAGGTGACGATCAGCAGATCCTCCCCCGTGAGCGCCTTCAAGTCCGGGCTGTAGAACTTGCCAGGATGAAAGAGGCTGACGACGTCCGTCATGTTGTGGTCGATGAGCGAGCGCCAGACGAATTCGGGATCCCGCTGAACGATCGCGTTCGCGCCATCCAACGTCGCCTCAAAGCCGA
The DNA here is from genome assembly GCA_947483545.1 of Deltaproteobacteria bacterium. The sequence continues at coordinate 4,314 of CANKNP010000219.1, read as the reverse complement.
GGAGCACGGGCGCGACCAGCAGGAGGCCGAGGCCCGCGCCAAGCACCGACGGGAGCGGGAGGGCGCGCCAGTGGATGCGATCCCGGCGTGCCCAGGCGTGCGTCAGAAGCAAGGACAAAGCCCCGATCACCGCGAACAGTCCGAAGTACCAGTTGGCGATGACACAGGCGGCGCCCGTCAGCCCAGCGGTCAGGGCCCGCCCCAGGGTGGGACGCTCGTACAAGCGGAGGACGGCGAGGGTGGTGAACGGGAGCCCTGCGGCAAAAAGGGTCTCCGTGATGCCGTTGTAGGCCTGGGCGATCAGGTGGGGGCTCGCCGCGTAGGCGAGCGCTGCGACGAGGGCGAGTCGGTCGGTCTCCGGTCCAGTCCCGCGCCAGGTGGTGAGCACGTGGCGGCCAAGCGCCCAGGCGCCGAGCCCCGCGGCCCAGAAGCAGGCGAACATGATGGCGTTGATCGCGGCGACGGGGCCGAGGGCCCACTGAATGGGAAGCGTCACCATGGCGCCGAAGGTGTCGATGAAAAAAAGGCGGCTGATGTCCGGAAAGTGCATCAGATCCGTCTCCAGGGGGAGCTCGCCGGCCTTCAACGACTGCCAGACCCACCAGTAGCCCCAGATGTGGTTCCACACGTCGTTACCGGGGTGGCCCAACACGGCGGTCGTCGGATGGAGCAACGTCGGCCAGGTCACCAGCGTAGCAATCAGGAAAGTGGCGACGACAGCGGTGCGCATCGGATGCAGGCCGCAGTATAGCGCCCGCGTCCCGTTGGGCTGGGGTATGGTGGCCCCGGCACGTCGGAGTCTCTGGATGCGATCGCTGTCTCTTTGCTGGCCTGGTGCGCTCGTGGCGCTGTGCGCGCTGTGGGCCTGCAAGCCCGACTATAAGGTCCAGCACGTCGATTCGGAGGACGATGGGGTGCAGGACGCCCCCAACATCGTCGTGACGCCGGACACGCTCAGCTATGGAACCATGCCCATCGGCGAAGCCGCCACGATGGCCTTTCACATCGCCAACGATGGCGACGCCGACTTGCAGATCTCGGGCATGGACATCTACGGATCGGGCGCGTACACCCTCACGACGGACGCCTCCACGTTCGTGCTCGCCCCGGGCGAAGGCCGCGACATCGACGTGCTGTACACGGCCGTGGGCGCCGAGGACTCCGCCCAGATCCACATCTACAACGACGACCCGGGGAACCCCGAGCCCGTCGTCTTCGCCGAAGGCGGGGCCGAGGTCCCTGAGCTGCTGATCACCCCCAACCCCTTGTCGTTCGGCAAGGTGCTGGTCGGTTGTCGCCGAGAGCAGTCCATCACGCTCCAGAACATCGGCGAAGAGGTGCTCGCCATCGAGAACCTCGTGCAGATCGGGGCCGGCTGGGAGCTGGAGGTGCCCTTCGACCTGCCCACATCCCTCGATCCCGGCGCTTCTACCGAGGTCATGCTCACGGTCACGGCGACCGAGGGTGACATGGACAGCCAGGTGTGGGTGACCGCGAACGACGCGGTTGGGACGCACGTCGCCAACCAGACCGGCACCGGGGTCACGGACCCGAGCGTAGAGGAGGAGTTCTGGCAGGGCGACGGGCCCTACGACATGGCGGACATCCTCTTTTTCGTCGATCAGTCCTGCTCGATGCGCGATGACCAGAACATCATCATGGACAATTTCGAGAGCTTCGCCAGCCAATTGGACGAGTTTGAGCTGGAGTGGCAGGTCGGCGTCGTCACCCGCGACAGCGGCTGCTTCCGCAACGGGATCCTGACCCCCGAGACCCCCGACGTCGTCGCGACCTTCGTGGATGCCGTGGATGGGTTCGGCGGCACGATGACCGAGGCGGGGCTCAGCCTGACCGAGCTGGCCTTGCAGAGGTCGACCGAGGGGGACTGCAACGAGGGGTTCCTCCGGGAGGGCAGCAAGGTCACGCTGATCGAGGTCAGCGACGAGACCGAACAGTCTCCGAACGCGTGGAACACCTATGTGTCGAGCATCCAGGCGATGGCGCCCACGGCGAGCATCACCGCGATCGTGGGCGATGTGCCGAACGGCTGCGGGAGAGCGGAGCCGGGCAGCGGCTACTACGAAGCGAGCGTAGCCACCGGCGGCGCGTTCTTGTCGATCTGCGCGAGCGACTGGACCTCCTACTTCCAGACCATCGCGATCATGACGGCCTCGGGCCTGCTCGACACGTTCCGGCTCAGCTCTGTCCCGCAACCGGAGACCCTCCGCGTGCAGGTAGACGGCTCCACCACGACGGACTGGACCTACGACGAAGCGTCCAACAGCATCGTCTTCAACACCGACGCGATCCCGGAGTCCGGCTCGCACATCGTCGTGTACTTCGAGCTGTTCGGGGACTGCGAAGGGTAGATAAGGATGTCAGCCGATAGTTCGGCGCGATGGGGAGGGCCCGAAGACGTTGCTGCGTGTCTGGCCCTCGCGCGTCTCAACACCGAGTGGCATGCACAGATGGGAGCGACTGGGGATCAGGGCGTTGGGTTCTGGCGTTGGCGCATCGACGAAGCCGCGAAGCGCGGCCGGGTGCTTCTCGGGTCGCAGAACGGCCGCCGTGTCGAAGCCCTGCGCCTTGTCGTGAGCGAGGAGATCGTTGATTCCCCCCTCGGGCTTGGCGCGCCCGCGCGGGGAATCGTCGGCATGTTGGTGGTGGTGCTCACCGGGCCCGTGTCCGAAGACGGCGAGGCGGGTCCTCTGCAGTGCCGCATCGACAACGCCTATGTCAGGCCTGGCCTTCGCCGGCGAGGGCACGCGAGCCGCATGGTCCAGTTCCTCAGCGACTGGGCCCGAACCCTCGACGTGCAGGCGATCGACCTGCAGGTGGCGCAGACGAACGTCCTGGGCATCGCGGCGTGGTCCGGCCTGGGTTTCCGGCGCTCCGGGGACGACGTCGGCGCCGGATTCATCGCCATGTCGAGGGCGTTCGGGGAGCGGTAGCGTCCTCGCCGCCGGTCGATTAGAAGCCGCCCCCGGCCGCGTCGGACCTCTCCCCGAGACCGGGAATCACCCCCGGAGTCCCATGTTCGACACCCACGCGATCGAGGCCCTGTACGCTACCTTTCCCGGGCGGCACGCGCTCGCCCGCCGTCGGCTCGGTCGGGAGATCACGCTCGCGGAGAAGATCCTGTGGGCGCACCTCTCGTCGCCGGAGACGGCCAGCACCGACCGGGGCACCTCGTTCTGTGACCTGAACCCCGACCGCGTGGCCATGCAGGACGCGACGGCCCAGATGGCGCTCCTGCAGTTCATGCTCGCTGGCAAAGACACCACCGCGGTGCCGTCGTCCGTACACTGCGATCACCTGATTCGGGCCTACAAAGGCTCCGAGTCGGACATGACCGTCGCGCTGGGCGAGAACGCCGAGGTCTACAAATTCCTGAGCTCGGTGAGCCAGCGCTACGGCATCGGCTTCTGGAAGCCGGGCGCCGGTATCATCCACCAGGTGATCCTCGAGAACTACGGCTGTCCGGGCACGCTCATGATCGGGACGGACTCGCACACCCCGAACGCAGGCGGCCTCGGCATGTTGGCCATCGGCGTCGGCGGGGCGGACGCTGTGGACGCGATGGTTGGCTTGCCTTGGGAGCTGCTCTACCCGAAGCTCGTGGGCGTGAAGCTTACGGGCAAGCTCTCGGGCTGGACCTCGGCCAAGGACGTGATCCTCAAGCTCGCCGGGATCCTGACCGTCAAGGGCGGCACCAACGCGATCATCGAGTACTTCGGCGAGGGCACGGAGACGCTGTCGTGCACGGGCAAGGCCACGATCTGCAACATGGGCGCAGAGCTGGGCGCGACCACCTCGGTGTTCCCCTACGACGCCAAGATGGGCGCGTACCTGCGCTCGACAGACCGGGCCGCGCTCGCCGAGCTTTGTGACGCGAACCGCGGCGCGCTCGTCGCGGACCCCGACGTCGCCGCCAACCCCGGGATGTACTTCGACCGCGTCGTGGAGATCGATCTCACCACGCTTGAGCCCCACCTCGTCGGCCCGCACACCCCCGACCTTGCCCGCCCGATCTCCGCGGTGGCGGCCGCCGTCCGGACCGAGGGCTATCCGCCGTCGATCCGCGTCGCGCTCATCGGCTCCTGCACGAACTCCTCCTACGAGGACATCGAACGGGCCGCCCATGTCGCGCGGCAGGCCGCAGCGCACGGCTTGAAGGCCCGGGTGCCCTTCTTCGTGAGCCCGGGCTCCGAGCAGATCATGGCGACGCTGGAGCGGGACGGGCAGGTGGAGGACCTCCGAAAGATCGGCGCCATCGTGCTCGCCAACGCCTGCGGCCCCTGTATCGGCCAGTGG
>CANKNP010000218.1 GCA_947483545.1 Deltaproteobacteria bacterium | reverse complement strand
TGGCTCCCTGCGGTGGTCAGCACGCGGTCCACCTGCGGCGCGAGCGCCACTGCGACCGCTCGGATGTCCTTGTCGGAGCCCCCGCCAAGCACCAGCGTACGCCGCCGGTCCCTTGGCAGGCTGGCGAGGTATTGCGCGAGGGTGCTGGCCCCATCGGGGTTGTGGGCGCCGTCCGCGAGGACATCCGGCGCGAGCCACTCCAGCCGGCCACGGTTCTTGACCGCCGCGAGGCCGGCGCGGATCGCGTCCTCGCCCACCGCGAGCGACGGGGGCAGCAGGTCCACGAGCTGGCACGCGACGGCGGCGTTGACGATCTGATGGTCGCCCGGCAGGCCGAGGGTCAACCCGGCGCGCTCCCGCTTGGTGGTCCGGATGTGGACGTCCGAGACGTCGCCGAACGAAGGGGTGTCCGCCTCCGTGCCCCAGCCGACAAAATCGTCGCCCCACGCGCTGATCGGCGCGCCTCGCTCCCGGGCCTGGGCGCGAACCACGGACATCGCCGGGCGCGGCAGGGGACCGATCACCACCGGGATGCCCGGCTTCAAGATGCCCGCCTTCTCGGCCGCGATGCTCGCGTGATCGGGGCCGAGGTGGTCGGTGTGGTCGAGCCCGACCGTCACCACCGCCGTGAGCAGCGGATTCACGACGTTCGTCGCGTCCAGTCGGCCGCCCATGCCGACCTCGATGACCGCGACGTCCACCTGCTCGTCGGCAAAATGCTGGAACGCCGCGGCGATCGAGAATTCAAACCAGGTGAGCGGCATGGGCTCATCTGGGCCGGTCTCCACCCCGACAGCGTCCCGCGCCCAAGCATCCCGTGCGTCGCGGATGAACCGCAGCACAGCGTCCAGCTTTTCGTCCGAGATCGGCGTCGCGAGCCCCGTGCCCGAGTACACGCGGATGCGCTCATTGATGTGCTGCAAGTGCGGCGACGTGGTGATTCCGACCCGGTAGCCTTGGGCCGCCAGCATCGCCCCGACCATCCGGCAAACACTGCCCTTGCCGTTGGTGCCAGCGACGTGGATCACCGGGTACTTCAGGTGCGGGTCGCCAATCGTCTGGAGGAAGCTACGCATTCGCTCCAGGCCCATCTTTACGCCGGCCATAGCGAGCGGGTCCAGGATCGGGTGGTTGTGCACGCCGGCTACGCTGGGGGGGTGAGCAGGCGAAGCAGGCGACCGATGGTCTCGCGGAGCTGGGCGCGGGGCACGATCTGATCGACGAGGCCGTGCTCCAACAGGTACTCGCTGGTCTGGAAGCCGGGCGGCAGCTCCTGGCGAATGGTCTCGCGGATCACGCGGGGGCCAGCGAACCCGATCAGCGCGTTCGGCTCAGCCAGGATCACGTCCCCAAGCATCGCAAAACTCGCGGCCACACCGCCCGTTGTCGGGTCGGTCAGCACGGAAAGGTAGGGCATCTTCGCGTTGTCCCGCAGGCGGGCCAGCGCTGCCGAGGTCTTGGCCATCTGCATGAGCGAGAAGATCCCCTCCTGCATGCGCGCACCGCCGGAGGCAGAGATCACGATGCAGGGCACCTTCCGCGCGATGGCGCGTTCGATCTGGCGGGTGATCAGCTCCCCCACCACGCTCCCCATCGATCCACCCATGAAGGCGAAGTTGAACGTGCCAATCTCCACCGGAAGGCCGAGGATCATCGCGGCCCCGGCCACGTAGGCGTCTGGCTCGCCGAGGCGGTTCTGGGTGCTGCTCAGCCGATGTTGGTAGGGCTTGCCATCGACGAAGCCGAGCGGGTCGAGGGGGAGCACATCGGCGTCGTGGCGCTGAAAACTCTCTGGGTCCACCAGGTGGTGGAGCCTCGCGAGGCTGTCCCAGCGGTGATGGTGCTGGCAGGTCGGACAGACACCGAGATGTTCGCTTAGGACCTGCCGGAAGAGGATGGTCTGACATCCGGGGCACCGGACCCAGAGGCCATCGGGCGCCTGGCTCTGGCGGGGCTCTGCGACGAGCGGGCCAGGGGCCTGCTCAAACCAGCGGGTGCCAGGGGCGCCGGGCTCGGGGGGCGGGTCGGGATCGTGGGCCATGCGTGGGCGGGGTATCAAGGAACGGGGGAGCGGGCGCGGGGGGAGAATTCAGCCGCACATCCCCATCGCCGCCCGGAGTCCCGTGGGCCTCGTGGACGGAGCGCCGGGACTCCGCCAAGGCGTGCGAGAAGGAGCGGCTCGCGAGCTGCCAGAAGTTGTTGGAGGGGTGTGTGTAGTGCTCACACCCGCACCGTCACCGAAAAAGCCCGGTCGTCCGCATCCAGCTCCATCTCCGGGTTGCCGTTCTCGGCCAGGAGCCGCGCCGCCTGCTGGAGGCCGAACCCGAAGCGGTTGACGAACCCGAAGCCCTTCATGATTTCGGCGATGACCGGGTTCCGGTAGCTGTTGCGGCGGGTGACGGTCTCGGGCGTGACGTGGCCGTGCAGACCCCCCGCGCTGGAGATCTCGATGCGGTTGGAGAACCAATAGAAGCGGACCGGCGCTGTCGAGGCGTAGTCGCGGTGGATGAGGGCATTGTGGAGCAGCTCTCGCAGTGCCCAGTCCGGGTAGGCCTTGTGGAGCAAGTCGCGGAAGCCCTCTCCCGGGGACATCGTCGTGGTGTTCAACACCCGGATGCGCAGGTGCAGCTCTTCGACGATGGCGCGCAGATCCCCGCTGATCTCCGCCTGGTCCACTGGGAGGTCCGCCATGCTGTCGCCTGGGAACCGGAGGTATTGGACGTAGGCGCCCGGAAGGTGGTGTCGAGGGTTCACCCCGAAGGCGACGACCCCCGCGACCGTCCCCACGCCTCGACCGATGTCGAACAGCCGCAAGGCGGCGAGGGCTTCCTCCACGGTGCGGTGGTTGGCCTCGATCACCTCGGCGGGCAGCACCGCAGCGCGGTATTCGCCGAACAGGCGGGTGGAGATCGCCGAAAGCGGGGCATCGGGCACGGGGTGAACGTCGTAGCTGGCGACCAGCACCGTGCGACGCTCGGCCAGGATTCGCTCCTCTTGCTCGTTCGCGTCCGCACGACGGGGTCCGACGCGGATGCACACGCGCCCTTTGTAGCGGATTGGGGGCAAGTCGGACGGCTGAACCTCGACCACGGCGACGGCGCCGGCGGGGAGCGTCACCTTGTAGACGGTCATGGCCGGCAGCGGCAGGATCAGCCCGTCGGACCGGAGCGCGGCGAGGTTCTGGAGGAGCTGGTCGGTCACGTCGAGGCCGGCCGGCGTACCGTCATCGTTCACGCCGATGAGCAGGTACCCGGGCTTGTGGCTGTTGGGCAGGTCGTTCGCGAACGCGCAGATCGCCCGACAGAACTTGTCGTTGTCCTTGGTAGAGATAGTGCGCTCCACGCGATCCGACTCCAGATCGGCGAGGAGCTCAAGGAGGCCGGGGGCGTCGAGCACGGGTTGGGGCTATCGCGCCCGGGCGCGCTGAGGCCACAGGGTGTGGGCGGCGCCGTCCCCTCTGCCAGGCCGCCAGCGCCGCCGTGGTCCCGCCGCTGCAAACCCGGCGGGCGGAATCGGGGGATTTTTCCAGGAGCTCCCGGGGCGCCGTTGTCCGTGTAGACTCCGGAGAGTCGATCGCCGGCGCGGACTTCGACGATGACGGGTACGCAGATGTCGCGGTGGGGATCCCCGATGCCGACGGCGAGACCGACAACGTCGGCGGCGAGGTGGCGATCTTCCTTGGGCCGTTCAGCGGCTCGCTCACTGCGATCGATGCTCCTGTGCGCCTCCGCGCACCAGGGAGCCGCCATCGGCGCCTGTCAGCCGCTCGATCCGCCCCTGCGCGAGCGGAGGACGCAGCATGTAGCGGCACAAGCGCTCCAGGCCCGCGCGGTCGCCCGCCATCGGCGGCGCCTACATTTCACCCCCCCCGCCGCCCCCAACCCCCGCCGCGCCGCCGCCGCCGCGGGCCTCAAGGAGACGTGTGGTTTGGAGGGTGCGGCGAGGGTAGGGATCAGCCGATCATCCCCTGCACACGGGAAAGCGCGCGTCCAAGCTCCGTGCTGGGCGTGGCTCCGACGGATGCAGCCAGGCTCTGGGCCTCGACAAGACAGGCTCGAGCCGCCGATGCATCGCCGCGTCGGTGGTGGCCCTCCGCTCTCGAGCACAGCAACCTCCCGAGCTCCAGCTGGTCGCCCATCGAGCGCAGCACGAGCTCACCCGCAGAGAACTGGGACTCCGCCAATGCGTGCTCCCCCTTTCGTGCTCGAAGGAGCCCGATGCTGCCGAGCATGACGCCCTCGAGCCGGCGGTTCCCGATCTCGCGGAGGATGGAGAGGGCCTGCTCGTAGTGCGGGAGCGCTTCGTCGAGCCGGTCGAGCCCAAGCAGCAGATCGCCGAGGTTGCCCTGCATGACGCCCTCTCCACGCTGGTTTCCGATCTCGCGATGGAGCTCCAGCGCCCGTTCATAGTGGGAGCCCGCCTCCAAGAGGCGGTCCTGATCGGCGCTGAGCACGCCAAGGTTGCTCAGCACCACCGCCTCCTCCCTGCGGTTTCCGACCTCGCGGTGGATCTCCAGCGCTTGCTCGTACTGCGCCCGAGCCTCGTCCAGGCGTCCCTGGCGACGGTTCAGGATGGCGAGGTTGCCCAGGGCGACGGCGTAGCCCTTGCGGCTCGCGGTACGTTGGATCGCGAGCGCCGCCTCGTGCTCCGACCGCGCGAGCTCCATCTGGCCGCGCTCCATGTGGAGGAGCCCGAGGTTGCCAAGCACGACCGCCTCCCCTGCGCGATCCCCCGCGGCGACGAGTAAAAGCCGCGAAGCCACGAGGTGGGCCTCCGCCGCAGCGGTGTTCCCGGAGATCCGCTGGGCGAGCCCAGCGACCCGCGCCGTCCGGGCCCGGGCCGTGGGGTCCAGCGAACGCATCGCGAGGACGGCCTCGCCGAGCTGGGCCGCCACCTTGGAGGGGCCTCGCATCGCCCACACGGCCCACGCCGCGCGGCAGGTCGCCGCGGCCACCGGTCCATCCTCGCGCTGAACCGCCCGCTTGCAGGCCTGGACGAGGTTGCCGATCCCCGCGGCGAGCGTCCGCCTGCGTTGCATCCCTGGGCCCGTGTCGAGCGCGTCGATGGCCTCCTCCGCACCCATGGCCGCAAAGAAGTCGCCATGACGCTTCCACGTTGCGGCTTCGTCCTGGGGGCCGCTCCCCGGATAAGCGCCCGGAGTTCGCAGCTTCTCGGCTGAGTACTCCAACACGCTCGCGTACATGCCGAACCAGGGCTCCGCCAGATCCCGCCGGTCCTGCTCCACTTCGCCTGCACGGGCAAGACGGTGACCGACGACACGGGGTCCACGCCGGACACCGACACCGACTAGAAGGGCGACTCGGACAGCGGCTCGGACGTGACACCCCCTTGCGCGGGCGAGGCCTGGGGGGACATCGACAGCTCCCTGGCAGAGGGTGCGATTCACGTCTCGGCGGCTGCGGACGCGGGCGGCGACGGCTCCGGCGCCCTTCCGTTCCAGACCCTCGACGAGGCGTTGACGGCCTCGCGGCTGGAGGGCGCGTCCAGGCTGATCGCGGTCTGGCCGGGCAGCTACTCCTCCTTCCTCGACCTCTCAACGGCCGAAGGGGACGATGGCCTCGCGATCCAGGGCTGCAGCGCGGCGGAGGTGACCATCGAGGCGATCGACGACGCGACCGCCGTCATCAAGGTCTCGGAGGTGGTCGGCCTCGACCTCCGCGGGTTGACGCTCTCCGGCGGGAAGCGGGGGCTCTGGGTCTGGCAAGGCGCCAGCGTCACGCTCACGGACATCCTGGCGGTGGGCAACCGCAACGTGGGCATCATCATCGACGGCGTGGCCACCACGGCGGGGTTCTCCCAGGTGGTCGTCACGAACCCGCTCGTCAACGCGGACGTGGGGGGTTTCGGCATCCAGATCCAGAGCGCCCAGGTGACCATGGACGACGTGGAGGTCACCGGCGCGACCGAGCACGGCATCGTGGTCACCGGCATGGACGCCTCCGCGACCATGAACGACGTTCGGGTGAGCGGCACCTCCGTCGACGTCAACGGCGAGTTCGGTCGCGGCATCATGATCCAGGAGCGTGCCAGCGCGACCATCCAATTCGCCACGCTGTCCGGCAATTCAGACGCGGGGATCTTCGGCCTCGGCGCGTCCTCGCTCGTCCTCGCCGACGTGGTCGTGAGCAACACGATCGGGGCAGTGCTCCGAGGCACCGATGACACAAGCGGGGACGGGATCGTGGTGTCCGACGATCCCGCAAACGGGCCCTACGAGGGCGACTACTTCATGGGCAGCGCGGACAGGGTGACGATCGATGGCTACGAGCGCGCGGCGGTGCTGTTCTCTGGGAGTGGGCTCGCGTTCACCACGCTCTCGCCGTTCCTCATCTCCGGGCACTCGGGGGACGTCGACGACCCCGGCGCCGGCGAGCCCGTCGTGCAGAGCGACGCGACGCTGGTGAGCGACGATCCCTACGTCACCCTCGACGCGCCAGTGTTCTTCTCACCCGACCCCGCCCCGGTGGACGCCCTCGAGCCCTGAGACGGCCAAGCGACGCCGCCCGGCGGCGAGCCCCCTACTGTGCCGCATCCGCCCCGATCTTCCACCCCTCCTTGCTCGTCCAGTCGGCGTGGTACGGCGTCGTCATCGTCCCGTTCCCGCTCTCGGACACGCCGTCGGCGTCCCACATCCGGAAGTCCAGGGTCATGCTGTCCCCGGCGACGCTCACGCTCCACCAACCGGCGACCGGAAAGGCCCGCGCCTCGTACTCGCCGACGAAGCCCTGGTAGCTGCCGCGGGCCTTGGCGTGATCAACGGTGGTCTCCGCGATGCCGCGCACTTCGACCGCCTTGTCGAAGGCCTTGAGCAGCTGCAGATCGTAGATGCTCTCGAGCTTGAGCTCGGGGTCGTTGCGCCAGCGCGCGAGGGTGGCCGCGGGCGCGCCCGACGCGACGTTGATGTACGCCTCCCCGAGTCGGCCGCCCGGCAGGTAGATCTCGTTGCTCCCGGTGTTCGAGGCGAACACCGCCGCGATGGCGTTGAGATCGGTGCTCATCTCCACCGCCTCGTAAAGCTCGGCCGGGCCACCGCCCTCGTCCTCTTTGGCGCCCTTCGCCAGGGTTCGGGTCGTCTGGTTCATAAAAACGAGGAGGTGGTCGAAGTCGCCCTTCTTCAACGACTCGGGGATCCAGGCCATTTGCTCCTCCCAGCGGGAGCCCAGCGCGGACTTGGAGCTGTCGAGCACGAGAAAGCGCCAGACCTTGCCATCCGCCGAGACGTCGAAGCTGTACCAGCTCGCGATCCGGTTCGCCCCGATGTCGGCGCCCACACCGGGAAAAGCCGCACCGAAGCTGGTCAGCCACTCGTCCCCGGTGCGATCCGCGACCCCGCAGACCGGCACGCTTTTGATGCGGGTGCCGCCGCCATCCGCGAGCTCCGAGCCGGCCAGCGCGGGCACCCACTCCTTGGTGAAGTTCTTCCACTCGGCCTTCGACGCCGTCGCGACCATGTTGCCGAGCAGCACGGCGAACTTGAGCCGCAGGCCGTCTACCTGACTGGCGATGTCCTCGATGATCGCTTGCTCAGCGCCGTCAATGCTGGTGCGCCCAACGACTTTGTCGGCCGCGATGGCCGCGCGGGTGTCGCCCACCACGGCAAAGTGCAGGGCCCCGTTGGTGGTCTTGATCTCGCCGTCGTCGGCGTAGAGATCCTGCGTGGGGATGGCCGGGGCCTTGGGGGCGGCGAGGGCGGGCGCGAGGAGCAGAAGGAGGGCTGGGAGCATCGGCGCGGGTATCAAGAAAGTCCTCCGTTGGGGACAGATCGGCCCTTGAACCCGCACGCCCGTTCAGTTATGCCGGCGGCGTGAGCACCGTTCAACCATCGCCGACCGATGTGCGCGTCCTGGGCGTGGACCCGGGGAGTCGTCACACCGGCTGGGCGATCCTCCGCCGTGCGAGCGGCAAGTTCCACGTTGTCGCGGCCGGCGCCATCCACACCCGCCCCGAGGCGGCAATGGCGACCAGGCTCGCGCAGATCCTGCAGGATCTCCGCGGCGTGATGGCCGTGCACAGGCCCACGGTGGCGGCGATCGAGGCGATCTTCAGCCACAAGTCCGCGACCTCTGCGCTGGTGCTGGGACAGGCCCGGGGCGTCGCACTTGCGGCGTTGGCCGAGGGTGGTTTGACGGTTCACGAGTACAACGCCTCGGTGATCAAACAGTCGGTCACCGGGAGCGGCAAAGCCGACAAGGATCAGATCGGGAGGATGGTCGACATGCTGCTGGGTGAGGCGATCGTGGGCGGGCAAGACGCTCGGGATGCCTGCGCCATCGCCATGACGCATCACCTGCATGCGGGGCGGATCGCGGCGGTGGGGGTGGCGAACAAGCCACGGCGAAAGCTCGATCCCCGGTCGCCGGCCTCGTGGGGCATCGCGGTGGTGGGTGGCCGGGCGAAGGTGCCTGGATGATCGCCCGGCTGGCAGGCACTGTCGCCGAGATCGTGGGCGACGCCGTGATCGTAGACGTGAACGGGGTCGGGTACGCGGTCGGCGTGCCGCTTCGGAGCGCGGAGGCGATGCGGGAAGGGGAGCCGTGCGTCCTGTCGGTTCACACGGTGGTGCGCGAGGATGCGATCACGCTCTACGGGTTCCTGACCCGCGAGGACAAGGTGGCGTTTGAGCTTCTCATCAGCGTGAGTCAGGTCGGGCCGCGCATCGGGCTGAACGCGCTGTCGAAGCTCACGGCGGCGCAGTTGGGCGCGGCGATCGAGGGGAATGACCTTCGGACGCTCTCGTCGATCAGCGGGGTCGGCAAGAAGACGGCGGAGCGGATTGTGTTGGAGCTACGCGGAAAGATGAGCGTCGCGCCGGTCGCCGCTGCGGGGGTGGTCGTGGCCGCGAAGCCGGTGGACGACGGGTTCTCGCTCGCGCTGGCGCAGTTGGGCTACAAGCGGAGCGAGATCGACATGGCGCAAGCCCGGCTCAAGGCGGATGGTCTCGCGGATCACACGCTCGGTGAGCGGATCACCGCGGCCCT
>CANKNP010000217.1 GCA_947483545.1 Deltaproteobacteria bacterium | reverse complement strand
GTCCGTGTCCGTGTCCGTGTCCGTGTCCGTGTCCGTGTCCGTGTCCGTATCCGAGTCGGTATCGGTATCCGCGTCCCCCGTCTCGACCGTCGGATCGGTCTCGTCGGAATAGTCAGAGTCTGGGTCCTTGCCGTTGCAGGCAAGGAGCGCGGTGGGCAAGAGAAGGGCGGTGAGCCGGGAGGGGAAGAGGCCAAGGAGGCGCATGGAAACTCCGACGGGGAGGTGTGGGAAAGGGAACGGCGGCAGGTAACCGGTGTCTCAGGCTCCCGCCAGGGGGAGCGGCGAATTCAACTACGCGCGGCAACCCGAACCGGATCAGGGGCTGTTTGCAGTTGCTTGCTCAAGCAGGCTGACCACGCGCTCCACGGCTGCGTCAAAGTCCTCTGCGGGCATGACGACGCCCGCCGCCTTGGCATGCCCCCCGCCGCCAGGGTGCAGCGACTGCGCGAGCTCCGCGACGTTGACGGCGCCGCGCGACCGGAGCGACACCTTGGCGCGAGCGTCGCGCTCCGTCACGAGCGCGGCCACCTCGACGCCCTCGATGTGCTGCAGCACGTCTACGACGCCGTCCAGATCCGTCTCATTGGCCTGCGCCATCCGAAGCGTCTCTAGCGACACCGCCCCGACCAGGCTGCGGCCGCCCTCCCCGAAGCGCGCCCCCCCAAAGACCGCGCCCATCACGCGGAGCGAAGCGGCCCGGCGTTCCACGAGCGTGCGCAACACGATGGTCGCGTGGTCGATGCCTGCCTCCAACAATGTGGCCGCCAACCGATGGGTAGACGGCTGGGTGTTGGAGTATCGGAACGCACCGGTGTCGAACACCACGCCCATGTAGAGCAGCTCAGCCAGCTCGGCAGTGAGGGGCACCCCCCATCGCGCCGCCATGCTGGCGATCATGCTGCACGTGCTCTCGGCGGAGGGGGCCAGCAACGCAACGGTGTACCCCGCGGTCGTGGTGGACCGGTGGTGATCGATGAGGCCAGTCCAGCGGGCCTCCCCGAAGGCCTTCGCGACTTCGGTCGGCAATCGCCGGCAATCGCCATCGAGCACAACCACGCCATCGGCCCCAGGCGCAGCGGAATTCGGCAACATCGCCTGCACATCGCCGAGGAACCCGTACCGCGCGCTCGGAGCGCCCACCACGTCTACCCGAACGCCGGGCGCAGCCTGCATCAGGACCCGACGCAACGCCAGGCATGCGCCGATGCTGTCGCCATCGGGCCCTTCTGGCCCGGTGAGCACCACCCGGTTGCTGGCCCGAATCGCAACCAGCATCGCATCGGCCGGGCCGCCGAGGAGATCGACGAGGCTATCCGCGGGTGCTGCCGGTGCTGGAGACACGATTCGCTCTCAGAAGCGTGCCAGTGTACGGACAGCAGGCGCCCGCCGCAAGTGCTGCCGAGGCCGCCGATCCGCGCGCTCGGCGAACCTCGCTCGCGGCTCGGCGGTCTCTTTGCACCGTTCCTACCGGCGGAATGCGACGGTCCGGCGAAGACGCCGGGCCCGCCGCCTTCCACCTGGAACGGTGCGGGTTGGGGCCAGCCCGGCTCCAAGTCAAGTGCTTCCGGAGACCTATGGCGGTGTTGTGTGCCGAGCGCCCGGGCTGGCCCGCCAGTTGCGCCACCTGCCGAGACGGGCTACCCGACCGACCTTTTCGCCGGGCGGTCTGTGTTGGGGGGCTTCGCCCCCATCGGTTCCTGGTGCGATGGTCTACCGACGGAGCCTCTGTGTCTGAACCTGAAATCCCCGCGGCCGAAGCCGCATCCGCGCCCCCGAGCGCGACCCGCGCGATGGACCACGTGTCCGACCGCACCTTCGCTGATTTTCCGATCTCCCCCGAGGTCCTCCAGGGCCTGACCGCCATGGGGTACGTCGCGGCCACCCCGGTGCAGGCGCGCACCATCGATCCGGCGATGGCCGGGCGTGATCTCATCGTCCGCGCAAAGACCGGCACGGGCAAGACCGCGGCGTTCTGCGTCCCGATTGTCGAGCGGATCGTCGAGGGCGAGCACCGGACCCGGGCGATTGTGCTCTCCCCCACGCGGGAGCTCGCGATCCAGATCGCGCAGGAGTGCGCGCTGATCGCGACGTTCAAGGACCTCCGAATCTGCGCGATCTACGGCGGCGTAGGCTTCGAGTCCCAGGTGCAGGCGCTGAAGGAAGGCTCGGAGATCGTGGTCGGCACGCCCGGCCGCATCCTGGACCACATCCGGCGCGGAAACCTGGACCTCTCCGGGGTTCAGTTTGCGGTGCTGGATGAGGCCGATGAGATGTTGTCCATGGGGTTCCTGGAGGACGTCCGGAAGATCCTTGACAAGTGCGGTACAGACCGCCAGACGCTGCTGTTCTCGGCGACTGTGAACGAGTCGATCCGCGGGCTGATCGGGCGCTACACCAAAGACGCGCTCGACATCATGCTGTCCTTCGATGGGGACAATGTGCAGCAGGTCACGCACATCCTCTATGAGTCCAGCCCCGACTACCACAAGGCCCGCGCGCTGCTCGACCTTATCGAGCGGGAGCGCCCCAAGAGCGCGATCATCTTCTGCAACACCAAGGAGGATGTCGGCACCGTGTGCAGCTACCTCGAACGGCAGGGCATGAACGCCGAGATGATCTCGGGCGACCTGCCCCAGAAGCAGCGCGAGCGGGTCATGGCGCGCGTGAAGGCCGGCGCTACGCAGTTCCTGGTGGCGACCGATGTGGCGGCCCGCGGCATCGACATCTCCGACCTGTCGCACGTCATCAACTACGCGCTGCCGGATGACCCGGCGGTGTACTTGCACCGCTCCGGGCGCACCGGACGCATCGGCAAGACCGGCGTGGTGCTCAACCTCGCGGGGGGGGCGGACTTCTCCAGCCGGATCTCGCTCGAGCGGATTCACAAGATCCAGTTCGACGTGCGCCAGATGCCCTCCCCTGAGGAGTCGGCGACCCTGCGTGCCGAGCGCGTCTCGGGCGTCATCAACCAGGCCTCCGGCTCGACAGCGTACGAGTCCTGGCTGGACGCCGCCCGTCGGATGAAGGAGCGGCCCGACGCCGACAAGCTCATCGCCGTGATGATCCGCGCGTTCATGCAGTTCGACGCCGCGCGCCGCGCGGAGTTGATCGACCGTGACAACGGCAGCGGCGGCGTGGACGAGATGGCGGAGCGCCCCACCCGCGGGGATGACCGCGGCCCGCGCCGCGACGGCCCCCGCGACGACCGCGGCCCCCGCCGCGACGATCGGCCCCGCGACGACCGCCCCCGCGAAGCCCGCGATGACCGCCCCCGCGAGCCTCGGGCCGACGACCGCCCCCGTGAGCCTCGGGCCGACGACCGCCCCCGTGAGCCCCGCGCCGACGACCGCCCCCGGGAGCCCCGCGCCGACGACAGGCCCCGCGAGCCTCGGGCCGACGGCCCGCGCCGAGAAGACCGGCCGCGCCAGGATCGACCCCGCGACGAACGCCCCCGCCGGGACGATCGCCCCCGCGAGGACCGAGCAGCGCGGCCCGACAGCGCCACGCCGGCCGCCGATCGCCCAGCACCCAGCGCGCCTGCCGCCAAGGCAGCCGCACCCCTGGACGCGCCCGCGCCGGGAGCCGATGAGCTCTTCGAGGAGGGCGAGGTCGAGACCAACGCGGATGGCACCGTCGTGGAGGGCGGGGACGCGGCCAAGAAGCGTCGTCGTCGTCGGCGGCGTCGGCCGGCCGGCGAGGCGGGCGCTGCGACTCCTGAGGGCTCGGACGCACCCGCAGCGGAAAGCGCGGAGTAGGCCGGAGGTGGCAGGGGGAGAGCCGAGGCGGGAGGCCGTGGACCGCAGCGAGGGGCGGCTTGGGACCACCTCGCAGGCTCGTACCCGTGCGACCGAACACCGCCGCGTCCTCGCGGGCGGATGAGGGCCGTTCAGGATCGCCGGGGAGCCCTCATCCGCCGCCGATTACCGCGGCACCTTCTCCCGGAGGGAGAAGGGGAGGACGCGAGCGTGAATCCGGCGGCCGATCTCAACGAAGCGGGAGCGCCCGCGCCCGGGTGAACGGTGCGGCGGGGGGCCCCTGTTTCGGGATAGCTTCCCGGGATGCGCTCCCCTGCCCTGATCACCTCGCTCGCACTGTTTCTCTCCCCGCTCGCCTTCGCGGCCGACGGGGAATCGACCTACGAAGGCAGCTTGTCCAGCTCCGCCGCAAACTATGTGCTTGGAAAGCCGGTGTCCATCACGCACTCGTCGGGCAATCTGGCGGTGCGGTGTATGGACACCGAGTCGCTGACCGCGCGGGTTCAGTACGTGGTGACCGGGACGGCCGAGACGGCGATGGAGACCGCCGGGAAGGGCGTGGGCATCGCGGCGTACGGGGACTCCAACGGCGGCAAGGTGAGCACGCGGGTGCCGTCCAAGGGAACCGGGGTCTCGAGCGTCGAGATCACGCTCACCGTGAACATCCCGAGGGCGCCGATCACGTTGACGGTGACCGAGTCGGGATCGGGCTGGGTCCAGGTCCAGGACTGCGACGGCACGGTGAAGGTGAGCGCGGGCGGGGGTGGAGCGTTTGTCTCCGGGGAGCTGAAGGGCGCGACGGTGACGGCGTCGGGCAGTGACGTGAAGGTGGTGCAGAACAACGGCGCGGTGTTCACGGCGACGACGAGCGTGTCGGCCCCGGGTGGAAATGCGACGCTGATCCTGGGGACGGCTCAGGGCGGAAAGCTGACGGCCAAGGGGGAGGAGGTCGCGGTCGGACCGACCGTGATGGGCACCAACACGGCCACGCTCGTGAGCGGTGACATGGGCCTCGCGGGCCCGTCGATCACGGTGAGCGCGAAGGTGCGGGCGGAGGTCTCGAACCCCTGATGCTCCTCGCGCTCCTCGCTTCCCTCGCCCACGCGGCGTCGGGCCCCTGGGTGCTCTCCCCCGGAGACACCTCGGTCTATCTGGCCACGTCATACCAGCGTTTTGGCACGCTCGCCGGCGATGGCGGCTCGTTCTCGGACGACAAGCAGCCCGTGGACAGCGGCATCAGCACCTTCGGCGTGCAGGCCGATGTCAGCTACGGCATCGTGCCACGCGTGCAGATCGCGCTTGGCGTGCCGTGGTCCGAGGTGCATGCCAACCGCACCGACGGCCCGGTCTGCACCAGCTTTGGCCTGTCCGCCTGCGAGCGCACGCGCGGGATCGGCGTGATCGACGTGCGGGCGCAAGCCCTCGCCCTTGATGAGTTCTACGACTCCGCGGTCTCCCTCGCGCTTGGCGCGCAGTTCCGGCAGGGATCCCACACCTCCAAGACCCGGGCGCGCATCACCAACCAGGGCGAGGGCACCTCGGACATCGGCGGCTTCGCGGCTATCGGTCGTACCGGCCCGGCGGGGCGCACGGGGGCCTGGAGCGGGTTCGTGGAGCTCGGTGGGGTGTACCGCTTCCCGAACACCACGCTCTCAGACGAACCGGTGCCCGGCGCCGAATTCACCGGGGACGCGGAGCTGGTGCTGGGCGTGAACCGCATCGTCAGCTTTGCAGGATCCATCGGCATGTTCTGGCGCCCGTTTGGCGTGGATGTGTCGGAGGTGGATCTCGCCGATCCGGACCGGTTCGGCAGCCTGCGCGTGATGAACGTGCGGCCGGGGCTGAAGCTGCTGCTCCGGTCGAGCGACCACGTGGTGTTCAGTGCTTCCGCGCTCGGCACCCTGTACGCGAAGAACAATCCTTCAGACGCCGTGAGCGTCACGGCGGGGCTGTCCGTGTACGTGCCGAAGCGGGCGGGGAGCGCCGAGTAGTGCTCACACCCCGAAGCTTCTCGCCACCCCCGCGGGTCCTCGAGCGCACCCGAGCCGAGGGGCAGTAGATGTCCGATCCGACCCTTGGGCTCGGGGAGCGGGTCGAGCGCTACGAGGTGCTCGGGCTGCTCGGGGAGGGTGGGCTCGCGAAGGTCTATCGGGTGCGCCATGTGCAACTGGGCACGATCCACGCGCTGAAGCTCTTGACGATGCGGAAGGCGGGCCTGTCCACCCGGCTCCTGTTGGAGGGGCGGATCCAAGCGCAGCTCCGACACCCGAACATCGTGAACGTGACGGACGTGGTCGAGCATGATGGGCAGCCAGGGCTGATCATCGAGTTCGTCGAGGGGCCGACGCTGGACGACTGGCTGCGGGACAACGGGCCGCCGGACGTCGACGAGTGCCTGCACCTGTTCGCGCAGATCCTGGCAGGCGTACGGGCCGCACACCTGGTGGGGGTGCTGCACCGCGACATCAAGCCCGCCAACGTGCTCTTGCAGGTGCTCGGCGGAAACCAGCTCGGCCAGGTGGTGCCGAAGGTCGCGGACTTTGGAATCGCGAAGGTCGCCCATGAGCCGGGCGAGGCCCCAGGTCAGACCCGGGCGGGCTCGGCGATGGGCACCCCTGGGTACATGGCCCCTGAACAGTTCAACGACGCCGCGGGGGTCGATGCGCGCGCGGACGTCTTCGCGCTGGGCACGCTGCTCTACGAGATGCTCACGGGGCAGCCGGCGTTCGCCGGTCCGACCGTGCTGGACACGCTGAACGCCGTGGCGCAAGGGCGGTACCGGCCCCTCCCCGAGCTGGCCCCTGACGTCCCCGCGCACATCGTGGAAGCGGTGGCACGCGCCGTGAAGCCCGAGCCCGACGAACGGTTCCCGAGCTGTGATGCCTTCGCCGAGGCGGTCTTCGTCGACGCGCGAGACCTGCGTGATCTCGTGATCTACGCGATGCCCGGCGGCCCCGTTCGGCTCACCAACAAGGAGGCCCCACACGAGCGCGCGGCCCCGCAGGCCCGCACCCCCGCCCCGCTCACACCCAGCCCCATCGGCCACGAAGGGACCATCGGCGGCGGCAGCGCGACCATGGTGCAGTCCGCCGACACGATGATGCCAGGTCCGGACACGATCCCCGCGCCCCGCCCGGGGACCGCGACTCGGGTGAGCAAGCCACCCTCGAAGAGCCGCGGGGCGATGATCGCGCTTGGGCTCATCGCCGTCGTCGCGTTGGGAGGGCTCGTCGTGATCGCCGGTGGCACCGGGGTGGCGTTGTACTCGGGCGCGGGGACGACACCCGCCCCACCGGCCGACGTCGCCGTGCCAGAGCCCGCAAGCGCTGCGCCGGAGCTCACCGCGGTCCAAGCCCCTCTCGCTGCAGTGGTGACCTCCTCCGCGCCAACCCCTCCCGCCACAGCGCTGCAGCCCGTCGCCAGTCCGGTCGCAACCGCACCCGTGACGGTGCCTTCGCCCCAGCCGGGAGCTGCCCCCGCCCCGGTGCCCATCGTCGAGGCCGTCATCACCCCGGTCTCCGCGCCCGAACCGATCCAAGTGGTCCCCGTCTCCGAGCCGGTTCCCGAGGCCGCGGTCAGCATCCCCAGCATCAAGGGCACCTGGACCGGGCGCTGGAACGGCCGGCAGCTCACGTTGCGGATCGATGGTCAGACCGGCGGCAACGTGCGCGCCCGCATCGAAGTGCTGCTCGGCACGACGCCCCGGGCGTACGCCGCCTCAGGCACCTTCGACGGCACGGCCCTGACGCTCACCGGCGCCAACGGCTTGACGATGAAAGGGACGCTCGCCGGCGACACGTTCACCGGAACGGCGGGGGCGACCGACCAGAAGACCGGGGCGTGGGAGGCGGGGAGGTAGGCGACCGCGCGCCTCGAAACGCCGCCGATTCCCAGCGGCGTTTCACACCATTTCCCAACCCGGCGGGGATGGCCCCGAGCCGCCCATGTCCCGGGAATAGAACAAAACTGAGGGGCTCAGAATTGTCACCTCCTCAAAGCCCCCTCGATCCGCAGCACCTCGGTGACCTGCGCCCCCTCGCGGACCGACAAAATCAATGCCAGGTCCGCCCGTCCGGACACCGCGATGCACGTGTCCGCGCTAGGTTTCACCGGCACGGCGCCGGGGACCGTGAGCACCTGCGCCGGGCCCTCCTCCTTGACCAGCAGGACCGCACCGTCGGGTAGGCGGGCCGGCCAGAGCAAGAGCCCCCCGCCGGCGCGCGCCCGGAGCCCGATGCAGACCTCCCCGCGCGCCGCCAGATGTACCGCATCGACCGCGCCATTTCGATAGACCGAGGCATCTACATAGAGCGGCGTGCCCAGCGGGGCGGTGAGATACGCGGCGCGGCAAGCCGCTTGAAACATGCCAGGTTCACCCCCCCACTTTTCGGATGCAGCCTGGAGTTGCAGGCTCGTGGCGCCGACGATCATCTTCGGCGGCAGCCGGGGCCGCCAGACCCAGCGCGCAACGAGCCAGGTGGCCGTGATCGCGGCGATCGTCGCCAGCGCGATGCGCCACCAGGACCAGAACGGGCGCACCTCGACAGACACCGGGACATCGAAGCAGCTCCGCCCGTCGCGGACCTGGACCAGCGAAGAGCAGGCGTCGCAAGCGACGGTGACCACGTGGGGGCGGGCATCCTCGACCTGAGCATCGACGCAGACGCGCAACGCGAGATCGCCACCGGACGCGCCGTGGGGAAAATCCCCGCCGAGGGTCCACCAGCGTTGTTCGGCGCCTGGGATCGCGATGGTCACGCGACCGGAAGCGGGGATGGCCAGGTTCGTCGCGCCGTCCAGCGACCCGACGTCCGTGAACCGCTCCTCGACGGGCGCGCCCGCCCGCAAAAGCTGTAGATCGACGTTGGCCTTCCACGATGGCGGCACATCCCCGCTCGGCTGCAGCAGGATCGCCCGGGTCTCCCCACCGGTCGCGCGCCACCAGCGGTCCACGCCGAGGGAGGTGGCGGGAGCGTCAGCCTTGATCCCCTCGCCGGTGAGCGCAAACGCCCAGGTCTTCACAACCTCACGCTCCGCGAGCGCGACAGTGGCGACCGGCTTGAGGGCGTACCCGGTTGGTGGCCGCGGAGGGGGCGGGGCACACGCAGAGGGCGAGGCGACGTCGGGCGGGAGGCGGAACGTAGACCCCGGGTAGGCGTCGAGCAGGGCCTCGCAGAGCGAGCTGCGGTCGATGCGGAGCGCGTGATCGCCGAGCACCAGGGCTGTGGACGCGTCGCCGGGGATCGGAAGCT
>CANKNP010000216.1 GCA_947483545.1 Deltaproteobacteria bacterium | reverse complement strand
GGACACCGACACCGACACCGACACCGACACCGACACCGACACCGACACCGGCACGACGGAGGGCATCTTGGTGCTCTGCGGGGGCGGCTCCGAGGGCGAAGTCGGGGACGCCACCTCGTGGAGCCATGCCGCGTATCAGGGCATCTTGGCGCGGGGTGACGTGACGGGCGATGGCCTCGTCCAGGTCGCGGTGATCGCGGATACGGAGCAGACGGACTGGGTGCCCGAGTATTTTGTCTCGCTTGGGGCGGATGGGGCGTTCAACCTGCTCATCGACTCGACGGCCGCGGCGGACAACCCCGCGTTGGAGGCGACGTTCTCGTCGGTGGACGCCGTGTTCATCAAGGGTGGCGACCAGGGATCGTATTACGACCTTTGGAATGATCGATTGTTGGAGCGGCTGATCCTGGAGGTGTATGTCACCCGGCACGGCGGCATCGGCGGGACCAGCGCCGGCGCGATGTCCCAGTCCGAGTATGCCCTGGCGGGGAGCGCCGACTACGTGACCGCGGACGTATTGTTCGACAGTCACACCGAATACCTTGACGACGTATCGGACGGCGGCACGAGCATTCACGATGATTTTCTGGGTTTGTTGCCAGCCACGTTGGTTGACACGCATTTTTCGACCCGCGGCAGGCTGGGTCGCCTCGCCGGTGCGATGGCCCGTGGGGTGGAAGAGGGCGCCCCCGCCGATCTGCTCGGCATCGGCCTCGACGAGCAGACCTGCCTCACGGTCTCGGACCGCCGCGGCGTGGTGAACGGGGTCGGGTCGGTGGTTTTCCTGCGGGCGAACGCGGAGCCCCCGCTGCGAGAGCCCGGCGCACCGCTGGTGTGGGCAGACCTCTCGCTCGACCGCCTCACGACCGGGTGGACCTGGGATTTTGACGCCGCGGCGGTCGACGTGACGGACCCACCGGATGGCGCGGAGGCGGTCGCCTGGGACGGCGGGCAGGGCGTTGCCACCGAAGACGCCTGGGAGATCCTGGGGAGCAGGCTCCGTGACGAGGAGCTGTTCGCGCTCGTCGCCGAGCGCTCGCCCGATCCCTATTTGGTTCGGGACGGCACCACCGCGAGCGTGAACGACGCGTTCGGCCTCTGTGACGCGCACGACTCGGACATGCGCGGGGTGAACGACGAGGTGCTCTTTCGCTCGCTGCATGACCACCTCGGCGTGACCGGATTTCTGGTCGGCGACGGCGGTGCGCTCCGAAGCGGCAGCATTCCCGGCCGCGTGGCCCTGGGCGGCGACGGTCGCTCGCCCCTGGCCACGATGATCGTCGACCCCTCCGCCGTGACATGGCGCTCGCTCTCGCCCTCCATCTCGGTCGAGGACGCGGGCGACGGCGCGCTCCACCCCGCCGGACTGGTGGGGATGAAGCTTCATATTCTGTACACCGACGGGTCGGATGCACGGGAGTGGGATCTGTACGCCCGGACCCCGATGCCTTGAGCGCGCGGGTGGCGAGGCAGTCCAGGGTGTGAGCACTCGGGTGCGCCTTTTCCGGATACCCTTCGGGAACCGCCGCCCCCGCCTGATGTCCATGCCATCCATGCCCCCGAGCCTTCCATATGAGCCCTGAGCTTCGCCGCGTCGAGGCGCTCCTCGCCATGGGCAAGGCAGGCGAGGCGGCGCTGCTGGTCGAGCGGCTCCCCCAGCGCGACGATCCCTCCGTCGAGTTTCTCCGCGTTCGGGGCCGGGCCTTCCGCGCTGCTGGCCGCGTCGTGGACGCCGAGGCGAGCTTCCGTCAGGCCTTGGCCCTCGCCCCCGGCGATCCGGCGTTGGCCGCGGATCTGGGGACCACGCTCGTCGCCCAACACCGCTTCAAAGAGGCGTTGCCGTTCGTGCGCGAGGCGGTGAGCTTGCGCCCGACCGTCGCCGCGTACCACGCGCTCCTGGGGTTCGTCGCGGATCGTCTGGACCACGGAGTCGAGGCCCGCAAGGCGCTCGAGACGGCGCGCGAGCTGGCCCCGGCCGACGCCGAGACCCACACGGTGCTCGGCTTTCACCTGCTTCGGGAGGGCGAACACACGCTCGCCATCGAGGCCTTTGAGTCCGCGGTGGCAGCTGACCCGCGCCGCGCCGAGGCTTTCCGTGGCTTGTCCAAGGCCCACCTCGCCGTGGGTCAATGGCAGGCGGCCCGCACCGCCTGGACCGAGTCGCTCGGCATCGACCCGGCGCAGAGCGACCGCCAGATCGAGCGGGATCTCCGCCTTCGCCGCCCCGAGCTGCGCCCTGTGCATGCGCTCGCTGGCCTCCCCAGCGAGCTCTCGCTGGGGCTCGCGCTCTTGGGCGGCGCGCTCCTCTGGTACGGGCGTACCGAGGCCGTCACCCTGGCGGTCGCCGCCGCGCTCCTGCTCTTTGTGCTCGCTACCCTCCCGCCAGCGGCGCGTCGCCTGCTTGGAGCCCTCGATGGCTGATCGTGCCGCCCCCGCAGACCCTTTTCGCGCGCTTCGAGAGGCTGTCGCCCTCTCGCCGACGAACGTTCCACTGCGCGTCGCGCTCGGGACCGCCTACCTGGACGCGGGTCGGCACGCCGATGCCATCGCGGAGCTGAAAGCCGCGGTGCTGCAGGCTCCAGACCGTGAAGACGCGCGGATGGCCCTGGGGGAGGCCGCGTTTGCCGTGGACCGGGACATCGAGGGTGTGGACGCGTGGCTGCCGATCACCGACCGCCTGGACACCCAACAGCTCGCGGAGCTTGCGCACGCTGCCCTTCGGGTCGGCCGGAAGCCCGATGCACAACGCGCGTACGACCAGCTCTTGTCGCTCGACCCCTCGATGCGGGACCTCGGCATCGAGCGAGGTCTTCGCCTCTCGGTGGCTGCGGCCGAGCCAGAGCCGCCGGCGCCGCCCCCGCGAAGCCGCCCGACGATCACGTTCGCCGACGTTGGCGGGCTGGAGGCCCTGAAGGATCGGCTCCGGATGGACGTGATCCTGCCGCTCAAGCAGCCGGATCTGTTCAAGGCGTACGGCAAGAAGCCGGGCGGTGGCGTGCTCCTGTACGGGCCGCCGGGCTGCGGGAAAACCCACCTGGCGCGGGCGGCGGCGGGGGAGTGTGGGGTGAATTTCCAGGTCGTGGAAATTCAGTCCGTGTTGGACATGTGGCTCGGTGAGAGCGAAAAGCGACTGCACGCCTTGTTCGAAAAGGCCCGCGACGAGGCGCCCACGATCTTGTTCTTCGACGAGGTCGAGGCCATCGGCGCCGCTCGCCACCAGCTCAAGCACGGCCCGGGCCGGCGGATGGTGAACCAGTTGCTCGCGGAGCTTGACGGTGTGAACGCGCAGAACGAGTCGATCCTGGTGCTTGGGGCGACCAACGCGCCCTGGGACGTGGACCCGGCATTGCGTCGGCCGGGACGATTTGATCGTGTCGTTTTTGTACCCCCGCCGGATGTCGCCGCGCGCGAGTCGATCCTGGCGCTCGCGCTGAGGGAGCGGCCCGTGGGGGAGGTCGATTTGGCGCTGATCGCGCGGCGCACCCCAAAGTTTTCGGGCGCAGATTTGCGTCACCTGGTCGAGGTCGCGACCGAGCGTGCGCTCGGGGATGCGCTCAAGACGGGGCAGATCCGCCCCATCGTGAACACCGACTTGGTCGCCGCCTTGGAGCGCGTGCGGCCGACCACCGTCGAGTGGTTGGAGACGGCGCGCAGGTATGTCACGTACGCTAATCAGGCGGGGTTGTACGACGACGTGCAGCGGTATTTGCAGGCGGTGGGGTGAGGGATTAGGGTGGTTGGACCTGAGGTCCGATGCTCACCCTGCTGATCCTCGCTTGTGCCGGCAAGGACTCCCGTGACAGTCCCGCTGGGTGCGACAGCGTGGAGATCGCTTACGACGGTGTTGACAATGACTGCGATTCGGGCACCTCCGACGACGATATTGACGGGGATGGGGTGCCGTCGCCAGACGATTGCGATGACACGAACCCAACTGTCCACCCGGGCGCCGAGGAGTCGGCCTACGACGGAGTGGACAATGACTGCGATCCGAGCACCCCGGACGATGATCTCGACGGCGACGGGTTCGGACTCGCGGACGACTGTGATGACGCCGAAGCCGATGCAAGCCCAGCCTTGACGGAGGTGCCCTACGATGGTCTTGACAACGACTGTGACGATGGGACGCCGGACGATGACCTCGATGGCGACGGATTCGCCTTCGCAGCGGACTGCGACGACACCGACCCCGGGACCTCACCTGCGCAGGCTGAGGTGCCTTACGACACGGTGGACAACGACTGTGATCCCGCCACGCCGGACGACGACCTTGACGGGGATGGTTTTCTGCTCGCGGCGGACTGCGACGATGCGGAGCCCACGGCCTGGATTCAGACCGGGCCACTCTGGGTCGGCACGGTCACCGAGTCGGATCTCGCCGGGTTTTGTGATTCGTACTGCGAGCGTGAGATCACAGGAGACCTGAGCCTGCCGTCCACCACGCTCGTCAACCTTGCGGATGCGCGCTGCTTGACCGCAGTCAGTGGCCAGGTTCAGCTTAGCTCCGCCGAGTCGCTTACGAGCCTGACGGGCCTTGAGCGACTCAAGACCATCGGCGATGACCTCTACGTGTCGGGGACCGGGGCTTGGGACCTGACCGGGCTGGATGCACTTGAGACCGTTGGAGGCTCGATCTCCCTTAGGGGGAACTCGGCCCTGGTGAGTTTGAATGGCCTTGGGGCCCTGGTCACCGTGGGCGAATCGCTCTGGTTGTATGAAAACGAGCTGCTGACGGGAACGGGCGGGCTTTTGAGTTTGACCTCCGTGCCGGCAGTTGTTGTGGAAGGCAATCCGGCGCTGGTGGATTTGGAAGGCCTGCTGGGCCTGGTCACGGTCCAGGACGTGTCGATCACTTCGAATGTCGTCCTTGCCGACCTGAACGGGCTCGGGAGCCTTCGAGAGGTCACCGGTGACCTGGAGTTGGACGGGAACACCTTGCTCGACGACATTGGCGGCCTCGGCGCAGTGACATCCGTTGGAGGGGACCTCACGGTGAATTGGAACTCGTCGTTGGGGGATCTCGACGGCCTGGCCTCGCTCGCGGAGGTCGGCGGATCCCTTGTGGTCGAGGACAACACTGCGCTGACGGATATCTCCGCGCTCGCAGGGCTCCGATCCGTGTCTGCGAATTTCTATGTTTGGGGAAATTCTGGGCTGGCAACACTGAACGGCATCGAAAACGTGACCAGCGTGGGCGGCCAGTTGTTGATCGCCGACTCCCCGCTGGTGACAGACCTGCTGCCGCTGCGATCACTCCAACGGGTGGGAACGCTCTCGCTTTGGTACCTACCCCTGGTCGATGACCTGTCGCCGCTGGCGAGCCTGACAGAGCTGGAGAACCTGAACTTGGTCGAGCTGAGCATCACCACGCTGGCAGGCCTCGAAAACTCAGCTTTCGCCGGTGACTTCCCTTCCTTGGACCTTTCCGGAAATCCTGAGTTGGTCACCCTGGAGGGGCTTCCGACGGTCGTTCCTGAGATGGCCTCCCTCTTTTTCATGGAAAACCCGAAGCTCCAAACGCTCTCTGGGCTAGAGGGTGTCATTGCGGTGGGCGGCACCGTTTGGGTCAGCGGGTGCGATGCGCTCGTGAGCCTTGAGGGCCTGGACGGCCTCGGAGAGATCGGGGACGGGCTCTATGTCTGCTACAATTTGGGCTTGGAGAGTTGTTCCGGCTTGGACGCGCTTGTCTCGGTGGGGGGGGCTACGATTATCTTGCGATCTACGAGAATCCGGCCCTGCTCGATGTCTCAGCGCTCGGCGCGGTGGACTACGTCGGCGGGGATGTCTACGTCTTCGACAACGTCTGTCTGGCCCAGTCGGACGCCGAGGCCCTGGTCGAGGGAATCGGCGAGGTCACGGGGACCTCCTCCGTGTCGGGGAACGGCACCTCGTCGGTATGCACGCCTTGAGGCATGGCGCGGATCTTTACCCCAACACATCCGCGATCTGATACCTCCCGACTGGCTTTCCCACGAGCCAGCGGGCCGCGCGAATCGCTCCGGCCGCAAATACGCCGCGATTCTGACACACATGCCCGAGCTGCAAACGTTCGCCCGGCCCACAAAGATAGACCGTGTGCTCCCCGACGATGTCGCCGCCCCGGACCGCGTGGACCCCGATCTCGTCGCCGCGCAGGCCCTGGTGGCCGTTCTGGATCACGCCGAGGCCGTCGAGCAGGGCGAGTGCAGTGCCGCTCGGGGCGTCCCGCTTGTGGCGGTGGTGAAGCTCCACGAGCTCAAGATCGTAGTCGGGGAGCGCGGCGCGGGCCTGCACGACCAGGCGACGCAAGACGGCGATGCCCAGTGAGAAATTCGCAGCGTGTAATAGGGGGACGGTGGGCTCGGTGGGGACGACCATGCCGGTGGTGCCGCTCACGAGGGGGCAACGGACGCGATCGAGGAGCCGCGCGAAGCCTTCGGGCGTGGAGAAGTCGATCACGACGTCTGCGGCGATGTCTCGCGGCAGGTCACGCCCTGCCGCCCAAACAAGCTGGAGATCGCCAGAGGATGCGATCTGCTCGAGGACCATCCGGCCCATGCGGCCCGTCGCACCGTGTACGCCGATGCGGATCATCGCGTTGATCCGGAGCGGCCAGGGCGGCTGGGCGACAGTCGGGACACGCACCTCACACCCTGTGAACCCCGGCGACGCGCACGGGCCATCGCCGGCGATCCCTCCTGACCCTCCCCTCCGTGTTCTCCGTGTCTCCGTGTTTCGTCCACCTCTTTCCTCCCCGGCATCGCAGCCACCGCGGGCGGCCACGCTCCTCTTCGGCCCATAGCCCGTAGCCCGTGGCCCGTAGCCATCCGCATTCAGGCCATCCCGTCCAAAAGCCCCGGTGGCGGCGAGTTTCCAGCGGTCAGGGGCATCCGGAGCGTGGGCGTGCAGAGCCCCATGGCGGCGAGCGCCATCTTGCAGGGCACCGGGTTCGACTCGGCGAACAGCCAGCCCACCAACTTGTAGAGGGCCGCGTGCTCGGTGCGCGCCCCCACGACGTCGCCGGCTTGCCAGGCATCCCAGACCTGAACGGTCCGACGGGGCGCGATGTTGGAGAGCACGGAGATGACGCCTGCGCCGCCGACGGAGAGCAGGGGCATCCAGGTGAAGTCGTCGCCGGAGAGCACGGGGCAGGCCGAGCGGGCCATGAAGTCCTGCCCGTAGGTCAGATCCCCGGTGGCCTCCTTGCAGCCGACAACCCCGGGCGTGGCGCAAAGCTCGGCCAAAAGCTCAGGCGGCAGCCGCTGACCGGTGCGGCCGGGCACATGGTACACAATCAGCGGGAGGCCGACGGATGCTGCCTCAGCGACGTGCTTGCGCAGACCCGCGGGTGTTGGCTTGTTGTAATAGGGCAACACCAGCAACCCCGAGTGTGCGCCTTGCGCCAACGCGGCTTGGGTGTTCGCGACGGTCGAGCGCGTGTCGTTGGTCCCGACGCCCATGCACACCCGGGCGGCGCCGGAAAGCTCGAGCGCGACGCCCAGGAGCTGCACACGCTCGGCGCTGTCGAGGGTGGGGGACTCGCCCGTGGTGCCAGCGACGACCAGCCCATGAATTCCCGCCGCGATTTGCCGCTCGCAGAGCCGACGCCACGCGGGGAGGTCCAGCTCCCCAGAGGAAAGGAACGGCGTCGCAAGCGCCGTATAGACCCCACGCACCGGTCCCATCAGAACTCCACGGTGCCGAGGAGCTGCATGCCGATGGCGGGCTTGTCGAACCCGCCGCCCAGGTCCGTGCTCTCGTATTCGCTGAAGAACTTGCCAGGGAGCAGCACGCCAAACGTGCCGCGGACCCAAAGGTGGGGGTAGGGGTCGTAGCGCACGGACACGTCGAACTCATTGCCGTAGCCGTGGCGGCCGTCGGTCGCGGCAGGGCCCTTCGCGAGGGTCGCGGTCGTCCAAGAGACCTTCGCCTGCACGTTGTCCAGCAGGTTGTAGTGCACCGAGGGGTGCAAATAGATGGCGTTGGAGATGCCGTTGCCGGTGAGCGCGGCCTCGGTCGTCCGGCCTGCGTTGGTGTCGTTCGCCACGTCGGTCTGAAGCGTAGGGAGCGCCTGCTCAAACAGCATGATGCCGACGTCGTGGTTGGGGTCCATCGTGAAGGTGTGGTCCTTCTTGTCGTCCGGGTCCACGTCGCCGGTCGCGAAGCCGATCTCAGCCTCGCCGCCCAGCTTGGCGGTCTCCATCGAGGCGGTGAGCATGCCGCCGAACGCCATCTGGCTGATGTCGTTCGCGCCGGTCTCCAGGTTGCCGCCGCCGAATTTGCCGATGACCTCCAGCTCAGCCCGCAGGGGGCCGATCTTCGCGAAGCCCCAGAGGTCCCCGGTGTACGCATTCCAGGACATGGAGGGCTGGTAGCGGTAGCTGCTGAGGAGCCCGAAACCAGCGGTCTCGCTCCGGTAGCCCAGCGCGAGCGAGAGGGACTGCATGTCGTCTGGCGCGTTGAGGAAGCCCTCGTACTGCTGATCCCACGCCGCGAGCACGAACACCTGGGTGAACGTGTGGGACCACTGCAGGCGCGTCGCCGTGTCGCCGTGGCGCGCATCCGGCGTGTTGCCCGCGTTCCAAAGCAGGCCCGCACCCCACTCCATCGGCATCCGACCGGCGGCGAACCGGCCGACCGGGGTGATCGCCTCGCCCCACGCACGCACCGCCACGAGGCTGTCACTTTCGGTCGCGACCCCGTCCGAATACGCCATCGCAGCGTCCTCTCCGGTCAGCGGGTCGGTCGTATCCGCGGTCGTCTGGCCCCAGAGCGTGTAGGGGAAGAGGTCAATCTGGGCGTGCAGCGCGGCATGTTCGCTGATGAGCCAGGAGGGGCGGAGGGAGAAGCGGTCATCGATGGCGTTACTGGTGCCCTCGGCGTTGTCGTTCGAGTTCGAGAGGGACAACGAGTCGAAGAGCTCGCCACGTCCGCGGTAAAACCCTTGCCATACCAGCTCAGTTGCCTGCGCGGGCGAGGACATCAGGGTGAGAAGGGGGACGAGCGTGAGCACAGGTTCTCCGGCGGGCGCGCGGGATAACCCTTTCGGGGGC
>CANKNP010000215.1 GCA_947483545.1 Deltaproteobacteria bacterium | reverse complement strand
GAGCCGCAACGCTGTTGGTCGTCGCCCTCTTGGCGTGGACCTTTTTTCCTCGAGCGCCGACAACGCCGGCCGCGCGCCCCGCCTCGCCCCCGCCAGCGGACCATGCAGACGACGGCGGGGCGCCGCCCGGCACGCCGCCGCTCAAGTCCCCGGCGCCTTCCGTGGAGGTACAGGCACTCAGCGGTGCCACCCTCGCCACTCCCCGGCAGGCGCCCCCACGCGGCGAGCCTCCGCGCCGCGACCAGCCCGCGCCCATCGCCGCGCCCCTCCCCCCCCCCGCCGGCCCCGGGCGGGTGCTCCTCGATCTCACCAGCTACGCCGAAGTGTGGGTGGACGGAACTCCACGAGGAGCCTTTCTTAGCGGCTCGGCCGACACCTGGATCGGCACCGCGAAGAACCCGATCGAGCTCACGCCGGGCACGCACCGCTTGGAACTGCGGAATGAAGGCGCGGAGCCCTGGAGCGAAGAGATCACCATCGCGGCCAACGAGACTCGCCGGGTATCCCCTCGATTCCGCCGCCTGCCGACGACCTACACCGTGAACCCGCGGATGCCGTCCGACTGCAGGCTCACCGTGGGAGACACCCCCTACGGCGCGCTCGATGCGTTCGGGCGTGAGTTCACCAAACCGGCCGACGAGGGCACGAGCATTGTGTTCGACTGCGGCGCGCGCGGGCGCTTTCCTTACACGCTCCCACCCACGCGGGCCGGGGAGAGCCGGCTCATCCCGCAAGAGCTGCCGCCGGGTCTGGTACCGTGACTCCCGCGTCGCATTCTGCCCGAAGCGGAAGGGCATCCTCCCGCGGGAAGCACGCGCTGGTGTGGATCGTAGGCGGGTGGCATGCCGGTTGCATCGTGTTGGGCAACATGGCCTGCTTCGTGACCTGGGAAATGCCACTGCTCGACGTGAACGAGCCCCCCGAACTCGTGGTGGCGTTTCACGACGAGGGCGAGCTGATTTCGTACAACGAAGATCTGGGGTTTTACGTGGCCGCCAGGGATCCTGACTCCGAGGCGGCGCTGCTGTTCCTCTGGCAGGTCGCCAACGCCCGCCTCTTCGATGTTTCGTATGTGACACAAGCGGCCGAGGGCGAGGAAGGCGGCGACATCTGGAAGAGCGACGTGGTCGTGCCCTGGACCGAAGAATTCGATGGTCAGGAGCTGACCGTGAAGATCGTCGACGCCGGAGGTGCCACCACCCGCGCTTCCTGGACCTTGGAGGTCCTGTGACCGTTACGCTCCTGTTGTTTGCCGCTTGCGCAGATTTCAAGCTCGGAGGGAACACCGACGCTCGCGCGGCTTTGGAAAACGTGGAGCCGGGCACCCTGCGGCTGGATGTGTCCCCGGCCGACGACGCGCTCGGCCTGCTCCCGCAGAGCTTCATTCTCGCCCCCGACGACTACCGGGCGGCCAAGCAAATCGAGCACGCGCTCAGCGCCACGGTGATCGTAGAGGGCCAACTGTCGGCCGAGGTCCTGCAGGGCTGGGTGGCTGCGAGCTCAAGCAGCGGGCCGCTCAGCGCCCTCGTGAGCGCCGAGCGCCCTGGGCTGAGCCAAGGAGGGGCGGTGACCACCGACGAAGAGGGGCGTTTCCGGCTGGCGTTGCCGGGGGCGCAGCCCTACAACATCACGGTGAAGCCAGTCGACAGCACGCAGACGCCGCTGGTCGTCTACGAAAACCTAGGGGTGGGCACGGGACTGACGATCGAGGACGTCATCAGTGGCGGCGCGCCGCTCTACGGCCGTGTGACCGCCGACGGCGACGCGCCAGCGGGCGGCGTTGCCTTGCACCTCGTGCGCACCGACACCGGCTCACGCAGCGCCACCTTCTACTCCGACATAAATGGGTGGTACCTCGCCCGCGTGGAAGCTGGCCAAGCCTACGAGCTGGTCGTGGAGGGCACCACCGAGCCCAAAGAGGGCCCCATCCCGACGCAGAACTTGCCGGTCACGGTGGAGGATGCAGAGGGCGCCCAGTTCGACGTTGGGGTGGGTGCGAGGGTGGCGGTCAGCGTCAACTTGATCGCGGAACGCGACGCGGAACGCGACGCGGACAGGCGAGTCCCCAACCCGCGCGCCCGAGCCACCAGCGAGTCGCTGGACCTCGGCAGCCTCGTCGTGGAGTTCGAGGGCCAGGACAACGGGGTCCTCACCCTCACCCTGACTCCGGGGACGTGGACCGTGGAGATACTCCCCGGTGACAGCCCGAGCGAGGCCGTGCCCGCGCTCAGCCCGTACGTCTATGAAGGGCTCGAAGTCAAGAAGGATAGGAATTTGGGCACGGTCACCCTCAAAGACCCGGTACGGCTCACAGGGGTGGTCCGCGACGCTACCGACGACCACGCACCCGCGGCCGGTGTGGCCGTCACCGCCATCGCGACCGGGTACGGCGGCTACGCGTCGACCACGCTGACCGACTCCGACGGCCGCTACGCGTTGGAGGTGCCCCGAACGACGCTCCGCATCGAAGCCACACCCGCCCAGCCCGACATGGGTGCCTACACCTTCGACTGGACCGACACCAGCGACGGCTCCGTATCCCTCGACATCGATCTTCCCTCGGGAACCTCGTTGAGCGGCATCCTCCTCTCGGACGGCACACCGGTGCCCTACGCCGAGGTGCTGGTGTACGACCACGCGGAAGGACTCCTCGTGGCTCGCACCCTTACCGGTGCCGACGGAACGTACTCGGTCCGGGTGGACGTGGACGCCGACGGTGGAACGGACACGGCGGGCGACACAGGACCCTGAGAGGGATGCCCCCAAGGCCGGCGGCAAGTTGCGCACGCCCTCCCCTTCCGGTACCTTCGCCGCGTGCCCCTCTCGGTGATGATCGCGCTCCTATTCGCCATGCCGGCGCAAGCAGACGAGCCGGTCATCTCGCCCGGACCGGCGCCGACCAACCACGGAACCCTCGCGGCGGCTACGGTGGAGATCGACGCCGCACGCCGCTTGTACGCACAGGGACAAGCAGCCGAGGCGCGCGACAAGCTCCAAGCGGTCCTCGCCATGGGACCGGATCTCACCCCCGACATCCGCCAGCGCGTCCTCGCCTCCCTCGGCGACCTCCTGTACGCGGAGGATGGCGCGCGCGCCGCCGAACCCTTCTTTCGAGCGCTCCTCGACGAGAACCCCAACTATGTGATGGACCCGCTGGAGCACCCGCCGGAGGTGTCGCGGTACCTCGAGTCGCTCCGCGCGGCCCGCCCCAAGCCGTTCGCACCCCAAGCCCTCCCCAAGCCTCGAGGGCCGGCGCCCTGGATAGCCCTCGCACCAGGCGGCCTCTATTACTTCGGACGGGGAGAAGTCGGGTACGGCATCGCGGTCGCCTCTTCGCAGGCTGCGTTGCTCGTTACCAACCTGCTCTTGATCCAGCGCATCGCCGACGAGCAGGGCGTGGACGGCAGCAACGCCGACGCCGTCCTCGCCTACCAACAGCTCGAGTTCGCCACCAACCTGACCGCCGGCGCCTTCTACCTCAGCCTATTGCTACCGCCCGCCGTAGAGTTCAGCCGGTGGGGAGCCGAGGCTCAGGTGACGGTAGGGCCCGGCGTGGTTCAGGTGGCCGGCCGCTTCTGAACGACCTGACCCCGTGGTTGGGTTATCTCCGCCCATGGCATTTTTGCGCGTCAAGGATGGGCGGAGCAACGAGGTGCGCGACGTCGCGCTCCGGAAGCCGCTGGTCCTCATCGGTCGGGCGGAAGGAAACGACGTGGTCCTCGACGATGCGTCTCTCGCGCCCACGCACGCCAACATCCTGAGGAAGGGCAACCACTTCACGGTTTCAGTGGTCGATCGTGCGAGCACCTTCACCTTCGAGGGTCGCCGCGCCCGCAGCACCGACGTTCGCGTGGGCGAGGAAGTCGGTTTCGGTCGATTCACGATCATGCTCATGGAGGGCGAGGTCAAGACGGAGTCGCGGGCGGGCCAGACGACGGCCTCGCCTCTCGGGGAGGTGGGTCAACTCAAGAAGCTGGTCGAGTTCAGTCGTGCGATCGCGGCCGAGCCCAGCCTCGAGCGCACCTTCGAGGCTCTACTCGTGGCGGTGGTGGCGGTCTCCGGCGCCGAAAAGGGCTTCCTCATCGTACTCCGAGACGGCGAACGCCACCTCGCAGCGAGCCACAACGTGGGCAAAGAAACCCTCGACCTCTCGCGGGTGAGCGACAGCATCGTGGACCGAGTCCTGCGCGAACGGCAGTCCCTCATCGTGAGCGACGCGATGCGCGACGCCGAGTTTGCCAGCGCGAGAAGCGTGATGGAGCTCAAGCTCAGCAGCGTGATGTGTGTTCCGCTGGCCTATCGCAACGAGTTGCTAGGCGTGTTGTACCTCGGCAACGACAACGTCCGGAACCTGTTCGCCCAGGGCGACTTGGTGCTCCTGGAGGTCTTCGCAGCCCAAGCCGCGGTGATCCTGCACGCCGCCATCCGTCTGGACGAGCTGGTCCTCGCCAACAAGAACCTCCGTGACCATCTGCGCAATGCCGGTCAGGGAGGCATCATCGGTTCGTCGGGACCGATGAAGGAGGTGTTCAAGCTCCTGAAGCGGGTGGGTCCGGCAGATGTTTCGGTGCTGGTGACGGGCGAGACGGGCACGGGGAAAGAACTTGTCGCGAAGGAACTGCATCGGGTGAGCCCGCGGGCGAACAAAGCGTTCATCAGCCTCAACTGCGGTGCGATCCCCGAGCACCTGCTCGAGAGTGAGCTGTTCGGCTACCGAAAGGGTGCGTTCACCGGCGCCGTGAGCGACAAGATCGGAAAGTTCGAAGCCGCGGACGGGGGCACCATTTTCCTCGACGAGATCGGCGAAATGCCGATGGCTCTGCAAGTGAAGCTGCTCCGGGTGCTGCAGGAGCGCACCGTGGAGCGGGTTGGCGACGTACGCGGTCGACCGCTCGACATCCGGGTCGTCTCCGCAACGAACAAGAACCTCGAAGAGGAAATCCGCTCAGGAAACTTCCGGGAAGACCTCTACTACCGTCTGAACGAGGTGTCGCTGCACCTCCCGCCGCTGCGCGAGCGAGGCGACGACGTGCTCCTGATCGCCCAGGGCCTCCTCACGCGGTACGCTGAGCAGTACGGTGCGCGCGCCCGTGGCTTCTCGGCAGGTGCCCTGAACTTGCTCCGATCGTATCGCTGGCCCGGCAATGTCCGCGAGCTGGAGAACCGCATCAAGAAGGCGGTGATCATGACGGATCGCCAACAGATCACGCCCGACGATCTGGGGGTGAGCGTGGGCAGCGCACAGGTACTGCGTACGCTCGCGGAGGCCGAGGAGGAGTTCAAGATGGGCTACATCAAGCGAGCGCTTGACGAAAATAGCTGGAACAAAGCCCAGACCGCTCGGCTCCTTGACGTCGACCCGCGAACAATCTTCCGCTACATCGAGAAGTTCGGCGAGGAGTGAACCGCGCGGACCCCGATGGGGGTGGCCGCGCCAACGAAGAGGCCTTGGCCCACCGCGTGAACCAAGGCCTTCCAAGTGGTGGAGAAGAAGGGGATCGAACCCTCGACCTCCGCATTGCGAACGCGGCGCTCTCCCAGCTGAGCTACTTCCCCGGGCCCCACGGTCTAGCCGCACTCGGTGCGACCGTCAAGTGCTCAGGCGAGGCCGCGCTCCGCAAGGTCCTCCTCGTCGAGCCCGAGCGCATGGCCGATCTCGTGCAACAGCGTGGTGCGAAGCTGCTCCCGGAGCTCCTCGGCGTCATGCCCAATCCGCCCCAGATTGTGCCGGAAGAGCCGGATGACGGGAGGTAGGGTGGACCACGGCGACTCCCCCCCTCGGTCGGAGATGGGCCGGCCGCTGTAGGAGCCGAGCAGCTCGAAGGGATGGACCGTCTCCAGCTCCATGAGCACCTCCACCGAAGGCACCTCCTCGACAATGACGGGCACGTTCCGCAGCCATTCACGCAGACTGGGATGCAGTTGCAACAGCACGTCTTCGACGACGGACTCGATGGTGTCATCGTCCAACGTGGGCGGTACCGGCGAGTTGTCGGGGTCGGCGAGCCAAGCGGTGGTGTAGTCCCTTAGGGCGCCTGCGAGGTCGCCATTCCGCTCGCGGAGTGCGGCGCGCTGCCGCCGAGCGCCCGGATGGGTGGGATCGCCCCGGAGCGCGGAGTGACATCGCTCGAGAGCCTCACCGAATTCGAGTCGCAACAGCGACTCGTCGGAGAGCGCGAGCCAAGCATCGGCGTGGTCCGGATCGAGCTCGACAGCCGCAAGAAGGGCGTCTTCCCCGCCGTCCCCCTCCCCCGCGCTAAGCAGGCTCAGACCGTACAAATAGTAGCCGTCCGCGTCGGGCTGCACAGCCACCAAGTCCCGCGCGAGGGCCAGCGCGCGGGCGGAGTCCCCGTCGTCCAGTGCCGCCTCGACGTCAGCCCTCAAGTTCTCAGGAAGCCGGCCCACTACGGCGCAAGGCCCAAGTTCAACGTGACGCCCCCCTGCGACCACGCGCCCGACACGGGCGCGCCCACCGCGATCGTGCGGGCTACGCGACCCACGCACGGCCGAGCGGACTCCGAGTCGAACCCTTCGCCCTCAAGGTCCATGCCCCGCACCACGCCCTCAGCGTCGGCACGCACGCGCACCAAGAGGGCGCCCTCCTGCCTGCCCAAGCACCCTCGAACGGCTGCGGTCGCATCCGTCAAGGGCTTCAGCCGCTCCGGAGGGAGTTCGCCAGGGTCTCCCTCTCCTCCCTGCCAGTCCAGCTTGTCGGTGAGCTCGAGCCGAACCGAGCGCGTAAGCGACTGCTCGCCCAGCGTGACCAACTCCTCGTGCGCTCGAAATCCGGCACGCTCGATACGAATTCGAAACGGCTGGCCGAGCGCGGGCGGCGCGATCTCTAAGCTCGAGCCGACCCCGACCCTATCGCCGTCGACGAGTACCGTGTCGGCCGGCGGATCGATCGTCAGCCGCAAAACCAACGGAGGGGGGGGAGCCTGGGACGCACGCCACGCATCGTAGGCCAACCAGCCCCCCGCTCCTAAAGTGAGGAGCAGGAGCACTGCGGACAAAGGGCCAACAAGCGTGGCGCGGCGCACCTCGATCGCGAGTTGAGCGCGCTGACCGTGGTCGGTCACCACCGTGATGGTTCCCATCTCCGCAGGGCTGGGCATCAGACTGCCGAGCACTTCGAGATCGACGTCCTGTTGGCGGGCGAGCGGGTCGAGCCAGTCGCGGGCGGGCACCAGCCACGGGACGTCGCTCACCACCTTCCCTGGCATCCGCCCTTGCCCCTCGTTGAGCACGCGCAGCGACCACATGAGCCTTCCGGAGCGTGGCAGTCTGAGGACAATGGGCTGTTCCGCCTGAACCCTCAGCCGCGGCGCACGTTCACGAACCATCTGCGGACCGCTGGCCAACCCGATGGTGCGGCCCTGAATCTCGGGAACCACGGGGGGTGCGAACCCGGCCAGCGCCTCCCCAGCGCCAGGGAACAACATCGAGAAGGTCGGCGGCTCCGGCGCCGCCACGCCGGCACGCTGCGAGAGCCGCACGGCCTCGAGCAGGGCGTCCGAGGAGCGCTTACGTTCGACTACGCCGCCCCCCTCCAGCAGCGCGTCGAGCTCCCGTGACCCGCGCTCCACTTCCTCCGTAGCATCGCCCAGATCGACCCTTCGAAGGTCGTAGGCCCTGCGCCGTTCCGGCTCCTGCAAGATCCGCCACGCTGCGTCGAGTGCCCCCAACACCTGCCCGGATTTCTGGTGGTCCTTCAGGCTCCGCGCCCAGCGGTACCGAGCGCGATACGCAGCCTCCAGCTCGGCCGACGAGGCAGTGGGCGGGGCCGCAAGCAGCTCGTAGGCATCGATAGCGCCAAGATCGCCCAGATCGGCATCGCCCTCCCGCTTCACATTCAACTCGCGAGCGATGGCCTGAAGCCTTGTCTCTACGAGGTCATTCTCGAACTCGAGGCGACGCCCGACCCCCCGAATCGCGGCCTCGTTCACCGGGTTCCAGCCGCTCTCGCTGAGCAACCCGCGGATGAAACTGTTCAGCTCGGTGAGCTTCGGGTTTCCCTCCCCGAAATGCTCCACGTACGCATCCCGCTCGTCCAACAACAGGCGACGAAGGAGGGCGTTGCCTTTGATCAGGAAGAGGGCTTCGGTCTTGAACTTCGGGTTGGCCTGCTGGCCCTGAGCCCAGGCGCGGCGCTTTTTGATCGCCGACTCGATGTCCTCCGAAGCCGCATCCTCCAGAAGCCCGTAGTAGGCAAGCGGCGTCTTATGGCCCAATCCGGCGAAGAACCGTTCGATGTCCTCCAGTTCACGAAGCTCCATCAGCGGATGCTCGCCCTTAGGATCGTTTGCCGAGCTTTGGCCTTCTGCGCGTCGTCAATGCTGCCCCGGAGATTGATGCGTGCGCGCCGCGTCTGCCGCGTTTCGACGTCGGTGACGTCGACTTCTAGAATCTGGTTCACCGTGTACCGGTATACGACCTCGATCGGCGTGCCTCGGGGACGAGGCGGCAGGTTGTCGAGCATGACCTCCCCGATCACCACCACCTCATCTCGGTACTCACCGTGCCCTTCCACGATCTCGACTCGAACCGCCGTCATGTTGTCGTAGGCGTAGGCGAACCGCCCGCGCTTGTCGCAAGGCAACGGCGTGAACTCGGGGATGAGATTGACGATGCGCTCTTTGAGGGTGCCGTCGAGCACCACGATGCCTAGGGGATGGGTGGCGACCTCGGTGATGCGGACATCTGGCAGGCCCACCGAGCGGGGGTTCTGTTGGCCCACGTCCGCGGGGACCTCGGTGAATGCACCCTCAGTCTTGCCAGTATTTGCCGCTCGGTAGGACTGCAGCGCCGGGTGTGAGGGGCGGTGACGGAAAACCGCCGCCAGCCCCGCCCCGACCGCCACACATTCGTCGGGGTTCACTCCGCATGCAGCCTCCTTCCCGCTGAGCCGCTCCAACATCCCGCGCACCATCGGCATGCGGGTGGACCCCCCCGCGAGAATCACGTCGTCGATGTCCGACCACTTCATCCGCGCCTTTTCCAGCACGATCGCACAGGTGTCCTCACACTGAACCAACAAGTCGGCTGTGAGCGTTTCGAACTCCTCCCGGGTGACCG
>CANKNP010000214.1 GCA_947483545.1 Deltaproteobacteria bacterium | reverse complement strand
TGATCCGCCCTGCGCGTGTCATCATAGGGGCGTTCCAGGAGTCGTAGCCTTGTGGGGGGCGAGCCCCCCACGCCCCCCGCGAGCCGAGATGCGCTCGACTACGAGCGCGTGTCCAGCTTCGGCGGGGGTACCCGCCGAAGCTGGACCTCGGCTCGGGTGCGTTTCGGGAAACTCTGGGGTATGAGCGGTCCATGGCCGAAACTCCCGACACAGACCCCGCCGTCCCCGACGAGATGGCCATCATCCTCCGCAAGGAGGGCACCATCGCGTGGGAGAAGACCACGCCGGAGCTGGCGTCTTCGTTGAACGGCAAGCTCACGCTCGCCTTCCTGGGCTCCGCCAGCTCAGGCAAGGACAGCGCCATCAAGGCGATCTTCGGCCTGGACTTCGGCGAGATCTCGCCCATCCCGGGCTCGACCTCCACGCTCAAGGTCGTCCCCCTCGACGCCGCCGAGCAGGTCCTGCTTGTGAACGCCCCGGGCTTTGGTGATGTCCGGGCCGAGGTGGACCAGGTCGCCCGCCGGGTGCTCGACGATCTCGATGTCGTCGTCTACGTCGTCAACTGCGAGGGCGGCGCGACCATCGACGAGCGTCGGGATCTCGAGGCGATCCGGGCCCGCCAGCGGCCCGTGCTGGTCTGCCTGAACAAGATCGACCTCATCCGGGTCAAAGAGCGCGAGGCGTTCGTCGTCGCCACGCTCGAGCAGCTTGGCGTCAAGCGGGAGGACGCGGTCGTCGCTGCCTTCGATCCGCTGCCCCAGCTCTCGCCCGAGCCCATCGGCGTCCAGGAGGTCACCGCCTGGATCTACAACCAGCTCGCGGTCAGCGGCAAGCAGCTCCTGTTCGCCAAGCAGCTCCGCAACAAGTCGCAGGCGTGTGAGCCGATCATCCAGGCGGCCGCCAAGCGGGCCTCCGTCGCAGGGGCGATCCCGATCCCGGGGGCAGATCTTGCGATCGTCACCGCGATCCAGGTCAAGCTCATCCGCGATATTGCGCTCATTCATGGCGCCGAGATCGACAAGGATGTCGCGCTGTTCATCATCGGCGAGCTGCTCTCGGGCGGCATGCGCAGCTTTGTCCGCTGGGGGGCCAACGCGCTCAAGGCCGCCGGCTGGATCCCGGGCACCCAGCTTGTGGAGGCGGCGATCCTCGGCATCGGCGCGATGGTGGCCGGCGCGACCACCTTCGGTGTGGGTCGCGCGGCGATTCAGTACTTCCAATCGGATCGAAAGATCGACTCTGTGGCTCTCCGCCTCGCCTTCGACGCCGCAGCCTGGGACTACAAGCGGCGGCAGGAAGTATCGACGGGGCAGGTGCTCTCAGGCTAAGTAGGCTCCTTCTTGGTGTGTGTGATGCGCCCCTCTCCCGCAACAGCGCTCGCGCTGCTCGTCCTCTCCGGTTGTTCCGCCTGTATTCGCATCAGGGCGCCCGTGGATGACTCTGCGCCCGTCACCGACACCGACACCGACGGGGACTCCGACTCCGACCCCGATCCCACCACCGGCCCCATCGTTGGCCACGTGATCGTCATGGTCATGGACGGCGCCCGCATCGATGAGACCTTCGGCGACGGGTACTCGGATGCCGAGGACGAAGAGACCGAGAACCTGTTCCTGGAGGTCAAGGAGCGCCTGGCGGCCTACGGTACCATCCTCAAGCCCGGCTACAACACGGGCATCACCATCACCGGACCGGGCCATTGCAGCCTGCTCACGGGCGCCCGCCAGGAATATGGCCACTTCGCGACCCCCGATGGTGCCGGGTACTACCGCCCCGAGCTGCCCACACTTTACGAGGAGATCCGCGCACAGTTGGGCGCGCTCGAGGCTGAGTTGGTCCTGACCGGTAACACGGACCACGTCGAGTCCTTGAGCCACAGCCTCTACCCCGCGCTCGGGAGCAGCTACCGCGCCAGCTACAACCTCGTGACCAACCCCGAGGACCAGAACGACACCGAGCCCGCGGAGGCCGATGAGCAGGTCGTCACGGCCGTCGAGGAGCGCCTCGCCACCGACCAACCTCGCCTTTTGCTCGCCAACCTGCACGCGATGGACCGCGCGGGGCACTACAACGACGACCCGGACGCCTACGGAAAGCGCGTGGAGCAGATGTCGCAGCCGTTGGTGGATCTCTGGGACTACATCCAATCCCCCGAGAGCGGCGGCCTCGCCGACGATACCGTGCTGGTGCTCGTCGCCGACCATGGGCGGCATCGCTGGGGCGAAGAGGAGGAGGCCCGCCTCGACGGTACCGAAGGCCCCGATTTCCGCAACCACGGCGACCAATGCCGAGGCTGTCGGGAGATCCCGATGCTCATGGTCGGCCCCGGCATCCAGGAGGGGATCACGGTCACGACGCCCTACACGCAAGAGGATGTCGCGGCGACCATCGCGCGGCTCCTCGGGGTCGAGCTGCCCTACGCCAGCGGGGTCGTGATCGACGAGGCGCTGGCGGACGATGTCGTCATCCAGAACCGCAGCGGGGATGTGTCGCCCGCGGTGGCCGACGGTGTGAGTGTCGTGCAGCGGTACGTGGACGACGGGATGGTGCAGAGCCAGATGGTGCTGGACGGCGAGGTCGTCTCTGCGGCGGACGCCATCCACGCGGAGGGGCCTGTCGCGGTGTCCTTGCCTTCGCGAGACGTCGTGTGTTGGCGCGAGCTCACGCTCATGTACGACTCCGACGAGCTGGATTGGCCCTGGTTCGGCGAGTGTCGCACCCGGACGGGCAGCAACGATTGGGAGTCACTCACGCTGCCGGACAAGGTGGTCGGATCGATCTGGCGCCCCGCCATCGCCGAAGACAGCGCTGGCAACGTCATGTTGGCCTTCGCAGACAATTCCAACTCGACGACCTATTGGAACAATGAGACCCCCGCGGCCGTGAAGCTCTGGCGTTGGTCGGAGAGCGCCGGTTGGGAGGGCACCGATGAGTTGGGCGCGCAAACTGCGTCACTATTCCCGAGCGCGCCGTCGATGGTGGCTATTGGCGAGACCTGGTTCATCGCCTACGCAAACTCGGATATCGGCGCGGCCTATGCCACCAATCCAGGCCGGTACACCCGCCACATCTCGATTCAGCAGGTCAGTTGGGGCGACCAGCAGGGTTGGACCGAGCTTTGGCGCAATTACGTCGAGGCCTGCCCGACGGATGCGGATTGCCTGCCGACCGATCCCACGTTGGACACCGAGGGCAACGAGTACGGGCGCTACGAGCGGCCTGTGATCGGCGCGATCGAAAATGTATTGTACGTGGCTTATGTCGGGTACGGCGAGGTTGGAAACACCGTCCTTTTGAGCATTGGCGCGGGCAAGGGCTCCTCCTGGAGCAATCAGGAGCGTGTCGATGACTCGGGCCGCGTGCTCGGGCACATCGCGCCGATTTGGGTTGACTCCAACTTGTATTGGGCGCGCCTCGGCACTTCCGACACCGTCGAGATCTGCAAGATGGAGCCTGAGAGCACCGCCGACTGTGTCGATACCGGCGCCA
Source organism: Deltaproteobacteria bacterium (assembly GCA_947483545.1). The sequence goes on along the minus strand of CANKNP010000214.1, from coordinate 5,593 downwards.
CCCGCATCATGGGCCTCACCGGCTACGGCGACGAGATCACCGTCAGCCTCGACCAGGGCGTTGGGCAGTGGGCGGTGCAGACGGTGAGCTGGTAGGCCGGGCGGTGGCGTTGGCGATGTAACAATTGCGCACCCCTCAGTTTTGGTACATGGGTGAGGCTCGGGGTGCCGACTCTCGCGCGGTCGAATCGGGCGCTTCACATTGGCGAGCTTCGGCACCCCTGCGGTGGCGTTGATCATGTAACAATTGCGCACCCCTCAGTTTTGATACATTCGGGAACTCGGGGATGTTGCGGCCGTGCTCCCACGACCTACGCCGCCCAGCCTGGCCGTGGGGGCGGCCGTGATACCCGGCGCGGCCCCCTCTCGACTGACCAAATTTTGCGCAGCGATCGACCCGAGCGCTTCACCCCGGGGAGGATCGGCGCCCTGCGGGGTCATCATGCAGGCCGCTGAAGAACCTTCAGCGGGAGAACGGCCCCGCAAGGTCGGTGAGGGTAGCGCGATACGTCTCTGACAACTCTGCCGGATACCCGGCGGTTGTCGGCGCCGTCGGCCCGAAGGTGTAGACCCGCCCGTCACTCGTCAGGATGAACAGGGCAAACTCCAGAGCCTCGTTGGAAGGGTCACGAATCACCAAGCAGGCGCTATTGCCAACTTCCGCTCGCAGCCGGAACCTCGCCGCCGCGTCCGTCAGCGTCCTGGCCACATTGGCGCTTGCGGGGTCCATTGCCTCTATCCTCCCGATGAACTGAGACAGCTTCGGGTTGCGCGGTAGGACTTCGTTGCCCTCTAAGAACGCCCACGTTACTAACCCCCGCACGCTGGGAACGTCCCCGTTCCCTCCGCCCGACCCTCTCCCGCCGAAGGAACCGGCGCTCGACCTCGCCCGGCTTGAGCCACGGCTTCGGGCCGCCGAGCACGCCCTCTCGCGGCTGGATGTGGCGGGCGCCATGGTGCCCTCGCTCGACTGGTTCATACGACGCGGCGTGAGAGGAAATGCCCAGGCAATCGCTCTCGCGCTCGCGCCGCCTCGACCACCCCGTCCCGGTCCACCTCCAGGGAGACCCCGCAGGTTCGAAGCGGCGTTCTGCGGCCAGGTTGAACGGCGCTCTGGCGGCGCGAGCCGCCCCTTTCCCCTGCCCGTCCGCCGTAGCCCGTAGCCCGTCGCCGCCCCCCGTCCCCCCGCCCCCCGCAGGTTACTCCCCCCCTCCATGCCCCCCCCCGACCGCACCTTCGAATTCGTCGTCGTCGGCAGCGGCACCGGCGCGCTCGTCACCGCCTGGGCGCTCGCCCGCCTGGGCCGCTCGGTCATTCGTGTCGGCTCGCCCTTCCCCGCGCCGGACCGGATGGTCGGCACCGGCTGGTGTGCCGAGCCCCCCCCCGCGGGTTTTGAGCCTTCGCCGCCCCCCGTTCGGGCCTTGCTCGTGCGCGGTCGCCTGCTCCGACTCCCCCTCTCCCCCACCGACCGCGCCCGCGTTCTCCCTGGCGCCAGGGTTGCCCCGGCGAGTTTGGCGCTTGGCCGGGCCCGCGTGACCAGCGCGGTCGCTGCCTTTGTCGGCGGTGGCCGCGAAGAGCGCAGCTACCGCGACTGGGTGCGCTATCGTTTTGGCGAGCCCATCTACGACGAGGTGTTCGCCCCCTACGCCCGCGCCCGGTTTGGCGACCCCGAGGAGATCCTCTGCGGCGTCGCGCGGGTCACCCACGGCGAGGCCGTCGCCTCTGGCAGTCGTGTCCCCGCCGGGATCTTCGGCGGTCCTCCCCCGCTCGACGCCACCGTCACCGCGATCACCGAAGGCGTCGTCACCACCGACCATGGCGTGATCCACGGGCGGATCGTGGTCGATCTGACCCCCGCCGAATTGCTCCGCGTCTGGTCTCGCGCCGCGGATCCCGCGCTGGACCTCGAAGCCGCCCGGCTCCAAGCGCGCCACGGCATCGAAGTGTTCCTCCCGGGCCAACTACCCGCGGGGATCCAGGAGATTCACGTCGTCGGCGCGCCTTTCTTCCGGGTCGTGGAGCACGGCGACGAGTTGGCGGTCCACATGGCGGTCGAGCCCGGCGCGGCCGAGTGGACCGAGCCGGATCATGTGCTCGCCAAGCGCATCGCAGGCGCGCTCCGCGAGCTGGGGCTCACGGCCACGCCGGACTTCGCGACCGTTCGCCGCCTGCCGCACCACCACCCCCTCTGGCGCACGAGCCATCTGACCCGGCTGCGTACCTGGACCGACACGCTGGAGGACGGCGGGATCGAGCCCATCGGCCGCCTTGGCCTCGTCGCGCCCATGTCGCCCTCGGCCATCGCTGCCTACGCCGAGGATCGGCTGATCGCGGGCGCATCGCTGCGGGATTGCATCCGCCACCATGTCGAGCCGCCCCCGCGCGATTCAGAGGCTCGGCCGAGGTTGTCGGAGTTTGTGACGAGGTGATGTGAGCACCGTGGACATTGGTTGGGATGTAGGGCGGCCTTCGGTCCACCCCGTGGGCGTCCTCTCCCCCGTGAACCGGCCGTGGGGATCCGCGCGCCCCCGCTTCACCCCACCGGCGTCTACCTGGCCGGGCTGGCCCCCCGCACCGCCACCTCCCTCCCTCCAAACGCGATCCCCAACTTGTGTACCGGGCTCGCCCCCGCGGCCTCCAACTCCGCGGCGTAGTCGAGCGTCTCCAACTGCCGAACCGCGGCCAGGGCGGTCGTCGAGAGTTTTCGCTTGCCCTCGCGCCGCTTGAATTCCAGCACCACCCCTGGCAGTCCGGGACGCCGCGGGATGAGTAGCAGGTCGGGACGCCCCTCCCCCGACTCCCGGTTGGAACGGACGAAATGGGTTTTCTCCAGCGTGACGAGCAAACCAAGCACAAACGCGTGGTAGAAAATCTCGTCCTGCGTCTCCGATAGGTCGTGGAAGGACGCGCTGTGCCGCAGCATGTGCGCCAGGATCCGCTCCACCCCGGGCGCATCGCCGCTTAGGAGGGCCGAGTGCAACGGCTCGACCCCGCCGGAATGATCCCTCAACCATTGCGAGAAGGTGCCTTCCCACAGGCTGCGCACCTCGGCGTTTGGAATGCGCAGCTTGGCAAACGTGACCGCCTCCACCACGTGTACGTTGTCGGCGCGCAGATAGCCCGCGAAAAGGAGCAAGCCCCAGACGTGCTCGCCGGACAGGTCCCGCAGCGCGACATCCTCGGAGATCTGCGCCTCGACTGAGCCGCCTGACAGCAGCGTCGCCATGCCCGCGCGCAAGTCTGTCGTTTGCAGGAGGAGCGAGCGAACGAGGGAGTTCTCGGAGGTCCCAAGCCACCAGGACCGGAAAGGCGAGCGTGGAAACGCCAGCATGCTCATGATCGAAATGGGGTTGTAGACGGTCGTGTCGCCAAATCGATAGCCGTTGTACCAGTGGCGTACCTGTTCTGCGGCGTCGCTCCTGCTGAACTCGTCGAGCAGCGCCAGGACCTCGGGCTCGGTGAAGCCGAACGCCTCGTCCGCATCGGGGTGCAGCAGGGAGAACACCTGCACGTTGTTCAACCCCGAGAACATCGACTCCCGCGCTACCCGGAGGATCCCGGTGAGCACCGCCTTGTACAGGAAAGGGTTGTCCTTCAGCCCGGCGGAGAGCAGGCCGCGGAAGAACGCGACCGCCTCGTCATAGTACCCGCACTCCCAGGCCGTCAGAACCACGGCGTCGTATTCGTCGATCAGCACGACAGGCCGCTCGCTGTGGTGCTCGGTGAGCGCCTGGCAAAGGTCCCGCAGCGCGCGGGTCGGATCGCCCCCACCGCCACGAACATCCTCCAGTCGTGAGCGCAGCGCTGAGGCTTCTGACAGCCCGGTGTACGCGGGAAGGTGACGTTCGACCTCCGCTGAGAGAATTCCGCGCAGCCCGACCAACGCCTCCGGCCAGGACCGGGACTTGACATCCTTGAAGCTCAGGGTGATCACCGGGTGCCGCTGAAAGTGCTTCCGGGCGTAGGGATCCTGCCAGATCTTCAGGCCACGGAAGAGCGTTGTGCGGTCGGGGCCGATCTCCAGGAACGCCCGCAGCATCGTCATGTTCAGCGTCTTTCCGAACCGGCGGGGCCTCGGGTAGAGCATCGCCTGGGCTGGTGCGTTCAACACGGTCGCCACGAACAGCGACTTGTCTACATAGTACCCCTCGTCCTCGTGCAGGGTGAGGAAGTCCGAGTGGCCGAGGAGGATCCTTGGGGGCATCGAACCTGCTATCACCCCGCCACCTCCTCAAACCCCTCCGCATACAATCCCGCGTACGCTCCACCCAGCGCGATCAACTCTGCGTGGGTCCCAATCTCGATCACCTCTCCGGCGTCCAATACCACGATTCGATTTGCGTGCTTGATCGTGGACAGTCGATGCGCGATCACCAGGCAGGTCTTGCGCGCGAACACCCGCGCGATGCCCTCTTGCAAAAGTTTTTCGGACAGCGGATCGACGCTCGCCGTGGCCTCGTCCAGGATCACGATGGCCGGGTCACGGACCATCGCGCGGGCCAACGCCAGGATCTGCCCCTCGCCCGCCGACACGTTCGCGCCGCGCTCGTGGATCGGCTGGTCCAAGCCGTCCGGGTGCCGGCTTGCGATGACGGAGGCGTTTGTCAGCTCCACCGCGTCGTTCAAACGGCGCTCGTCCACATCCTCGCCGAGCGTCAGGTTGAACCGCAACGTGTCGGTGAAAAGCTGCACTTCTTGCCGTACGCTGCCGATCACCCGGCGCACGCTCACCGGCGAGATGTCGCGCAGCTCGACCCCATCCACTTCAATGCTCCCCCGATACCCGTCGTGGACCCGTGCGAGCAGGCGCACCAGCGTGCTCTTTCCGCTGCCCGTGCGACCGACCACGGCCACGACCTCGCCCGGCTCGACCGTCAGCGTCACGCCCTTCAGGATGTCGTGCCCGTCCTTGTAGGCGAAGCGCACGTCGCGGAGCACGAGCCGCCCCGGGCTGCCCGCAGGCAGGTCTTTCGAGCCGAGGGTGATCCGATCCTCGACCCCCAGCAACCAGAAAATCTTCTCGAGCGACGCCCCAGCGCGCTGCAAAAAGGTGACCTTTCCGGAGAACTCCCGCAGCGGCCGAAACAGTCGATCGATGTAGTCCACAAATGCGACGACCAGGCCCACCGTCACCACACCGCCGTCTGTCCCCACGACCCCGATCTGCCGGGCGCCCCAATAGATCATGACCGCGACACACATCGAAGAGATGCCGTCGATCAAGGCGTAGAGCGCGGCGTCGTAGAAATTGTTGCGGACGTTTGCGTCGCGGTGGGCGGCGTCCAAGCTCCGAAACCGGGCCTGGGTCCGCTCCTCCTGGCGGTAGAGTTGCAGCACTTCAATCCCGGCGAGCCGCTCGGCGGTGAAGGCGTTCAACCCCGCGAGGGCGTCACGGACCTCCGCGAACAATACGCGCATCCGGCGGCGAAAAAACTCGATCATCGCGAGCAGCGGCGGGGCCAACGCCAGGAGCGCGAGGGTCAGGCCGTGGTCGAGCCAGAACATCGCGAGCAGCACGGCCGCCATGTTGCTCAGGTCCAGCAGGATCGAGATGCTCCCCTGGGACAACGCCTCCGAGAGAGCCTCCACATCGC
>CANKNP010000213.1 GCA_947483545.1 Deltaproteobacteria bacterium | reverse complement strand
TTTGGTACGCTGAGCGTACCGATCCGAGGGCCTCACTTTGGTATGCTGAGCGTACCGATCCGAGGGCCTCACTTTGGTACGCTGAGCGCCGCCGGTTGACTTCGGGCCATTCCCGGGTGAATGGCGCCCGCTGTTTGAGGTCCGATTTGCCCAGCCGTCCGCTCGCTCTCCTGCTCCTGCTCGCTCTGGGCTGCAAGCCCGCCACCATCGGCGGGGTGGTGTCCACATCGAGCGATGACGGCATCCTCGTGCAAGGCGTCGATTACGCCGCCCGGGCCGAAGCCGCATGGAAGGTGGCCCCGTCGGTGACCTTGTCCGAGCCGGGGAAAAACCTCGTGAAGAAGGTGGGCACCGCGGTGGTGGTGGACGTTCCCGAGAAGGTGAGCGGGCTCTCGAAGGAGACGAAGATCATCGACCTGCGCGACCCCAAGTACCGCGAGGCGCTCATGGGCACCGACGAGCAGGCGCTGTCCACGCTGCTTCGGGAAGAAGGCGCGCGCATGTTGATCGTGCACGATGCCATCGGGCCCAGCCTGGACCGCGACAAGCGGGTGCTGTCTCGGCTCGTCCACCACGACGATCTCCGCCTGTTCGAGCTCGCAGGGGTCGAGAACGGCGCGTTCGTCTACTTGCTGGTGGACAAGCCGCTCTCGTTCAGCGCCGACCTCGCGGCGGGATCGATCCGCTGGATCCGCGGCGCCTTGGAAGGCAAGGTGATGGCGCCGTTCCCGGCGCAGAAGGCCGAGCGCAAGGACTGGAACCTGGTCACGACGATCCGCGGCCAAGGCCAGGAGTTGTCGTTCTCCCTCGCGCAGGCGAGCACCCTGGACCGTGCGCTCGCAGAGACGGTCACCGATCTCGAGGCGAAGTACCGGCGGGACAAGGAGATCTTGGGCTTCCCGAGGTTGGATCGCGCGATGCCCGCGTACCAGCTGGAGATCCGTCGGGTCATCGAACGCGCCTACGTGATCCCCCGCTCGGACGAGGCCATGGAGGAGCTGTTTGAGCTGGGCGTCGACGGGTTCGTCCTGCTGGACCGCCCCTCGGAGGCCGAGAAAAAGGCGGGGAAAAACGGGCAGAGCGCGGTCTTCCCCGGCTCGGTCGCCGCCGTTCGCGGCTACACCAGCGCCGCCAGCTTCCTGAAAGCGGGCGCGAGAGAGTTCAAGTGGGACAGCATCCGGCCCTGGAAGGACGAGGGCGTGGAGCTTGACATGATCCGCGATGTCCACTGGGCCGAGGTGGTGACCCAGGTGCCCGATCCCGAGAACCCTGGGGCAAAGCTGACGAGCTACGGCATCGTGCCGTTCTATCGAGGCACAACGCCCGTGCCGATGGACGCAGTGAACCTCGATTCCGTGAAAGATGCCGTTGTCCTCGCCGGGGAGTGGTACCTCAACAACCTCAAGGCGGACGGCGCGGTCACCTACAAGTACTGGCCCGAGGACGCCCGGTTCTCGAACGAGGACAACCACGTCCGACACACCCTGGCGACGTGGAACCTGTGGCAGGCCTGGTCGCTCGACCCCCGCCCGGAGTTCATGGAGGGCGCGATTCGCTCCCAGAACTGGACGCTTGAATCCCTCCAGATCCGGGACAAGACGAACCTGACCGGCTGGGAGTTGGATGCGGTGAATTCCAGCCCGCTGAAGGACCAGATCCTCAAAGACGGCATGGCGTTCTACACGTACGGCAACAACACGAAGCTGGGAAGCGTCGTCGTCGGGCTGTTGGGCATGGTGGAGGTCGCCCGCTCGACCGGCGATCACCAGTACGATGACCTGATGCGCCAGCAGGGCCGCTTCGTGCAGTTCATGCAGCGTGAGAACGGCTCCTTCGCCGGCTACCACGTGCCGAAGGAGCACCCCTACTACACCTTCGTGAACGACATCGTGCCCGGGGAGGCTGCGCTCTCGCTGGTCTACCTGGCCGAATACTTCAACGACCCGAGCTACCTCGAAGGCCTGCCCAAGTTTTTCACCTACTACGAGGGTTGGTACAAGGAGCGGTCCGCGAAGAAGTCGAACGTGGGGCCTTGGCCCGCCTATATCTACGACAACGCGACGCGCTTGGAGCTGGTGCAGTTCGGTCCCTGGACCGTCATGGCCGCCGCGGCCTACACCCGGTTGCGCCCCGACGCGAAGAGCGTGTCCGACTTCGGGCTCGAGGTCGGGCGCTGGATGATCGAGTCCTACGAGTACACGGAAGCCAACGCCCCATTCCCCGACTACGTCGGCGGCTACTACAAGTTCAAGGGCGAGCTGCCCGCGATGCAAGCCTTCTGCTACGGCGAAGGCACCGCCGCGGCTTACGACATGGCGCTCCGCATGGACCCGTCGCGCGCGGCGTACTTTGAGCTGCACACACGCGAGACCGTGCGGTTCGGCATTCAGATGCAGCACGACGCGCTCGACACCCGGCCGTACTCTCGGCCGGAGCTGGTCATCGGCGGCATCAAGTACGCGATGAATGAGCCGAAGGTGCGCATCGACTACGTCCACCACGCGCTCTCCGCGATGTACCAGTACCTGATCGCGGCGCGGAAGGACCCCAACTTGCCCGCCAGCGCCAAGTCCCGCTACACCGAGAGCCAGCGCCAGGTGATGGCCGTCGCGGGCATGCCGAGCCTCCGGTCCCCAGACGTGCCGAACCCGGTCGCGATCCCGGCGGTCCGGGGCCTCGACAAGCCCGTGTCGGTGGACAGCCTGCGCGCGAAGGCGATGGGCGGGACCAACGCCACGATCGGGGTGAGCGACGAAGAGGACGGCGAGTGACCGACCCGGCCGGGATGGTGATCCTGGTCAACGGCGCGGAACATGGCGCGTTCGAGGTGCAGGATCCCGCGCTGTGGACGGGGATGGGGGTGTTTGAGACGCTCCGCACTTGGGGGCCGCGGGTCTTTCGATGCGAGCCGCACATGGATCGCCTCGCCGGGAGCGCCCGCTGGATGGGCTGGGCCTGGGATCGGGAGGCGGTGACCCGCGAGGTTCACGCGCTCGGCGCGATCGGCGGGGACCGCAAGGTGAACGTGCTGCTCACGGAGACCCAGCGGGTGGTCACGTCCTCGCCGCTCGACCAGAGCCGGGTCGGCGCCGGGATTCGATGCGCGACCGTAGCGTTCGACGCGCCGCCGTGGCTGCCAGGCTTCGTGAAGCACACGAGCCGCGCGAGCTGGCTGCTAGCCGTTCGGCACGTCGCGGCCAAGCTGGGCGAGCCGTTGGACGAGGTGCTGTGGCAGGACGCGGCCGGCTGCTGGACCGAGGCGAACCGCTCGAACCTCGTAGCGGTACGCGATGGGGTGCTGATCACCCCGCCGCTGGACGGGCGGATCCTGGAAGGGTGTACCCGCGCGTGGGTGATCCAGGCGGCGGCGTGGGCCGGAATGCAGGTGACAGAGGCGCCGCTTCCCTCGGGGGTGCCATGGGCGGAGCTTTACGTGACGAGCACGCTGAAGGAGCTCGCGCCGGTGGTGCGCGTGGACGCGCGGGAGGGGTGGTCCTGGGGACCCGTCGGGCTCCGACTCCGCGCCGCCATGACCGCGTTCGCCGAGGCGGAGATGCGTCACCCAGTGTCAGGAATCGCACCCTGACACACGGTGCTGACGCGGGCCCCCGTCACATTGACATCGAGTGTCACATTGACATCGAGTGTCAAACTCCCTACCGATAGCCGTCGAGCGTCCAGGTCTGGGTGACACAGTCGAAGCAGGAGCCGACGAACGAGGCGGTCAGCGTGCCGGTGAACTGATCTTCGCTCACAAAGGCACCTTCGAAGGTGTAGGTCTCCGTGCACGTCCCCGACAACGTGTTCGAGGCCGCGAAGGTGTCGTCGTCGTTGAGCGTGCCTGTCATCGTGCCAGGCTGAGACCCGCCAGCGGCGAACTGGATCACCGGGCGGACATCGACGACCGTGAGGCTGTTGACCGAAAGGTTGACCAGCCCGAAGGTGCAGGAGTAGGAAGCCCCCGAAGAGAGGGCATACATCCCGGTGTAGTCGATGTCGCAACCCTCGTCATCCAAGGTGGCCGCATCGCAGTCGTCGTCCACTTCGTTGCAGGTGATCTCGGCGACGCCGGGGCTGATCGCTTCGTCCCCGTCGTCACACTCGTCGCAGCTCAAGTACCCGTCCCCGTCGGCGTCCACGTCATCCGGCGTGGGGTCCGCCCCCTCCCCTGAGGCCTCGCTGCAATCGTCGTCCACCCCGTTGCAGACGGCCTCAGCGGCGCTTGGGTTCACCTCGGCGTCCTGGTCGTTGCAGTCCCAAAGCGATGCGTCGTACGTCTCCTGGCAGTCCGGATTCCCCCCGTCAAAATACCCGTCCTGGTCCGCATCGAACGGGGCGTCCACGCTCTCCTCGGTGCCCTCCACCTGGCCGTTGCACTTCGAGTGTTCGGAGACCTTGATGTCCTGGCCGCAACCGGGGAAAATAGAGGCGGACAGGATGACGGCGAGGCGCATCCGCTCAGTGTAGCACCTCTGTCTGCGCGAGGGATCTGGACAATCGGGCGGGGCGGGCTATGTATTGCCAAGCGTTGGCCACCACCGCTCTCCCTACCCCCCAAGCCATTGAGGTCTCATGCCCCGCAAGTCCACCCATAAGCTCGACGCCTACCTCCCTCGCCTCGGAAAAGAGCCCGATCACTTGATCGCGCTGGAGGCCGGCGTGTCGCGCTCGCTGATCATCAGCTTCCGGAAGAAGCACGGGATCGCCGCCTACGATGGCTACAAGTTCGGCGCCAACAACCCCCCGCCCGCTGCCCGGGCCGCGGCTGAGCGGGCCGCCGACGGAACCCCAGCGCCGAAGGCCCCGAAAGCCCCAAAGGCAGCGAAGGCCCCAGCGGCCGCGAAGCCCGCCGCGGCCCCGACACCGACGGCCCCCGCCGCGGACCCGTCGGACGAGTCGTTCCGTGGACGCCGTTCGGCCCTCGCGCCGTTCATCGAGATGCTCGGCAAGGTCCCGGACACCGACATCGCCAAGCTCGCCAACGTCACCCCCGAGAACGTTCGTACCTACCGCAGTCGGCGCGGCATCCCCGCCGCCTGGCCCGATGCTGGCAAGCCCCGCGGTGGCCGGCCCAAGGGCTCGGGCAAGCCCGCCGACACCACCGTTACGGCGCCCGCAGCCGCCGTCCCGAGCGGCACCGGCCGCTCGATCTTCACGGTCTCCGTGGACGTCGGCGGATCGCTCCGCACCTACGCAATCTCGGCCTCGAACATCACCGCGGGCGTGGACGTCGCCAACGGCCTCGTGCACAAGAAGCACCCGAACGGGCATGTGAAGGGCATTTCGTATGTGGCTGAGTTTTTGGGGTGAACCGGAGGGGGAAGCCCACCGGAGCACTCCTGCGTCCGGGCCACCAGCAGGTGGCGAGGCCCGACGAGTGGTGGCCAGCGGACCCGTTCGATGCCCTCCGCGCGGATGCCGACGCGGGCTGCGCGGTGGCCCGGCCTGGGAGCGAAGCCGCGCGCACCGACGGCAGCCGATGTGCAGCGGCGCCCCACGGCCAGCGGCGGACCTGCAGCCCCGGGTACCAAGCCGCCGCGCGCCGCCTTCGGACGGCCCACGGTTTCCCGCGAACCCCTCCGCCCTGGGGGCACCCGCGCATGGTAGACTTCCGGATGCGCGCCGCAGCCATCTCCATCATGACCGAGGCCGAGTACCTCGCCTTCGATCTGGCCAACGAGGGCAAGCACGAGTTCGTGAACGGCGAGGTGACCGCGATGGCGGGCGCGTCGTTCGCCCACCTGACGATCCACACAAACCTGACCGGATTGTTGTTCGTGGCCCTTCGGGGTCGCCCCTGCAGGACTGTCGGCTCGGACGCCCGCGTCCGCATCGACGAGACGGGGCTCTACGCCTACCCGGATCTCACCGTGTACTGCGGGCCACCGGACACGGCCCCGACCAACCCGCCGTCGCTGCTCAACCCGAAGGTGATCATCGAGATCCTGAGTGAAGCCACGGCCGACTATGACCAGGGCGCGAAGGCCGCACACTACCGCCTCCGCCCCACTGTGGAGGCGGTGCTGTTCGTGGATTCCCGCCGGCAGTTCGTGCAGATCCAGACGCGCAACGGCGACGGCACCTGGACCCTCGATGATCGGCGAAGCGGCGACGTCCGCATCACGGCGATCGGCGTGACCCTCACGTTCGATGAGATCTACGAGGGCGTCGACTTCACTGCGTGAGCTGCGTCTGATCAGCTCCCGGCGTCCCCCCTACACCCGCGATCCCAACTGCGCCCTCAGCACATCCAGCCGGGCCAGCACCTCCGGCGTGGCCAGGCTCGCAAAGCGCTCAGGCAGCATCCGCCTTGCTGAGCTCTCGAACACCGCGAGCATCTCCATGTACTCGAGCATCCGCACGTCTCGGCTCGGGATGCTGTCCGCGCACGCCCGCGTCAGGTCCTCGACCCCAATGGTCGTGCGCGCGTCCCACGCCGCAAAGTTCGTCGCGGCCAGCACCACCGCCTCAATCTCGGCCGCCGAGTAGCCTTTCACCGCGGTGACGACGGCATCCAAGGGCGTCCCCTCCCCCAGCGGCAGCTCCCCTCGGCGCAGCACCGCGCGGACGACCGCCTCCCGATCCGCGGCCTCCTCCGGGTAGAAAAACGGGATCTTCAAGTCGAAGCGCCCCGGGCGTTTCAGATCTGTGTCCAGCTTGTCGGGCCGGTTCGTCATCATCAGGATGATGATCCGCCCTCGGTGGCTCGTGTCGCTCATGAACTCCTTGAGCCGCGCGATGACCCGGCTGGACGTGCCGCCGTCCCCCTCCCCGCCGCCGGACAGCGAGCGATCCGCCTCGTCAATGATGAGCAGCACGTAGCCGAGGCCCTCGACCACCCGGAGGATCTTCTCCAGGTTGCCCTCGGTCGAGCCGACCCACTTCTCCCGGAAGTTCTTGAACTTCAAGCAGGTGAGTCCGCTCTCCTTGGCGAACGCCTCGGCCACCCAGGTCTTGCCCGTGCCCATCGGCCCCACGAAGATGGCGCCCATCGGCACCCGCCCACGCTGCCCATCCCGAATCGCCGCAGCGACACGCAAAAGCTCCTCTTTGATCGCGGTCATTCCCCCTACGCCGCTAAAATCGTGGTGCGGGTCCACAAATTCCACGAGCCCGTGGCACTCCTGCTCGATGATCGCCTTCTTCCGCCGATTCACCGTCGCGAACTCGATCCGCTCGCCGGACTGCCGAGCCTGGCGCAGAAACCCCCGGATCTGCACCAGGTTCAGGCCGGCCGTGACCTTCGAGAGCTGGGTTTCATCGATGCCGAGGGTGATCCCCCGCCGATCCTGCGCCCTCACAAACTGGGAGCGTTCATCCTCGGCCGGGAGCGGCACCTCCAGCACCGCGAGGTGACTCGACGCCACGAGCCGGCGGTGAACGTCGCTCAGGTTCTCCGTCACCATGATCACGAGGTTGTCCGACGATGTGAGGCCGGGATCCCCGCCGAGCCGCAGCAGCGTCACCAGGTTCTGCTTGTCCCCCTCGCCCATGAACGAGAGCTCCCCGTTGGGCACGATCATCTCGATAAAATCGAGGATCACCGCGGCGCGTTGGCTCGGATCGGTGACGAGATCCTCCAGCAGGTCGAGCACCCCGCCCGGCGCCCTCGGCAGCTCGGTCACGGGATCGCGACCATCGAGCATCCGCCGTGCGCTCACCCCGCGCTTGAACGCCGCCTGCTGCCCGGCCGTCGCGAACTCGATGCCCTCCGACACGTTGTAGTAGAGCACCATGTCCTTGTTCCGGCCGAGGAACTTGGTCAGGAACTCCCGCATCGTCACGTAGCGCAGCGTGCCGTCGGGGTCTGACCAGGGCTGCAGGTCGCGCACGTTGCCGTGAATCAGGAAGACGCTGGATTCTCCCGCGAGGTATCGAGCGCGAAGCAGTTCAGCCCAGCGGGGAAGGACAGGTTCCATCGGGCCTGCGTATCGCGCGGCCAGCCCGGGCGCTGGGCACCCGCCGTTGCTCCAAAGACCTGGAATCACTTGATCTGGAGCCGGGCTGGCCCAAACCGCACCGTTCCAGGTGGCGAGCGGCGGGTCCGGCGTCTTCGACGGGGCCGCTGCTCTCCGCCGGTAGGAACGGTGCAAAGGAACCGCCGATCCGGGCGCGAGGCTCGCCGAGCGCACGGATCGGCGTCACCTCCGAGGGCGGGCGAGGCTCTTCATGCGCTCGGCAAGCTCGTCCAGCCGCCGGGCCAGATCCGCGACGCTCTGCGGATCCACGCTCGCCTTTCCCGGCCCCACCCCTTCGAGGCGCTCCAATCGCTCCACGATGTCGATGATGTCGCCATCCGGCCCCACCACGTCCTCCACCACGTCCTCCAGCCGCGCGACCCGCCCCTCCTCGCCGTCCAACCGGAAGAGCCGGGCCTCCGTCGCCGCCATGCGCGAGCCCATCGGGGTCAGAATCCCTCGCCCCTTCTCGATCCGACGCAGGCGCAGGTGGAGGTTGACGATGCGGCGCTGCGCGGCCGTACTGGAGGCTTCCAACGCTCCGACCTGATCGCTGAGCGCCGCGAGCTGTTCGTAGACGCGGATAGCGTGACCGAGGACAGGCATACGCGCAGACTGGACCTGCGCGGGCGCGAGACCCACGGCATGGAGCCAGTGCGGGCTCCCGTCAAACAGCCCCAGCGGCAGGGGCTCGACGGCCCCGAGGACGACCCCAAAGTACCCGCCGACGGAGACGGGGACCGCGCGTTGGTCCTCCGACCACAGCGACGATTCCTCGTCCCGATGGGCGTGCAGCGACACCCGCAGGTCGTAGCGGCCCGGGTCGGCCACGCGCTCGGCGGTCTCGACGGCACCAGAGGCGCTAGGCCCGCCGCCGCCGTAGAACAGCCGCCCGTGAAACTCCAGCAGAGACGCCATCCGCGCTCCTCGCACGACTCACAGCATACAGCAGGGGGCATCGAGACCCAGCGCAGCGATGGGCTTCGTCCGGTCTGACGCGAACAGTTCGACGTGCCCCGGCCCACGGCCCAGCGCGCGCGGAGCGAATCCCAACGCGGAGCGAATCCCAACGCGGAGCGAATCCCAACGCGGAGCGAATCCCAACGCGGAGCGAATCCCAACGCGGAGCGAATCCCAACGCGGAGCGAGGAGCGACACG
>CANKNP010000212.1 GCA_947483545.1 Deltaproteobacteria bacterium | reverse complement strand
GGTCGATCAGCGCCGCCTCCACGGCGCCGACTCCCTCCCCACGGAGGGCTGAGGTGGCATGGACCGGCGCCGCCCACGCCGGAGGGCCGGCGGTCATCTGAGGATCCAGGGCTACAAGCTGCTGCAGCTCCCGCACCAGCGCGTCGGCGCCCGGCCGGTCGGCCTTGTTGATCACGAACAGGTCGGCGATCTCGAGAAGGCCGGCTTTCATCGCCTGAACCGTGTCCCCCGACTCGGGGGTCAGCACCACCATGACGGTGTCGGCGACGTCCATCACCGAGAGCTCCCCCTGGCCCACCCCGACCGTCTCCAGGATCACCCGGTCGAATCCCGCCGCGTCGAGGAGATCGACCACGGCGCTCGCGGCTTGCGAGAGCCCACCCAGGAAGCCACGGGACGACAAGGAGCGAATATAAACGCCATCATCGTCCCCATGCCCCTCCATCCGGACACGATCTCCGAGGATCGCGCCGCCCGAAAAGGGCGACGCCGGGTCGACCGCGACGACGGCGACCCTGAGGCCCGCCGCCCGGCCGGACTGAATGAGCCGGTCGGTGAAGGTGCTTTTTCCGGCACCCGGGGGGCCGGTGATGCCGATCACGTGGGGCGCGCCTGGCGCGTGCCGCCGACGGACCGGTGCCGACCAGAGGCACTCCAAGGCGTCCGGCGATCCAGCTTCGACGAGGGTGATCGCGCGGGCGAGCGCCCGCCGCTGCCCCGAGAGGGCTCGTTCGACCCATACCCTGGGTGGCAGCGAGGAGGGGGCTTGGGCGCCTGGCACGCGACCCGGTATCCGGCCGCGAGGGGGAGCGCCGCTCAGCCGGATGGCCCTGCCGCGGGGCCTCGCAGCCGCTGTACGACCCGCCACCCGGGCTGGAAGCTCACGCACAGCTCCCGTCGGTCGGTGAGCCGTGCGCGACGGTGCTCCCCGGCCGCGACCTCCTCCCCGATATCGCTCGACGTGTCGAGCCGAAGGTCCAGCTCAAAGTGGACATGTTCGTCGGAGGCGAGGGCCTCCCCGCGGATCCAGCTCCTGTCTCCGCGGATGCGCACCCTTGGCCCCGCTTCGAGCGGAGAGTAGCTGGTGTCTCCAAGGATTTGCTCGAACCCGTCCTGGCGCAGCACCGACGGGCAGTCCCCCATCGGCGTGTGGCCCAGCACGAGCCGACGGATGCCCTGGTCCTTCAGCAAACGCTGGGTGGCGGGCGAGGGCAGGCGGGCCTGCCCCGAGGGGTGGGTCGGACGGCCATAAACGACGCTTGCCTGGTGTTCGCGGGTGCCCGGGCGGGGCGCCTGGTAGCCGATGATGCCGAGGTGCCCGACGCCCAGAGGATCAGCGCAGAAAGCGGCGATCTGGTCGTCATAGTATTGGTTGAGCGCCTCGATCCACTCTCCCAGATCGTCGATACGGTGCGCAACACCGGGCACCACGCCCAAGCTCTCCTCGAGCACGGCGCCGTGGGCGAACAGCGTCTCGTCTTTGCGGAAGATGAGCTTCGCACGCTTGAGATACGCGAGCAGCGGGCCCTCGGGCCCCACATCGTCGAGCAGGCTCAACACGAGCGTCGACTCGTCGGCGGGATCGACGCCGAGCTCAGCGGCGCGCCACGCCCACGCCGAACCCGCTCCCATCGTCCGGCTCAGGGTCCAGCGCAGCCGCTCGCCGACTGGCGCCGGCGCGTCCGGGCGGGGCGCCGGGCCGAGCTCTCGCGGGAGGCGGAGCTTGTTGATGTCCCGGTTTCCCGCCAACAAGACGGCCCCGTCCGCGTCGTGGGCGTCCACCAGCGTCCGTAGGAGCCGGAGGCCCGCGGGGCCACGATCCACTACATCTCCACCATGAACCAGGCGAAAACCGGGACCCGCACGGAGCTCGTCTCGCCCCGGGCCTGCGCCGCCAAGCCTCAGCGCCTCACCGTCGGCGGCCTGCACGAGCTTGTCCCAGCGGCCCTCGAGGTCACTGATCCACACTATGCCTTCGCGCTCCGGCTGTGGCGGCCGCGCCACGGTCAAATCGGCGTCAGGGGCGTACAATGCCGCTGGATCACCGGCATGTGGGCCTCGAGCTCCCCGATCGTCCAGTCCATCGCGCGGGTCACGTCGTGCACCTCCGGCACGAGGTTGAGCGGCGAGAGGGTCTTGTCCAGGGCGTGGTACTGGTTGGCGTAGGCGATGTTGGCGGTCACGTTGGGACGTACGAGCTGTTGAATCGGCAAGAACATGAACTGGCGGATCTTGGGCGAGAAACAGTCCAGGGCCAGGAAATAGGCGTCCCGCCGCGTGATCCGGCCCCCGATCACCTCGGCGAAGGCCGGGCGAACCGGCACATTGTTCAGTATGCCGCCTTCAACGAGGCGCGTGATGCCGTACCGGCCATAGAGCTCATCGAGCAGGAGCTTCATGCGGCGATCATCGCGGAGCACGTCGTAGTGGATGAGTCCAGGGATGGACGCCGAAAATCCTGCTGCGTCCAGCACGTCGGCGTTGTGGGTGGCGGGATCGGCGCCAAAGACGACCTCGCGGAGCGCGTCCGGGGTCGCCAGGAGCTCACGCATGATGGAGGCGAGCTGAGTGACCTTCGCGATCCGGGTGGGCCGGAACGGCACGCCCGGCGCCACCGCGTCGTCGAGGAAATGTTCGTAGAAAGAGAGATCGTGCTTGAGGGCGTCGACGCCGATGCCGGTGGCGACCACGAGCAGCGGGATCTCGAGGTCGTCGAACGTCATCGCGCGCCCGTCTTGCGTCAAAAATAGCGGACCAAGGGCCGCTCTAAGGTAGAGACGCAGCGTCGCCGGCAGGCCGTAACGGTTCTCGCTCTGGAGCACCCGGAAGACCTTGTCCCATGACAGCCGCCGCGCCGCCGCCACCATAGGTGCTCCGTCGAACACGAGCCGACGGGCGCGGAACATCGCCATCAACGCGCCGATCGACGTGCCGGACAACAGGGCGGGCTGGAGGCCCTTACGGTGGAGCAGCGTCCACGCGCCGGCGTAACCGTAGCCGGCGCCGCCGCCCCCGCCGCAGGTCACCACCAGCGGGCGCTGGCAGACCTCTGCCTCCAGACTATCCCGGTCCAAGGGGAACTGTTCGAGGAGGCGACGCCTCCGCTCCCGGGTGATGGCCAGCAGATCGGGCGCGGCGCGCATCGCCGCCCACAAGGAGCGTTCCTCGATCAGCGCGGGCGTGAGTACGTGGCGGATCTTCCAGGCGTGCGGCGCGAGGGCTTCGGTGACGTCGAGATCGACACCATCTTCGCGGCGAACGCGCTGGAGCTTCGCGAACCGGATGACGTAGCGGAGGGCGTCCACCGCCGAGCTGTGCAAGCTGTCGGGTGCGTCCAATGCGAGCCGGATCGCGGCATCTTCGAGTTGGTCGAAGGGTTTGCGGTGCGACAACCAACGTTCGGGGTCCGGCGTGTCCAGGTGTCTCGCGCTCCTGTCAGTCTCGGGGCGGCGTCACCTTAGCCGACGTGGGGCCACCGCGGGGTGGTGCCCCCGAGGAACCACGAACGAACAGGGCTTGGGGAGCGGCGCCGCGGGACGCCTGCTCGCGGAGCCGGCGCGGCCCGCCCGACGCCTCTCATCCAAACGGGGCGAGCAGCAGCGCCATCAGCGTCGGCAGCTCGGCGTCGTCGACGTTCTCAACCCCAAACCCCACCGCGACCACCGACCCGTCGCCCGGGGTCGCCGCAACGGCAGCGGCGCCGCCTGTGTCGTACCGAAGCAGGGTTTGTTCCCCCGAGAGCACGTCGGGATAATCCTCTTCGTAGATCGTACCGAAGGTGAAGGTCCCCGCAGTGTTCGTGCCCGCGTCGTCCGCCGCGTAGCCGATGCCGAGGGTGCCCGAGAGCCAGCTCGACGCGGTGGCGTAGCCGAGCTCCGAGCCGCTCACCAGGAGGCGGCCGCCGCCGTCGAGGTAGGCCTCGACGCGGGCCTGTTCGTCCTCATCAAAACAGAGGTCCGCCGTGGATTCGTCCCCCAGGAGCCAGATCACGCCGCCGAAGTCGGCGAGCGCCACGAGCCCGGCGCCCACCGCCTCGTTGCTCGCGACGGAGAAGGTCTCACCCCCGAGCGCCTGTCCGACCCGCGAGGCAAAATCGTGCCTTCGTTCGGAATAAGAGCCAGTGAGTACCCGGTCGAAGCCGTCGACGATCAGCCAGTCGCTCCCGGTCGCGCCGTAACGGTCGGAATCGAGGCAGGAGCCGTCCGCGCAGGTCGCGGTGAGGCTGTCCGAGGGGTTGACGCTGACCGGGCTTTGATCCGAGCGAACACCACCTACCTCCACTTCGAGCACGCCTCCGGGGTCGTCCAGCCACGCCACGGCGGCGCTGCCGCCGTCCGTTTGACTGTAGAGGAGCTCGGGCGCGCCATATCGGCCGGGCTGGAGTCCGCTCGCCGCGAGCAGGCGGGCGTAATTCCGTGTGTCGCTCACGCAGCCCGAGTGGGAGGAGTCGGTAGAGACGATGCTCACCGGCTGATCCCGGAGCGCGAGGTCCCCGATCGAGCGCCCGACTTCGTAGCCCTCGCCCTCCAGTGTGTCCCGCAATCCCCGGTTGTTGTCGTCCGTGCCGCCGGTAGCGGTGTACAAGGAGCGCAACACCCCGCCGGCGCGCGCGAACGCCGCGAAGGTCGATTCATAGCCGTAGACCGAGTCGAACAGGTGGACGGCGTGGATAGGGAGCCCGCCGCGTTCGAGGATCGCCGCAGTGGCGACGTAGCCCCCCGAGTGGGACGTGAGGGCCTGTAGCCCGGGCACCGGACGTTCAAGCCGACCCTCTCGGTAGAGGAGCGCCAGGACGTCGCTGACGAGGTTCAGGTGCCCATCGTCGTCGGCGAGCCGGCCGAAGTCGCCCGACGCGGCGCTCTCGGGGCCTTGGGGGACGATGAGGACCGCGTCTCGTCCCGACAGCGCGCTCTGCTCCAGCAGGTACTGAGTACGGACCACGTCGCGTAAGCTCGCGTTGTGCCCGTGAAGGTGGGAGATCACGTCGGCGTTCGGGTGTTGGATTGGCGCGGCCAGGTAGACCAACACAGAGGGGTCGTCCCACGAGGCGCCGCCGTATGGAAAGGGCGCCGAGGGCAACTCCGCAACAAAGTACTCACCAAACCTCGAAGACTCCCACACGAGCGCATCGGGCAGGTCAGCGTGGGCCACCACAGCACTGACCACCACCGCCACCACGGCCTCGCCGTCTCCCACCGTCACCGCGCCCTCAAAAAGCCGACGTCTTGCGGTGCTTCCGGTATAGGTCACCGTGAGTCGGCGGGTCTCCCCGGCGCTGAGCGGGCTCGGGTCCCCGGTGATGCTCAGGTCGGCCCCCGCCCGAAATTGCAGCTCCGCCGTGCCGGAGGGGCTGTAGACCTCCAGGCTCGCCGAGTCGCCGCTGTCGCCGATCTCCATCACGGGCAGCCGGAGCGCGGCGGGGACGATCAGGTCCCCGACCGTGACTACGCTGTCGTCGGCGCCGGAGTCGCCGGGCGGGGCCGAGTCCTCCTCGGGGGTGCTCTCGCCCGGGCCGGGGGCGCCTTTTCGGGCTTCGCCGGAGGCTTCGCTCAGACATCCGCCGAGGAACAGTGTCCCCGCGTGGAGTGCCCCGAGATGAAGGACACTCACGGCGTGAACGACAGGTGCAGGTGACCGCCTACAACCACCTCGACCCGGGCGGCCTCGGCGGGAGGCTGATATTCGCGACCTTCGCCGGTATGGATTAGACTGCCATCGGCGTCGAGGCTGCGCCACCTCCGTAGTGGCTCTCCTTCGTCAAAACCCGTCGCCGGGGCACGCAGGATGTGCTGGGCAGCACGCTCGATTCGTGCGCTCGGCGGGAGGGGGCGCCGCGGCGCTGGGCCCGCGGGGCCGGAGTCGAAGAATCCGGGTTCGAGGGGGCTGTCGCGCCAGTCACAGTGGGTATGGCCGTCTTCGTAGAGCCCAACATAGTCGGCGCCCGCGTCTTCACAGTGTTCACCGAGCTCCTCGACCGAGTAGCTCGACGCGTCGAGGTCCACGCCGTCCCCGTAGATGTGCCGTGACCAGGTCACGCCGCCGACCGACGCGTTGTAGCTTGGGTTTCGGTACCCGGAGGTGACGTACAGCGGCTCACCGATCGCGTCGCGAATCTCCTGGAGACGATCGATCAGGACGGGCGCCAATACCGCCCATCGGCCCTTGTAGGCCTCCGCCAGCTCTGACAGCACAAAGTTGGGGGCAATCGTGAGGTCGGGATCGACGCTCTCCAGATCGAGGTAACGTACGGGGGCGTTGTACTGAGGATCTCCCTCATAAGGATCGGGATAATCGTAGTCACTGCCGAAGCTGGCATCGTAGGGCACGGTCGGCACACACTCGGTCCCCGAGCGGCTCGAACCCAGATAACATACCTCGAAGCTGGCGGTAGTTGTGTCGGTTGTGTCGGTTGTGTCGGTGGGTGGGTCCGAGTCATCGGGTCCCGTAGTGGGGTCCGAGTCGAGGCCCGCGCCGGAGTCGGTTTGACCAGGATCGCCCGTGTCGAACCACGTGGCGCCCACAGGGGGGCCCTTCAGGACGCGAGGGGCGACCAGCTCATCCTGACAGGCCAGCCACCACCACAACACGGTCACCATCTGGCCCTCCCCGCGCCTAATGTAGCGAAGGACGCCGCGGTCCGCACGGTGAGCCTCGCGGCGTTCGTCAGCGGAGCTCGGCGAGGGTCGCGGTGAAATGCCGGAGGGTCGAGGGCGCCTGCACGATCCGGAGGCCCGGGAGCGAGCTCCGTCGCGTGTAGAGCTCGGCGAGCCCCTCGCAGACATAGTCCATGTGCGACTGCGTATAGACGCGGCGGGGCAGCGCCAGTCGAACCAGCTCCATCGTTGCGGCATTTCCCATCATGAAGGTACCAATCTCGCAGGCGCGTACCCCCAGCTCGCGGTACATCGCCACCACGAGCGCCTGGCCGGGCAGCGCCTCCCGCGGCAGATGTGGGCAAAAACGCGCGGCGTCGATGTACACGGCGTGGCCGCCCGTAGGCTCGACGATCGCGATGCCGGCCTCACGCAGCCGATCGCCTACGTAGGCGGTGGACCGGATGCGGTAGCGCAGGTAGTCTTCCTCGATCACCTCGGTATATCCCTGGGCCATCGCCTCGAGGTCCCGCCCCGCCAGGCCGCCGTAGGTGATGAAGCCCTCGGTGAGGATGAGCTGCTCGCTCACGGATTGAAACAGCTGCTCGTCCCGGAGCAGCAGCAGGCCGCCGATGTTGGACAGACCATCTTTTTTGGCGGAGAGCGTCGCGCCGTCGGCAAGGTCGAACATCTCCCGGACGATCGCGGGGATGGACTTGCTGCCTTCGCCCGGTTCCCGCTCCTTGATCAGCCAGGCGTTCTCCGCAAATCGGCACGCGTCCAGGAACAGGGGCAGGTGATAGCGGTCGCACACCTCCCGCACCTCCCGGAGGTTGGCGAGGCTCACGGGCTGCCCGCCGTTGGTGTTGCACGTGACCGTCACCATCACCAGCGGTATGCGGTCGGGCCCGATGTCTTCAATCAGCCGTTCCAACGCCCGTACATCCATGTTGCCCTTGAACGGGGCGACCGCCGCCGGGTCGCGACCTTCGGGGGTCAACAGGTCGATCGCCTGGGCGCCCGAGTGTTCCACGTTGGCCCGAGTCGTGTCAAAATGTGCGTTGTTGGGGATCACTTTCCCGGTTCCCCCCATGAGCTCGAACAGCAGGCGCTCAGACGCGCGGCCCTGGTGGGTGGGCAGGATGTGCCGGAAGCCCGTGAGCGAGGAGATTCGGTCGTAGAACCGATAGTAGCTCCGGGCGCCGGCGTAGGATTCGTCGGCGCGCATCATGCCCGCCCACTGGTCGTGGGACATCGCGCCGGTCCCGGAGTCGGTGAGCAGGTCGATGAGCACCAGCTCTGCTGGAACACGGAACAGGTTGAATCCAGCCTGCACGAGCGCTTTTTCACGCTCTTCCGGACTGGTCATTCGGATGGGCTCCACCACCTTGATTCGGAACGGCTCGATCAGGGTTTTCACGGGACCTCCTCCGTATGTCCATAGTGGATGTGTGAATCGTTTAGAAGCGCAGCAGACTGCGACCGACGTGGAACGCGCCCGAGGCCAGCGTTTTCGGTTAGCTCGCGGCATGACCCGAACCGTGACGTTGGACGCGGCGGCCTCCCCACGCGCCAACGCGATCCTCACCGAGATGCTGCTGGCCCTCCAGGCGATGTTACGTCTTCCGCCCACGTGGTCCGCCGCGCACAGCGCCCAGCTCGGCGCCGCGATCCGAGCGTACGACGCCTATATTCAGCACGTGGTCACGGCCCATCCGATGACGTGCCGCCGCGGCTGTACCGCCTGCTGTCATGACAATCCCCGCGGGGTGAGCGGAGTGGAGGGCCGCTGGCTGGGAGAGTGGATCGACGGGCAGCCCGATGGTGCGGCGTTGCGGGCACGTTTTGGCGAGCTCGCCGCACGAGGGCTCCCGGCGGAGGCGTGGCGCGCCGCGCGTGTGCCCTGCCCGCTCCTTGACGATCAGGGCAGTTGCCGCGCCTATTTTCGTCGCCCCCTTGCTTGTCGCGCCTTTCATGCCCTCACGCCTGCGGAGTGGTGTGACCCCGACGACCCGCGGTACTCGGAGCGGGTGAACCCCCACCTCGATCCTCCCGCGATCCTCCAGCAGTTTTTTGCGGCCCTGTCCCATCGGCTCGCGCTCGGTGAGCCGATGGATCTCCACCACAGCCTCGGGGCCCCACCCGGATGATCCGCTTCGATGACGACGCGCGGGTGATTGAGCTTGGAGTTGGAGATCTGCTGGAGGCCAGCTCGCCGCACCTCGGGCGTGGCGCGGCGATGTCGACCGTCGCCCGGCTTCGCCTCGGGCGCACGCTCCACGAGCGCGAACAGGGGGCCTACGTTGAGGGCTGGCGCGCCGAGGTCGTGGTGCGGCACTCGGTGGTCATTCGAGGTTGGACATGTAGAATCTCCGGCAGGGTGGATGGACTCGGCGAGGAGCAGGGGCGGCGTGTGGTGGAGGAGCTCAAGTCGAGCGCGCTCGACGCGGTCGCTCTCGCCGCGATCCCCGGTTTCCCCGCCTGGGAAGAGCAGCTTCGGTGCTATCTCTGGCTGGTGGCGTCGTCGCTGGGCGGCGAAGTGGTCGG
>CANKNP010000211.1 GCA_947483545.1 Deltaproteobacteria bacterium | reverse complement strand
CTGCGCGCCCGGCGCCCGCCCCAGCACGTTCCCCGGCCGCAGGTAGCCCCACCAGAACAGCGCGCGCCCGACAACAAACGTGCCCGTGACGATCCAGAGCCCGTGGAGGTGTGCCTCGGGCAGTTGAACTGCGCACGCCCCGATACCTGCCAGGAACAACGCGAACTGTTCGAGAGTGTTCTGCAGCACGCGCAGGTGGATCTTGAGCGTGTCCGACTCCTGGCAGAGCAGCGGGTTGTGCGCCCCCGACACCAACCGATCCACCATGATGTGGCCGATGACCGCCGCCAGCGGCAAGCCCGCGACCGCCGTACACTTCGCCGCCAGCGCGAGCCGGGATGCGAGATCCGGCGCTTGGACAGCCGGAACCACCCAACGCTCCAACGCGAGGCCGATCCCTACCGTCACAGGCAACGTGAGCGCGCCCCAGCCGACGATGAAGCGTTGCCGCTCCGCGAGGCTCCCCGTCGGATCGACGCGCACCGATGCCTACTTCTCGACGATCTCGGCGTAGGCGTCGGGCCGGCGATCCCGGTAGAACTGCCAGGTCTGCCGGACCTCGTCGATGATCGAGAGATCGAGATCGGCGATCACCAGCTCGTCGTCGTCCTCGGAGCCCTCGGCAAGGAACTGGCCACGGGGGTTCACGAAGTAGCTGTGCCCGTAGAACTTGCCGATGTTCCAAGGCGCCTCGGTCCCGACGCGGTTGATGGCACCCACGTAGTAGCCGTTGGCCACGGCGTGCGCGGGCTGCTCGATCTTCCAGAGGTACTGCGACAGGCCGGCCACCGTCGCGCTGGGGTTGAACACGATCTCCGCACCGTTGAGCCCCAGGCACCGCGCGCCCTCCGGAAAGTGGCGGTCGTAGCAGATGTACACGCCGATCGTGGCGTACTTCGTCTTGAAGATCGGGTACCCCCCGTCGCCCGGCTTGAAGAAGAACTTCTCCCAGAAGCCCGCGACCTGCGGGATGTGCTGCTTGCGGTACTTGCCGAGGTAGGTGCCATCGGCGTCGATGACCGCTGCTGTGTTGTAGTACACGCCGCGCATCGCGACTTCGTAGATCGGCACGACGATGACCATGTTGTACTGCTTCGCGATCGGCGCGAGGCGCGCGACGGTCGGGCCCGGCACCTCCTCGGCGGCGGCGTACCAGCGCTTGTCCTGGCTCGGGCAGAAGTACGGCCCGTTGAAGATCTCCTGCAAGCAGAGGATCTGAACGCCCTTTTTGCCGGCGTCGTGGATCATCGGGAGGTGCTTTTCGAACATCGCCTCCTGGATGGTGGCGACCGGTACGGACTCATCGTTGATGGGGTTGGCGCACTGAATCAGGCCGCAGCGGACAATCTGGCTCATGGGATCCTCGGAGGGGGAAAGGGGGCCGCAGGGTATCACAATCGCGGGGAGGTGTTAGCACCGCGCCGTCGGCCCCTGCCGACGTGAACATTGGCCCCCTGTGGGCAAGGACCATTCATTGGAATTCAAAGACTTCAACCTCGATCCGCTCCTCCTCAAGGGCGTCTCGGACCTCGGCTTTTCGAAGCCCACCCCCATCCAGGAGCAGTCGATCCCCGCCGGCATGGCCGGTCGGGACCTGCTCGCGGCGGCGATGACCGGCAGCGGCAAGACCGCCGCTTTCCTCCTGCCTATTCTCCATCGCATCCTCCCCAAGGCCCGCGGCACCACCCGCGCCCTGGTGCTCACGCCGACGCGTGAACTTGCCGCTCAAATCCACGAGGAGCTCGTGGAGCTCGCCAAGCACACGCGCCTGAACGGTGCGGCCGTGTTCGGCGGCGTCGGTCCGGCGCCCCAAGAGCGCGCCTTCCGCGCCGGCGTGGACGTGATCATCGCTACCCCCGGCCGCCTGCTCGACCACCTCCAGCACCCCTGGGCCAGGATGCCCGGCCTCGAGGTCCTGGTCATCGACGAGGCCGACCGGATGCTCGACATGGGCTTCCTTCCAGACGTTCGCCGGGTCCTGGCCCAGCTCCCCCGCCAGCGTCAGACCCTGTTCTTCAGCGCGACGATGCCGTCCGAGGTCCAGCGACTGTCCAAGGACATGCTGGTGAATCCCGTTGCGTTCAACATCGAGCGGGTGGCGGCCCCGGCCACGGGCATCACTCAGGTGCTCTACCCTGTGCCCGAGCCAGCCAAGGCAGCCCTGCTCATCCACCTGCTCAAGCAGAACGAGATCGGCAACGTCATCGTGTTCACGCGCACGAAGCATCGGACGAACCGGCTCTCCGAGGTGCTGGAGGCGGCGGGGATCCCGAACGCGCGCATGCACGGCAACCGCAGCCAGGGTCAGCGCACGGACGCGCTGGGCGGCTTCAAATCCGGAAAGATCCGCGTGCTTTGCGCGACGGACATCGTCGCCCGGGGCATCGACGTGGAGGCGTTGGAGCACGTCGTGAACTTTGACGTGCCGAACATCCCCGCGGACTACATCCACCGCGTGGGCCGAACCGCGCGAGCCGAGGCCACGGGGGAGGCGTTCACCTTTGTGAGCCCCCAGGAGGAAGGCGAACTGTCCGCGATCGAGCGGGCGATCGGCAAGCGGCTCAACCGCGTGAAGGTCGAAGGCTTCGACTACAACTTCCGGCCCAGCGAGCCGCTGGAGATCCCGATCGGCCAACGCATCGCGGAGATTCGGGCCCGCAAGGCCGATGATCGGGAGCGGGCAAAGGCCAAGATCGCCGGGAAGGGTCAGCCCGGAGGTCGCGCGCCCGCGCCCAGCGCCCCACGTGGGCCGGCACCTTCTGGTGGCGGCGGGTACGGCGGTGGCGGTGGCTACGGTGGCAGCCGCACCGGCGGTAGTGGCGGTGGTGGGTACGGCGGCGGCGGCGGCTATGGCGGTAGCGGCGGCGGCGGTCGAGGTGGCGGCGGTTACGGCGGCGGCTCGCGCGGAACTGCGGGCGACGCCTCGGGCAAGACCTGGAGCGACCTCGCCCGCGATGGCCTGAAGCCCCGTTCGCCCGACGCCGTGGAGGTCACGCCTGGCGTGTGGCGGAACAGCGGGAATCGCGGATCCGGAAAGTAGGCGGAGCGAGGAGCGGGACGCGGAGCTGGCGGGCCGCGAGCCGGCCGTGTGCATCGCCCCCCTGTCGGATAGACCGCTTCCCTTGTCTGTGAACCGCCACGCGTCCTGTCCCCAATGCGGCGCCGCCGTCGAGCTCCCCCCCGAGCGCATCGCGGATGCCTGCAGCTTCTGCGAGACCCCGCTCGTGCTGTCCGCGGTCGATGGGGATGACAACATCGAGGCCTTCGACCTCGTGGTGCCCTTCCTCATCCCCCGCGAGCGCGCCGCCGCGCTGCTCCGTGCGTTCATGGCCGGGGACCGGTGGGCACCCGAGGCCGTCCGAAACGCATCCCGGCCCGAAAAACTGCACGGCATCTTCGTGCCGTTCTACCTATACGACGGCGTCGCACGAAGCACCTACAACGCCCGCGTCGGCTTGGATTGGTACCGCACCGAACATTACACCGTGATCGTCAACGGCAAGGTCGAGCACCGCACGCGCCAGGTCCGCGAGACCGAGTGGTTTGGCGTAAACGGTCACCACGTCGCGACCTATACGAAGCAGCTGGTGAGCGGATCGCGGGGGTTGCCCGAGGCGGAGTCGAACGCGCTGGAGCCCTTCGACCTGGGCCGCGCGCTGCCCTTCACGCCCGCTCTGACCGCCGGTTGGATCGCGGAGCGCCCGAACGTCACGCACCAGGAGGCGTCCAACACCGTCGCGAAGGAGGTCGCTGCGCGCGAGAACACCGCGATCCAATCCACCTTCGTGCCGGGCGATCACATCCAGGACGTTCACAACGACACCCAACTCTCCATCGGCAACGTCGAATTGGCGATGTTGCCGGTTTGGATTGCCACGTTCCCCTACGACGGGAAGGTGCTCCGACTGCTCGTCAACGGTCAAACGGGCGAGGTCGTGGGCAAGCTGCCGCGTTCCAATTGGAAGATCGCGGCGGTGATCGCGGTCATCGTGGCGTTTGTATTGTTCGTGCTCTTTGGGCTGGGCGGCATCGCCGCGATTGTCGCCTTGTTGCAGGGCGGGGGTCGGCGATGAGCCTTCAAACCGTACGCTGTGAGTCCTGCGCGGGGGCGGTCGCGTTCCCCGCGGGCGCGGCTTCCCCGGTGTGCGTATTTTGCGGTAGCAGCGTGCTGGTCAACATCGCAGCGCCCGAGGGCATCGAGCCCCCAGAGGGTTTTCTCCCCTTCGAAGTCGATTTGGAGGGCGCCCGCACCGCCTTCCGGACGTTTGCCAGCTCGTCGATTTGGTACCCCGGCGATCTCCGGCACGCCCGTTTGAAATTGCACGCGGTGCTCGTCCCGGCTTGGCGTTGGTCCGCGACGCTGGAGACCTGCTGGGCCGCGCTGATCCCCGACAACACCCGGTCCGGCAAACGCCCGCTCACCGGTACGAACCGCGACGCCCTGTCCGGCGTGCTGATCCCCGCTTCCCAGGCGCTCACACGCCGCGAGCTTGACGCCATCAGCCCGTTCGCCGCCTCCGCGCTGGAGCCCATCGGCGACGATTTGCCCTACGAGACGGGCAGCCTCACCCGAACCGCTGCTCAGCGCGCCGGCCAGGACGGCCTGCAGGCGGTCCACCAACGTCAGATCGGACAGGAGATCTCCGCCAAAGAGATTCGCACGTCTGTCGTCTTTCACGATCTGCAGGGCGGGCCATTGCTCCTGCCGGTGTGGATCGGCGCCTACCGACGCGGGGAGCGGGTGTACCGCTTCGTCATCAACGGCCAAAGCGCCAAGTTGGTGGGCGAGGCGCCGATCAGTTGGTGGCGGGTCGCGTTGGCGATCCTCGGGGTATGTGTGATTGTCGGGGTGCTGTTCACTTGCCTCGGGGGTTTGGGCGTCATCGGCGCGGCTTCGGGGCGGCGGTGATGGACGCGATCTCGATCTGTGGGCTGATCGCGCTCGGCGGAGTAGCGGTGCTCGTCGTCGTCGGCTTGCTGCACGACCGCAAGCGCCTCGCAAAGTTGCCACTGGATGCCGCCGCTTTGGGCTACGAGCACCTGCTTGGCGCAGACGATTTCGTCGAGCAGAACCTTCACGACATGCACCGGTTTCGCATCGGTCGGGTCTCCAACCTGTTCACCGGCCCCGAGCCCACGTTCTTCGTGCACGGCGTTGGGAAGCGCACGGAGGGCCGAACCCCAGGAAACCAGCTCGTCGCTGCCCAACGCATCCCCTTGCCGGTCTTCGTGTTGCGCCGGCGCCCGGGGGCAGTGTTCGGGTTGCGAGCGCAGGCCATCGGTCCGGAGGGGATGCCCGGGGTCCCTCTGCCCGCGTCGTTGGCGCGGGACCACGGCCTCTTCGCCCCCGAGTCAGCCCCGGGCCTCGCGCCCATGCTGGAGCGGGTGTTGGCTGGCCAAGGCGACTGGGAGATCGAGTCGGATGGCACCTGGGTCGTTGTGATGCGGCACGGGTATCCCTTCGGCCCGGAGCCCTTGGAAGCCCGCTTTGCCTTGCGGCGGAAGCTGCTGGAGCGCATCTCCGCAGAAGCACCCCGACGCCAGGAATGAGCAACCTCGTTCGGTCGCAATCGCTGGGGCGGCGCGCTCAGACCGGCCGCGGCGCCGCCAACGCCGTCGTACCGCCGCTGCACACCCGGCGGCCCGATAGGCGCTAACTTCCGGGCGGCGCTGACCAGGGCGGCCACGGAGGCTGGGAGGCTTAGGAATTCAGGAAGGAAGGAACGCAGGAAGCGGAGGCAGCCCCGGCGCAGCGGGCCGGGACGGACCTTTCTCCCGGCATTTTTCCTCGCCTCTTTTCCTCCTGCCTTCCTTAGCTTCTCCGCCTTTGTGCTCATCGCCTGGGCGTCGGGGGCCGCCCCAGCGCCGATCCAACGCGGGAACGCCTTCCGGTTACCGTCGGGCACAGTGTTGTTTGCCCCGCGCCCGGGCTGGCCCGCCGATCCGCGCGCTCGGCGAACCTCGCTCGCGGCTCGGCGGTCTCTTTGCACCGTTCCTACCGGTGGAATGCGACGGTCCCGCGAAGACGCCGGGCCGGCTGCCTTCCACCTGGAACGGTGCGGTTAGGGGCCAGCCCGGCTCCAAGGCATGCACTTCCAGGGACTTAGGGCGGGGTTGTCTGTCCCGCGCCCGGGCTGGCCCCCCAAACCACCGCGACACATTCGTAATCAAAATCCACCCCACCCCCCACGGCATGTTCCTCAAACAGCCGGACCAGCGCCCGGTCAAAACCCTCCGCATCCGCGACCCCGTGCTGCACGTAGCTTGAAGACCAGGCGCGCTGCCGCAACCCCGCGAGCGTGAACCGCTGAGTGTTGGGCACCGCGATCCGCTCGGTCACCCGCGCGTTCGAGATCTCCTCGATCGTCTGCTCCGCTGAGCGCAACGCCCCGTAGGTCGTGGACCACGTGCGCAACATCGCCTCCCAACCGTCCAAGAACGGGGTGGACGCCCGCAAGTTCCAAATCGCCGCGGCCACCCCACCGACCCCGAGGATCCGGTCGATCTCGGGCAGGGTGCGATCGAGGTCAAACCAGAAGAACGCCTGACACCCGACCACCAGGTCCGCCGAGCAATCCGGCAGCCCCGTCGATTCGGCATCCCCAGGTTCAAAGCGCACCGTTCCCGGGGGAAACGCCCGGGTCGCCGGGTCCTCCTCCCCAGCGGTGCGCATCGCCGCGTTCGGCTCGACGGCGGTGACCCGAACGCGGGATCCAAACCGCTGAGCCCCGGCGCGGGCGA
Organism: Deltaproteobacteria bacterium; assembly: GCA_947483545.1. The sequence continues at coordinate 2,421 of CANKNP010000211.1, read as the reverse complement.
ACGCACGGGAGGAAATGCCGGTGCCTGCGCCCAAGTCTACGATTTGCGACCCAGGCGACCGCTCGACGATCCGGGCCAAAAGCACCGCCGGGTAGTCCGGCCGCGCGGCCACATAATCCGCTACCGCCGTCGTGAATTGCTCACGGGGATTCACCTACTCAAACAGCCCCTCTTCCAAGCAGCTCTCATCCCCCGCCTGGATGATCTTCGCCAGCGACGTCGCCCGCGGCAGCACGTTCTTCGCGTAGAACTTGGCGTTTGCGACCTTGCCTTTGTAGAACTGGACATCGTCCGTACCGGCGTCCATCGCCTCGAGCGCCACACGGGCCTGCCAGACCGCGTGCAGCCCGAGCACCACGGTGCCGAAAAGGTTCAGGAACGGGGAGGCCTGCAACATCGCGCCCTTGATGTTGCCCTGCATGCCAAGCGCGCCGAGGTGCATCGCCGTCGCGCCCAAGTGATCGCGCGCCCGCTCGAGCGCGGCGACCTCCTCGTCCATCCGCTTCGTCGCCTTCGCCCGCTCAAGTTCCTTGTTGCACTCATCCAGCCAGGTCATGAACAACATGCCCCCGCCCTGGCGCATCTTGCGGCCGAGCAGGTCCATCGCCTGCACGCCGTTCGTGCCCTCGTAGATCGCGGAGATCCGCTGGTCGCGCAGGTTCTGCTCGACCGGGTACTCCTTGGTGTAGCCGTACCCGCCGAACACCTGCACCGCAGTAGAGCAGACTTCAAAGCCCACATCTGAGCAGTGGGCCTTCACGATCGGGGTCATCAGCTCGACAAGGCCGATCAGGTACTCCTTCTCGGCGGGATCGCCGTTGTCGGCGCGATCCAGGCGGTTCGCGACCGAGTAGATGAGCGAGCGCATCGTCTCGACCTGCACCTTCATGGTCATCAGCATGCGGCGCACGTCGGGGTGCTTGTTGATGGTCACGCGCGGGGCGTTCGCGTCCTTGAAGCTCTCGATGCTGGTGCCCTGGACGCGCTCTTTGGCGTAGTCGCGGGCGTTCAAGTAGCTGGCCGAGGCGGTCGCCAGGCCTTGAATGCCGACGCCGATGCGGGCCTCGTTCATCATGAAGAACATGACGGCCATGCCCTGGCCTTCTTTGCCCATGCGCCAGCCCTGGCACGTGCCATTCGCGCCAAGCGCGAGCGTGCAAGTCGCTGAGCCGTTGATGCCCATCTTGTGCTCGATGCCGACGACGAACGCGTCATTGCGCACGTCGGAGGAGGTTCCATCCGCGTTGACGATGAACTTCGGCACCAGGAACAGGGACAGTCCAGGGGTGCCGGCTTTCGCGTCGGGCGTGCGCGCGAGCACGATGTGGACGATGTTCGCGGTCATGTCGTTGTCGCCGCCGGAGATGAAGATCTTCTCGCCGGTCAGGTGGTACACGTCCGGGTTCTCGGTGCGCTCGGCCCTGCACCGGTTGTCGCCGACGGCGGTGCCGGCGCCCGCTTCGGTCAAACACATCGTGCCGGCCCACTCCCCAGACATCAACTTGTGCACGGCGAAGGGGCGGAAGAACGCGGGGCAGAAGTCGGTCTGCAGCAGGTTGGCCGCTGCCCGGGTGAGGCCCGTGTAGATGTTGAACGCCGTGCACGCGCCAGTGAGCATCTCGTGCATCGCGACGTCCACAACGTGCGGCAGGCCAATGCCCCCGTTCGCCGGGCTCATTCCCGCGGCGAGCAGGCCGGCCTCCACGACGGTCTTGTAGGCCTCTTTGTAGCCGGGGGGCGTCGTCACGTTGCCCTTGCCGTCGAAGGTCGCGCCGATCGCGTCCCCGGTCTTGTTGAGCGGCGCGAGCACGTCCTTGGCCATCATCTCGGCCTGGTCGAGCATCATGTCGTAGGTCTCGCGGTCGAACTCGGCGTACTTCGCCACACCCTTGAGCTGCTCATGCACCTTCATCTGCTCGAAGAGCACGAAGCGGATGTCGCGGAGGTCGAGGGTGTATTCGTTGGCGGCCATGGGATCCTCAGGAGGGGTGGAGAATGAATGAAGGGTCATTCAGTGTAACGCGCCGGCCGGGGCTTTGGCTGCGGCAACCCCTGGCGGGCAACGGTGTCGCGCCTTCGCCGGTCAGCTCGTGTCCTTGTCATACTCCACCCGGGTGCAGGCCCCGCAGTCCGCGCACAACAGCTCGGCGACGGTCTCCTCGACGCCGTAACCGAGCGCGTTGCTGTCGTAGTACACGCAGTCCGTGGCGCCGCTGCCGCACCGGACGCACCACCCGGAGTACGCTTCGCAGCCGGCCCGCGGCGCGAAAAGGACGAGGTCCTGCGCGGGCCCCGGCACCCTTCGCTTCCCCGGAGCCTGCCGCTGCAGCTCGCTCGGCTCTGGCTGCTCCCTCAGCGTGAACGTGTAGTAGATGCCGATCTGAAGCTGTCGGGCGAGGCGGCCGTCCGACTGAAAGGTCG
>CANKNP010000210.1 GCA_947483545.1 Deltaproteobacteria bacterium | reverse complement strand
TGTTCGGCGCAGGGGGCATGTGGGTTGATCGTGCTTTGCATAAAGTTGCTTCACTCCGCGTAGTGTTACACATAATCACCGTGTACGTCAAGACCTCCCCGGATCTCTCGCCCTGCTTTCCCGCCCCAAGGGATAGGTGGCCGTCATGAGCAAGACCGATGGCTTCCCCGCAGCCCTGCGTGCCTGGCGCGCGCGCGTCGGCATGTCCCAGGCGGACCTCGATGCGAGGATCGGGCGCACCCCGGGGAGGATCGCTCAGATCGAACTCGGACGTCTCAAAGCACCAGATCGGGCGACGTGCGCCCGCATCGCCGAAGCGCTTGGCGTTGCCCCGGCGGAGGTCTGGACCGCGTCGCGAGAGGACCGCCTGTTCAGGTCGGAACCGGAGATCTACGCCGACATCGTGGCCGAGCGAGCGCTTCGTGCGCCGGCGGAATTGACCGAGGACGAGTGGGCGCTGATCCGGATTCTTCGGGCGCTGGAGCCGGGCGAAGGGCCGGGCGTGATCAGGCCACTCACGGCCATCGCGCTGCCCCTGCTGGGGGACCTCGGCGGACTGGAGAAGGACGTCCCCTGGGCGCTCGCCGAGGCCTCGAACTTGCCGCAACCGCGCCTCAGATCCCTGCTGTCGGGGATCGTGCGGGTGGTCGAAGCGGTCGTCGGAAGGACCGCACCGCGGCCATGAGCCCCTCGTTGCTGGGCCCTCCCGCAAGGCCACCTCGCCGCCCGTGACGACATCCTCGGTCACAGGCGCAGCACTCTCGCGCCACGCCAACGGCCCCACCCAGCCGCGCTCGAACAGGCTCCCACCAGCCGCTGACCAGGTCAGCGCAACGACCTCCGGCCGGCACCGCTGACCCAGACTGCTGACCCGATCCCCGAACCCGACCCGCTGATTCCCTGAAAAGACCGGGTTGAATGTGGTCGGGGTGGCGGGATTCGAACCCACGACCTCTTGCTCCCGAAGCAAGCGCTCTAGCCAGGCTGAGCTACACCCCGATGGACCCGCCCCTTAGCCCGCCGATCCCCCTGCCGTCAAGTCCCCCGCCCGATCCACCGCGACGATGACCAGCGGCGTTCCCCGGCCGGCATGAACGGCGCGAACCGGGCCCCAAGCCGCCCCTCCCCGCGACCAGTCCCGCGCCTCTTTCGGCCTCCTTTCCCGCCCGCGTTCACGACCCGGGCCTCCGTCTCCCGCCACCGCTCCCTCGCCCCTCTTGCGACCTCTCCCGCCGTCGTGTATATCGGAGCCCAGCGTCTTTGAACGCGAAAGGAGACTCCATGCCTTCCACCTTGATCATCCTCTCTCTCTTCGCCTGCGGGTACAAGGGCGAGGCCACCGATCCCGCTGAAGGCGACTGGGACGAGGATGGCTACACCGGCGAACAGGGTGACTGCGCCAACGAAAACCCCGATTGGAACCCCGGCGCCGAGGACACCGTGGGCGACGACGTGGACCAGAATTGTGACCTCGCCGATGGCGTGGATGAAGACGGCGATGGGCACGCAAACTACGCCTCCGGCGGGGATGACTGCGACGACACGAGCCGCGACGTGCAGCCGGGCGCCCCCGACGAGTGGTACGACGGCATCGACTCCGACTGCGCCGGCGACAACGACTTTGACCGCGATCTCGACGGTCACGACTCCGACGAGTACGGCGGCGACGACTGTGACGACGGCAGCGCGGAGCTCCCTCGGGCTGAGTCCTGGAACCAGATGGACGACGACTGCGACGGCTGCATCGACGAGGTCGAGGCCACGGTGACCTACGAGGACGACGTGGACGGCAACCCCTGGATGGTGATCTCGTTCGAGAACAGCGATCCCCATGGCATGTGGCTCGGCTTGGCCCAGACCGCGGAGGGGGGCGCAGGCTGGTACGGCGAGGATTGCCTCGATGGAACTACGGATTGTCACCCCCTCGCGATGCAGGGCGGCATGCTGCAGGTGGTCCAAACCGAGGAGGAGCTCACCTTTGGCGCGACCACGCTCTTCGACCAGGGCAAGCTCCCGGGAAGTGCCGCGGTCTACTGGGATAGTTACGGTGCCTGCACGGCGATTGGCACCGGCTCGGACTACTACGACAGTGCCGGATGCTGTGTACAGGATGGATGGTAGCCAGCGGCGGGGAGCCGACGACGGGTTAGGCCGGCGGCCGCTCAACCCTCGCCCTGGAAGCTGAAATGGCCCTCTCCGTCCAATCCCGCGACATCGTCATCCTCTCCGCCTGCCGCACCGCCTTTGGCGCGCAAGGTGGCGCACTCAAGGACTTCAACGCCCAGGATCTCGCGGTGCCGACCGCGGTCGAGGCCCTCAAGAGGGCAGGGGTGTCAGCCGACGAGGTGGACCACGTCATCTACGGAAACGTGCTTCAGACCAGCAATGATGCGATCTACGGGGCGCGTCACGTCGGGTTGAAGGCGGGGGTCCCCGTCCACGTGCCCGCGCTCACCGTCAACCGGCTCTGCGGGTCGGGCTTCCAGGCGATCATCAGCGCGGCCGAGCAAATCCTCACGGGTCAGGCGAGCGTGGTGCTGGCGGGCGGCACCGAGAACATGAGCATGGCGCCGCACGTGATGCACGGCATGCGGGATGGCGCAGCGAAGTTTGGGCGTCCGCCGGTGCTCAAGGATCTGCTGTGGGAGTGCCTGACGGACACGTTCACCGGCATGGCGATGGCCCAGACCGCCGAGAAGCTCGGCGAGCAATTCGGGCTGTCCCGCGAGGCGGTGGACGAGGTCGCGGTCGCGAGCCAGGAGCGCTGGTTCGCGGCGAACGAAGCAGGACGTTTCAACGACGAGATCATCCCGTTCCTCATCAAGAACAAGAAGGGCGACATCGTCTTCCGGCAGGACGAGCATCCTCGCCGGTCCGACATGGCCGCGTTGGCCAAGCTTCCGGCGTACTTCAAGAAAGACGGCCTTGTCACCGCGGGCAACGCCTCGGGGATCTGCGACGGTGCCGCAAGCCTGGTGATCGCGGACGCGAAGTGGGCCGAGAAGCGGGGTTTGACGCCCATTGCGCGGCTTGTGAGCTGGGGCGTGGCAGGCTGCGACCCGACGATTATGGGCATCGGCCCTGTGCCGGCGTCCAAGCGGGCGCTTGAGATCGCGGGCTTGAGCGTCGCCGATCTGGGCCTCGCCGAGGTGAATGAGGCCTTCGCACCCCAATACCTGGCCGTCGAGAAGGCGCTTGGGCTGGACCGCTCGATCACGAACGTCAACGGCGGCGCCATCTCCCTCGGCCACCCGCTGGCCGCTTCCGGCGCGCGAATCACCGGCACCCTGATTCACGAACTGCGCCGTCGCAAGGCGCGTTATGGTCTTGGCAGCGCGTGCATCGGCGGCGGACAGGGCATCGCGGTGGTCGTCGAGGCTTGCTAGTGTGGGGGGCTTGAGGCCCCCCACGCCCCCCGGGCCGAACGCTACCCAAGTTTCGGAGTACCGAAACTCGGGTCCGGGCCTCCCGGCTCCGGAGTACCGGACCGGAAGGCCCGACGCGGTCCGGCCTTGCGTTGAGCCTGCGTTGGGTAGTGTGGGCGGCTTGAGGCGCCCACGCCCCCTCGCCGGGGTGCGCTCGAGTGCGAGCGCATACCCGTATCGGGCCCCGCGCGGTCCGGGCTGGATCTCCGCCCCGGCCTCGGGACGTTACCCCGCCCCATGGCCCTCCCACGCGCGCTCGCAGCCCCGATCCTGCATCGTCGGGCGTTGGAGCGTGGCCGGGCGCTCCCCGGCGGCAGACCGCGTCGTATTGCCATGGTCTACCCTTCGCCCTACCGCGCGGGCATGTCCTCCCTCGGGTTCCAATGGGTCTGCCACCTGCTCGCCGAGCGGGGCTTCACCGTCGAGCGCGTCTTCCTTCCCGAAGACGTTGAAGCCTGGCGTTCCGCGCGGGCAGTTCCCGTCTCCGAAGAAACGCTCACCCCGCTCACCGAGTTCCCGCTTTGGTGCGTGAGCCTCGCCTACGAGCTTGAGCTGGTCGGTCTGATCGAGCTGCTCAGGCTCTCCGGCATCGCCCCCCTTCGCCGTCATCGTGGCCCGCAAGATCCCACGATCCTCCTGGGCGGCCCGCTCACCTTCTCCAACCCCCTCCCTGCCGCCCCGTTCGTGGATGGCATGATCCTCGGCGAGGCGGACGATATCGTCGCCGACACCTGCGAGGCGTTCTTCGCGGACGGCACGCTCGCCCACCTGAGCCATGTTCAAGGCGGCTATCTACCGGATCTGCACGGCGAGGCGCTCCCCCCCATCGCCAGGGCCGAAGATGCCCACCTCCCCGCGCACTCCCGGCTTTGGACGCCCGAGACTGAGCTTCACGACATGTTCCTGATCGAGGGGGAGCGGGGGTGTCATCGCTCCTGCACGTTCTGCGTCATGCGCCGGGACACCAAGCCGGAGACTGGCGGGGCGAAGGGGGGCATGCGGTTGATCACGCCGGAGCGGCTGCTGGAGTTGGTCCCCGAGGATGCCCCGCGCGTGGGGCTCGTCGGCGCCGCGATCTCCGACCATCCCCAGCTTGTGGGCCTGCTGGAGGCGCTGCTCAGCGCGGGCAAGGGCATTGGGATCTCGTCCCTGCGCGGGGATCGTGTGGCGTTGAAGCCGGACATCCCGCGGCTCTTGCGGCTTGGGGGCTACGCGACCTTGACCGTAGCCAGCGATGCCGCGAGCCAACGGCTGCGTCGCACGCTGTCGAAAGGCACCACCGAGGCGCAGCTCCTGGCCTGCGCGGAGGCTGCTCGGGAGCACAAGTACCGCCTGCTCAAGGTCTACATGATGCTCGGCGTGCCCGACGAGCAGCCCGAGGACATCGAGGAGCTCATCACCTTCACCCGAAAGCTCGCAGCGATTCACCCGGTGGCGTTGGGCATCGCCCCGTTTGTGCCCAAGCGGAACACCCCGCTCGACGGCGCCGCGTTCGCCGGGATCGCCACAGTGGACAAGCGCTTGGACCGGGTGCGCCAGGGCTTACGCGGGGTTCGGGCCGAGGTCAGGCCCACCTCCGCGCGCTGGGCCTGGGTCGAGTACCAACTAGCGCAGGCGGGGTGGGAAGGGGGCGAGGCCTGCCTGACGGTCACTGAGCGCGGTGGGGCTTTCGTAGAATGGAAGCGGGCATTTGCGCGCGAGGGCTTTCCGGCGCCGTGGAGGCAGGCGGTGGTGGGGACGTGAGGATGGTGGGACCGGCGATGGGCGTCGCCTGACGGGCGACGGGCGACGGGCGACGGCATTTCCCTTCTCCCTCCGGTCCGGGAGAAGGTGGCGTCGTACTCGACGCCGGATGGGGGCTCCCCGCGGATTTGGAACGTGCAAGGAACGGGCGGTCGTCCGTGAGGCCGGGCAACAACGTGCCCGCCCCCGCCCAACGTCAACCCCTGCCGGAACGAACCCGACCCCGACGCATCCCCAACATCACCATCGCCAAACCCCCGACCGAAAATCCAGCTTCACCACTTACAGTGGCGCACCCCCCGCCCCCCTCCGGCTCCAGCTCCCGGTCGGGCACGTAGAACGCCACACGATCCGGCTCGGAGTCCAGCGTGCCATCGCTCACGATCAGCTCGAAGATGTACGCTCCGGCAGCCGGGATTGTGAACGATGGCTCGGCGGTCGTGCCGCCCTGCGGATCGACCGGGGTCCCGATCACCTGGCGCCATCGATAGCTGAGGGTCTCCCCATCGGCGTCGCTGGACGCTGTAGCGTTCAAAACCACGGTATCCCCTGGGTACGCGAGCACCCCGAGGCCCGCTTCGGCGACGGGCGCGGTGCCGGCTGCCAGGGCGGTGAACATCGAACAAGCCAGGATCACGGGGGAGAGCAGCATGCCGGGCGTCTAACGTGGCGGCCCATCGAAAGGGAGGCCCTCCCGAACGATGCGTTCCATCGAAAGGGAGGCCCTCCCGATCCGCCGTGGCGACTGCGCAAGTTGGCCTCCACCCCCATCCATCCTACCCACCGCCCCCACACGGGTTAGCCCGCACAACTGGAGTACCCATGGGCTTCTTCGATCGAATCGGCAATCTCTGGAACGGCTTCTGGAGTCTCTGGATCAGCGACAAGGAGTCGAAGAACCCGGAGGCGGTGTACGAAGCTGCCATCGACGAGCGCATCAAGAAGCACCGCGAGCTCAAGAAGGCCGTGAGCGGGATTGTGTACCTTCGAAACAAGATTTCGACCGAGCTGGAGACCAAGGAGCGCGAGCTGAAAGACGCGAACGCGCAGCTCCCCATCGCGATCGAAAGCGGGGACGATGACGTCGCGCTCGTGCTGCTCGCGAAGAAAAACGAGCTGGAGAAGGCGATCGAGCAGCTCACGCTGGATCAGGACAAGGTCTCCAAACAGGCGGAGGACGCCAAAGACTCCCTGGTGGCGTTCCAGGGCGAGATCGAAAAACTCAAGCGTGAACGCGACGAGATGCTGGCCAAGAAAGCCACGGCCGAGGCCCGCATCCAGATCCAGGAGACCCTCGACGGGCTGTCCACGGACGCCGACATCAAAGCGCTGGAGAACGTGCGCGAGCACATCAACAAGCGCCAGGCTGAGGCCGACATCGGCACGGAGATCAAGGGGGATTCGCTGGACTCGCGCCTCGCGAAGGTCAAGGCGAAGACGCAGGATGCGACCGCCCGCTCGCAGTTGGATGAGCTGAAGCGGCAGATGGCGGCCAAGAGCGCAGCGGCAGAGGGCGCGGTCAAGAAGACGATGTAGGACGGCAGGAGCCGGGAGCGATCGATGCGGAGCGTGTTGGGATGGGTGCGCGCACGCGCGACCTCGGTGGTCATGGGGTGGGAGCCGGAGACCCGACGCGACGCGCCGGTGCTCGCGTTGATCCTTGCCGTCTTTTTCGTGCACTACGGGGTCTGGTGTCTGATCACCCCGTTCTTTATCGAAGACGCGGGCATCTCCTTCGCGTACGCCCGCAACATCGCGATGGGCTTGGGGGCCGTGCCGTTCGCGGGTGCTGAGCGGGTCGAAGGGTACTCCAACGCCAGTTGGACGTTTCTGCTCGCCGCGCTGTATGTGTTCAAAATCGACCCGTTCTTCGCCGCGAAGGTGCTTGGCGGGCTGTTCGGGAGCATCACCTTGCTCGTCGCCTGGGCGATCGGGCACGAGGCCCGTGGGGAGGATCCCAAGGATCCGAGCCCGTTCCCTCGCTGGGCACCGCTGATCGGGCCGACGCTCCTGGCATGTTCGACCCAGTTCACGTTGTGGAGCGCGTCGGGGCTTGAAAACAGCCTGTTCAACCTGCTCTTGAGCGTCGGAATCTGGCGTCTGTCGGTGGAGATTCGCACCGGCTCCCGCGCCCCCTGGAGCGCGCTGGCGTTCATGCTCCTGACCATGACCCGCCCCGATGGCATCGGGTACGCCGCGGTGGGCCTGCTCGCGCGGGTCCTTGGCACGCTCCGGAACCGTCAGTGGGCAGCGCTGCCGCTCTGGCTTTTGGCGTTCGCGGTGCCCTACGCCGCCTACAACGCCGTCCGCTACGAGTACTTCGCGTGGTGGTTCCCAAACACCTACTACGCCAAAGACAAGAGCAATACCGTCAAGTTGCTCGGCTGGACCAACGGGGGCTGGAAGCAGCTCAAGGACTGGGCGCTGTTCTACGGCGTGGTCTTCGCGACCCCGGCCGTGGTGCTCGCGCTGCTGCCGATCTCTCCGAAGGACACCGACCGCTGGCGTCGTCCGCTGATCGGCACGCTGCTGGGGCTCTTCGCGGTCGCTACGCTCTGGGATGGTCGGCTCCCTTCCTGGCTCTCGACGCGCCTGCCGGTCAAGGCCACCTCCTGGTACGTCGGGCACATCACGCGGGACTGGAACGCAGGCATCGTACTGTTCCTCGTCGGCGCGGCCGTGCTGCTCGGGCTCCTGACCCTGCCGAAGAAAGGCTGGGCCGCCCGCGGTCTGCTCTGGGGGAGCTTCTCCGTCGGCGCGTTCTTTTGGGTCTGGTCGAACGGCGATTGGATGAAGGCGTTTCGCTGGGGCTCGCTCGTCGCCGTCCCCGTGTTCACGCTGATCGGCCTCGGCATCGGGGTGCTGGTCGAGAGCTTGCCGGCGTTCCTGGGGCGATGGCTCCCACGCCGCTGGGGTGGTTGGCTCGTCATCGGCATTCTGCTGGGCATTGTCGGCTTTGGGCTCGAGATGCGGTACCGGCCGGAGTGGGTGAAGGCTCCCACGCTGGCTGACCTGCGCGCGATGGAGATCCCCGCGGCGTTGACCACGATTTGGAAGGCGCTTCAGAAGGAATTTCGCCCACAGTTCCTCGTCCCCATCCCCATCGCGGCGGTGCTCGGCATCTTCGTCGGGCTCGCCGTTCAGGAGCTCCCGAACCTCCCCGCGCAGCTCCGTCGGACCCGGGTCTCCCACGTCGTCGCCGTGCTCCTCACGCTGGCCCTGGCCTCGCCCAACACCTGGAAGAGCTGGGAGTTCGCCAACGGTCCGGAGACCACCGTCAACGACGTCCACCGGCGCGCCAACTACATGCTCACCGTGCAGGAGAAGCTCGACCTGGACGACGTGACGCTCATCGACGTGGACATGGGCGCCCACATGTACTTCACGCCCTGGCACATCGCCGACATGGCGGGGCTCATCGACGTCGCGATGTCCAGGCACAAGCACCAGAAGAGCTTCACCGACGACTACGTGTACACCGAGGTCCGACCGAGCTTTGCGCACGTTCATGGGAGCTGGGCGCGTACGACGAAGATCCCGCAGAACAGCAAGTGGAAGGAGCAGTACCTCGAGATCCCGGGCTACCCGTCGGGTCGCCGCAGCCTGCACGTCGGAAACCACATCCGCAAGGAGTACGTTGCTCGGAAAGATTACCGCGGTCCGCCCGACACGCAGGTGGACTTTGAGGGCGGCGTCACGATGGCTGGCTGGGAGATCCCGTCGCCCGAGGTCGCGCCCGGTGGCAAGTTGTACCTGCATACCTGGTGGATCGCGACCGCCCGCAAGGTGGGCTTTCGAGTGATCGTCTTCTTGAAGGACGACAAGGGTCACCTGCACAGCGCCGAGGTCGCCCCGGCGTTTGACTGGTACCGTCCGGAGAAGTGGAAGGCGGACGAATACGTCGAGGGATCCTGGTACATCCCGCTCCCGCCCAAGCTCCCGGAGGGCGACTATGACGTGGGCGTGGTGCTGATCAACAACAAGGACGGCAAGGTCCTGCCTTGGCTCGGCGCCTCCAC
>CANKNP010000209.1 GCA_947483545.1 Deltaproteobacteria bacterium | reverse complement strand
CGGGAGCTGAAAGAGGTGCATCCCAGTGAAGGACTCACCAGCGGGCGCTGGCTGCTCCCGCCGGGACTGGCGGTGCGGGGCTACGAGATCCACCAGGGAGTGACCGACGCGCCGAGCCCGCTGGTAGGCACCGACGGCGCGGTGGTGGACCTGGTGGCCGGCACCTACTTCCACGGGATCGTGGACGAGGAGAGGAGAGGAGCCCACCACTTCCGACCCAATCCCCGGCGGAAAGGAGCTGAGAGCTGGCATACATCCTCGCTGCGATCTCAAGTTCGGAGGTGGTAGCCACTTCAAGCAGCGAGGTGGAAAGCGGGCTCAGCTCGACCACGGCCGACGCCGGATACCGCAAGACACCTCTCGCCCCGGCCCAATCCTCCAGGTCCTGGCGCATAAAGGCCGCTTGGATGGCCGTGGTGCTCCCCCCTTTCTCGGCGACGCATACGCAAAACTTGAAACGGCTGTCGATGTCGAAGACCTTGTTGCGGTTCTCAAATCCGTACAGCCAACACCATGTGCATCTTTGAAGAAGGAGTTTCCGCAGATCACCAGCACCCTTGTCGGTGTAGAGACCACTCGGTGTGATGATCCCGATTTGGCCGCCGCGGCGCAGCATCGCAAGCCCCGCCTCAAGAAACATCTTGTAGGTGTTTAGGTCGGCCGATCCTTGGTGCCGGAACGGATGGGCCGGATCGCTCGTCCCTGTGAACTTCGCCCGGCGCGCGATCCATGTGCGATGAAGCGTCGCGCCGTTGGTGCCGTGGCCAAGGCTGACGTCCCCGCCGCCGTGGGAGGCGACTTTGCCATCACCGAACGGCTCTCCCGAGAAGCGTACAAAGTTACCCTTGTCCTTAAAATCCCCGTTGTAGGAGAGCCACTCATCCTCAACAGCACGCTGATCCTCGAACATGCGTTTCTGCACCGCGAGCGCCTGCTGCTTTCCGTAGGCCCGGTAGAGCGGATCAAAGTTGCTGAAAAACTCCTTAGAGCTTGGCTTTTGCGTCTCCCAAGGCGGATTCCCTACCACGGCGTCAAACCCGGCGTTCTCCCCCGTGAACACGTCCGGAAATTCCAGCTCCCAGTGGAAGAACCGCAACCGCTCCCGCACGCCCTTGGCCACCGACTTCGCGGCGTGGCTCGGTGCATGGAGATCACGCGGACCTGGCACGTCGGCGAGCCGGTCCAGCGGCCAGAACCACAGCGCGCACCATGTGTCGAAGGCCGTCCGCACCTGCACCAACGCCGCATCGGTCTGGATGCGCTCGCGCCAGATGCGCGCCCGCTCGTGGGGTAGGCCCGCGGGAACCGCCCGCAGTTCGCGGTAAAGCCGCCGCACGCGGGCGACTGCATTCTTCAACTCCTCGTCGGAGGTGCCGGGGAACAGCCGAGCCTGCGTGCTCAGGAGCGCGGCCTGCTCTGCGATAACCGTGGCCCGCCTTGCATTGAGCGCGTCATGCCAAGTATCGGCTTCGTGGTGCACCCCCTTCCACTTCCGATCCGGACTCTCCCGATCAAACGCCAGCAGCGGATAGTCCCGAAACCTGTCCAACCACGTCCCGATCAGCGCGTTCCCGCAGCGCAGCTTGTGGTCCAAAAACGTAAACGGGAGCCGGCGATCCAGGGTCTCAACCCATAGCGCCACCCGACCCAGCTCGACGGCGAGTGGATCCAGGTCAACCCCATACAAACAGTGCTCGACCACCGCCCGCCGCACCAGCGCATCGAGCCGCTCATCCACCGCCCCCGGAACGGATGACGCCGGCAGCACCCGATCCGCGACAGGGAACGCCTCGCATCGAATCGCCGTTGCCCCGTTCTCCGTCGTGAGCCGCTCGTGGACGTGGAGCGACTCGACGAGCGCCCCCGTCAACGTGCGCAGCGCCGCGACCAGAAAACTCCCCGACCCCATCGCGGGATCGCAGACCTTGAGCGCGAGGATCGCCTCCGGCGTCCGGACCTTTCCATCCTCGTACAACAGCGGCTCCAACGTCCGCCGCACCGTCGGCATCGTGAGCTGCGGCCGCGTATAGAACGTCCCCGCCCCCTTCCTGGTGCCGCCCCAGCGCACCAGGAACAGCTCACCAGGAAGCTTCACATCGGCGATGAGCTGGTTTGCTGCCGCGTCCAGATCCCGCAGATACGCCGGGTCCGTAGGCTTGCCCTTCTTCACGAGCTTCCCGACCCGAGCCGCCTTGCGACCCCACTCCACCGCGCGGGCACGCGCGGCGGCGCGGGTGTCGTCGAGGCTCAGCTCTCCGACCTCTTCGGCAACATCGGCGGGCGCCTCTGCGCTCTCCTCTTCCGACTCGGCCTCGTCGCCGTCGTCACCCTCCTCCTCCGCGTCCCCGTCCTCCTCCTTCGCAGCAGACTTCTTGACCTTCGCCTTCTCGACCAGCGCGGCGAGCGACTTGTCGTCCATCCCCTCCAGCCGGTCCAGAGGCAGCGCCGGCTGGTCACCCAACGCGAGGAACACGATGGGCTCGGCCCCAGCGCGGCGCAGCTCGTAGTCGAGCAGACCCTCGTAGAGGATGCCGATGTACTCGCTGGTCAGCTCCGTGAAATCCACCGGCGCCGCCACCTTTCGCCAGGCGGCCCCCTCCCGCACGCGCACCTCCGTTCGGGTGAGCATCACGAGGATGCGATGAAGGGCGTCGTCGTCGGGCGGGTCAGTGATGGCTTCGAGCAGAGCGAGCGCGCGCTGAACGCCGTCTCCCGTGGCGTCACCCACTTTGAAGAGGTCACCCCCGTAGGCGGGCACCGCGATCGCCGGATGGGGCGAGCCGCCGTGGAGCAGGCGGAACAACGCGAGGAGGCGCGGCCAGGCTGCGTGCCGGCTACGGCGACGCTCAGGGGTCAACCGGTCGAGCTGATCGAGCAGCCCCCGCAGGCCGTAAGCCTGGTGATAGATGGCATTGTCGGCTGGGAGCAGCTCGCGCGCCTCGGCGAAGAGCACCACCACCAGCCGCATGACAACGTGGCATGCGGCCACATACAGGTCCGCCCCGGCGTGCTTCTCCCAAGCCGGGCCCACCACCGGCGCGCGAGCCCGAAGCAGCGTCTCGACGGCGCGCCGAACCCGCTCCCCAAGCTCCTTTGACAGCTTTGCCTGACCACGGCGCGTGTCTCGGATCGCCGCGAGAAGTGGCGAAAGTGCCCCCCCGGATCGCGCGAGGGCAGGCCACGAGAGGATGCGACGGAAGACGTCCAGCTCGGGCGAGAGCACGTCGGCATCGAGCCAGCGGTCGGCGTCCCACTCCACCCAGGCAAGGCTGTCCGTGTCCGCCCATATAAAGCGCCATTCCCGCCCATTGGTGAGCAGCCCGAACGGCCGCTCGGTCCCGGAGGCGCGCCGACGGAGGTACTCGACCACCTGGGCCACCGGGCGACGGCCGGCGCCGACGCCCACACGCTGGACGGGCGTCGTGAACACCGCGATCCGGTCGCCGTCGGGAGCTTCGAGGATGCGCCGTGGCTTGAGCACCGTGCCGTCGAGCAGCTTCTCGGCGTCGGCCGCGCCCAGGTGCGATCCTTTGCGCCAGCCGACCGCGAGTCCACAGAGAGACTCCAAGACCACGTCGAGGAGGGCGGACAAGGCCTCGCCGGCTGCGGTGCCGTCGGACGGCAGGGAGACGAGCGTCGCGCGGAGCCGATCCGCGTAGTGGGCCGACGCAGACGGTCGGCCGGGGAGCCCGTCGAGCGCCTCGATGGACAGGAGGTTCCCTCCGTGGCGGAGGGCGGTCCACGCGTCGTGGAGGTTCACGCGACACCGCGCTGTTCTGTGGGGGACATCCTCACGCCCCCGGGCACGCGAACTTCCACGGCGATCGGGTACACCCGGGCCTCGCCGCGCAGCGTGTAGCGCAGGGGGAGCACCTGCTTGAGGGTCCGCGCCTCCTCGTCCGCCAACCGGAGCTGAACCTGCTCGTAGTGGCCCTTGCGCAGGGAAAGCTCGGCGTCGAGGTCGGCGAGCTGCTTCTGGAGCGCCTGGTCGATCTCGGCGAACAACGCGAGCTGGCGGGCCTTCTCCCGGAGCTTCTCAGCGTCCTTGGCGATGCGCGCGATCTGGTTGTCGCCGATAGCGCGCTCCAGCTCCTTCCGCCGCCTCTCGAACCGCTTCTTCTCAGCGTCGAGGACCACCTTCCCGGCCTGCTGGATGCGCTGCTTCATCGAGACGGTCAGGTGCTTTTGCATGGCCTGGACGCGCCTCTTCACCTCGTCCTCGACCTCGTCCCACACGTCTCGCGCCGCGCTTCGGTCGCCGAGCGTCAAGGCGCCTGTCCAGGTCGAGGCGCCCCACGTCGACGCAGCCGTGTGGGGCAGCGGCTCACCGACGACGTCGCCCCGAACGGGCAGAGCCAACGTACGCACCCAATGGTGGCAGGGCTCGCGAAGCTCGTTGACGGCCATCTCCTCGATGGTCAGCAGGATCAGCGCGTCGGCGCCCGCAGGAACGTCGCCCGCGCGCACGGTCCATCGCGTGGCCGCGCTCGGCCCACCGGGGAAGCGGTAGCGGGCGAAGGTGGACATCACCCGGTGGTAAAGCGCATCGCCAAGGTGCAGAAGCCGCGAGTCAGCCTCCGGGATGTAGACCGGGCGCCCCGAGCGCGTTTGAACGTAGTGCGCAGCGTCGAACACCAGGGCGAGCATCGGGCCCGCGGGGCCGCCCTCGCGGAGCGTGTGGTCGACGAGGTCCTGCCAGAGCGCCGGTACTGGATGCACGAGGCGCTCGCGGCCGCGGCCGTCGGCATGCAGCCGCGGACGGCTGGTCTCGACGGCGAGCGCGGTCTCCAGGGTCTCCCGAAGGGTCGACGGGGACAGGTCCAGCTCGGCCTTCAGGGCTTCGAGCCGCGCCTGGTCCTCGGCGCCGGGCAAGGCCACGCTCGCCGGCAAGTCATCGGCCGCCTCCGCGTTGGCCTGACGAGCGACGACGATGGCGCGGTTGAGACGCGACTCGCTCTGCCCCACGTCCTCGTCGAGATCGAAGTGGGCGAGGATGGCGTCGGCGAAGATCTCGTCGGTGACCACGCGGTCCTCCCGGGTCTGGCTGCGCTTGCGGAGCACCTTCCCAAGGAATTGCATGGAGGCGTCGTCGGTGCTGTCGAAGTGAAAGACCTCGACGTTGCGCTCCTGACCGTGGCGGTCGAGGCGGCCATTACGCTGCTCCATCTTCCCGGGGTTCCAGGGGATGTCCCAATGGAGGAGGAAGCGCGCGGCGCGCTGGAGGTTGAGACCTTCCCCGGCCGCGTCCGTCGCGACGAGGATCCGGGCGGGGTTGCTCGGGTTGTTGAAGGCGCGCTTCACGGCGTCGCGCTCCGCGTCGTTCATGCCGCCGAACAGTGTGAGCAGCCAGTCGCCGTCGCCGTAGCGCGCGCGCAACCGGGCGCGCAGGTAGTCCAGGGTGGCGAGGTACTCCGTGAACACGACGAGGCGCTCGTCGGGCTTCCAGGTCTGACCGAAGCGGAGCCGCTCTTCGATGAGGGTTTCGAGGGCGCGAAGGCGCGCATCCGCCCTGACCTTGGCCGCACGCTCGACCACGGCGGCGCGCTGCGCTGGGGGCTCCAAGCCCGGCGGCACGCGGGTGACTCCGAGCACAGCGACGAGGTCAGTGATCGGCGCGATCTCCCCGGCGATACGATCCTTCCACTGCCGCAGCCACGCACCGACGACCTTCCCGGCGTGGCGCTGCCGGCTCTCCTTCTCGGCGTCGTCGTCGGTGTCGTCCACGGACACCGCGCGAACCCGGGCCACCGCCTCGGCGGGCGCCCCCTCGTCGTTCATCCCCTCCACCAGCGCCAGCCAGCTCTGCCCGAAGGCCCACGGGCCGGACAACAGGCGCTTCTGGAGCACCTCGGTGGCGAAGGCCGCGGCGGTTCGGTCGTTCGGCGCGGCAGTACGCACCGCCGCGCGCAGCGCCTTCCGGAAGTCGCGAAGCGCCAGATGGAGCGAGCGTTCCTGTGCGCCAAAGTGGAGCGCCGGCAACGCCTTGACCAGCCGGTCCGAGAAGCGGGCGGGCTCGTTGCGCGAGGTGTAGCTGTCGTTGATCTCGCTCTTGAGCCGGCGGATGACAGCCTCGCCGACGCGGCGGCGATCCTCGTCGTCCAGCTCGGATTTGCGGGTGAACCGCACCGGGTCGAGGGCTTCGAGAAGGCCCGAGAACGAGCGCGTGTGCCCGTTGTGGGGCGTGGCGGTCAGGAAAAGCCGGTGCTCGAACCATGGCGAGATGCGCTGGAGCATCTTCGAAAGGTCGGAATCGGCGCCGAAGCTCGCGGGGGAGAGGTTGTGTGCCTCATCCACGACGATGAGGTCCCAGCGGAGCCGCCCGTCGTCCCCGGGCTCGGCGGAGTTGCGGAACTGCTCCAGTACGTCGGGCTGCTTCAGGTAGTGGTAGCTCGCGATGATCCGCTCATGCGTGCGCCACGGGTTCGCGTCGACGCCCAGCTCCTTCTGGAGCTTCAAGGTCTGCGGGCGGTCCACGACCTCGAAGGGCAGCGCGAACTTGTCCTGCATCTCGTCGCGCCACTGGGTGCGGAGCGCAGCCGGGCAGATCACGAGAATGCGCCGGATGCGACGTCGGAGCATCAACTCGCGCAGCACCATCCCGGCCTGGATCGTCTTGCCAAGGCCGACGGCATCGGCGAGCAGGAGGGCGACGCGCGGCATGTCCAGCGCGCGCAGGACGGGGACGAGTTGGTACGCCTCGGGGTAGATCGCACCGTAGAGCGGGGCGGCCAGCGGCGGGCGCTCCTCGATGAGGCCGGAGAAGGGCAACGACGGCGTGAGCGCCGACCAGCGGGCCGCGCGGACCATCGCGTCGAATTCGCGCGGGTCCATCGGCGGGGTCTGGCCAACCTTGGGCAGCGCGGCCGGCTCCAGCACCTCGGCCCCCGGCTCCACCTCCCAGAGCACCTGGTCCGCCTCCATGCCGAGCCCGTCGGTGTACTCGACATCCACGAGGTGAAAACGCCCTTGTTCGTCCGCGTCGAAGGGCGCGACCGCGGTGATCATCGCCCGCCGATTGCGGACGACCGCCATCATTCCTTCGCGGGGTGCCTGCAACGGGGGAGTCTCCTGCGGACGGGGTGGCGAGTGCCCCGTCGTCAGGCACGAGGCCCCCCGGGCGGGAGTCGGGATTGTAACGAGCGCAGAGGCGCGCGGCCGCCCGGCGTCGCGCTTCTCCCGAGTCCCGGCGAGGCTCCGCCAGGGTCCGGGCTCACTGCGGCCATTTGCCCACGTCAACCCGTACCGGGCGTCCTTCACGGCGCCATGAACGGGCGTGGACGGTCGCAGCGCGTGGTGCGGTGGGCGCTCTGGCTGGCGCGAAGTGGTGCGGGTCAGCCCGACGCTGGCAGCGCCGAGCCCGTTCGCTTTTCATAGTCAATGGTCGGAAAATGCCCCAACAGCCTGCCCACAGCGCCCGGCGTTGGCCCAACAGCGCCGTTGGCCGTGCTGTTGGCGCTGTTGGCCGCCGTTGGCTGCGGTTGGCGATGCGGTGGGTGCTGTCGGCTGCTGTTGGCGCCGCTGTTGGTGCTGTTGGCGATTCTACCTGGAAGATCCTGGTACGGCATGGCACATTCCAGGTGCCCTGCAACCTCGCCCACCACGGAGCCCTCGTGCCCTCCACCGTCATTCAACACCACGCGCGCCTCCTCGACGACGTCCGCTCCCTCGTCCGCTCCGGCCACGGCGCCATCGTCACCTTCGGCAGCCCGACCGGTACCGTCCTTGAGCTCGCCGGCCCGAAGGGGATGCACCCCGGCGGCGAGCTCTGCGCCGCGCCGGTTCCAACGGTCCGCCTCTGGGCAACCTGGGGTGATGTCCCGCTCGCCGTCGCCGCCGCAAACCAGGACTTCCCCGCCGGGCTCGCCACCGTCGCGGAGCACGCGGGCCCTCTCGTCGGCGGCGACCTTCCCGCGCTCCTCGCCCTGCTCGCGGCCGTCCGCGAGGTCACGGATGGGATGCGATTCCGGGTGCCGACGGTCGGCGATGCCGTGATCGAGGAGGGCGTCCCGACCGCCGCCGCCTGGGCGTCCTGCCTCCCACTCGGGGCGTTGCAGGCTGCGATTGTGAAGGCTTCGATTCTTCGTCGCGCGGCGTAGCCATCGATCATTATGTAAGGTACAACCCCGACCTCTCTGGAGCCCCCATGCCCCTCGTCGGTGCCGCCTATCTCCGCTGCTCGGACCCACGCCAGGACAAGTCGATCGAGCAACAAAAAGAGGAAATCACCAGGCGCGCCGCCGCCGATGGCGTGGTGATCCCGCCCCAGAACTGGCTCATCGACGAAGGGATCAGCGGGCGCTCTACCAAGCGTCGAACGTCCTATCTCCAACTCATCACCCGCGCCGAGGCGCAGCGGGACGCGAACCGCGCAAAGAAGCGTGGCGCCCCGCAGATCGACCGCCTCTACGTGTGGGCGTTCAGCCGTCTCGCGCGGAACATGTTCGACGCGCTCCGAGCGCTCGCCACACTCGACGAGGCCGACATCGACGTCGTCTCGCTCACGGAGCCCGACGCTGGCGACAAGTCCTTCCGCAAGTTGATCCGGCCGATCCTGGCGTGGCTGGCCGAGCGCTACTCCGAGGAACTGTCCCGCAATGTCGTGCGAGGCATGAGGAGCCAGGCCGAAAAAGGCTACTGGCAGTACGGCCACGCACCCTACGGCTACGGCATCGAGCGCACGGAACACGGCCAGCGCCTCGCCGTGACCGAGGAGTCGCGTCCGGCGTTCGAGGTGGTGAAGCGCATCTTCCGCGAGTACGACAACGGCGCCGATGGGAACCTGCGGATCGCAGAGCGCCTCACCCGGGAAGGCATCAGCCCACCCTCTCGCGCCGACATCGACCGCGAGTTCGGCACCGGCTGGCGCCGGAAGCACATCCAGAACATCCTCGGGAGCTCAACCTACTGCGGCCATATGCTCCACAACGAGGAGATCGTCGCCCGCGACGCCCATGAGGCGGCGGTGGACGACGAGACCTTCGCGAGGATCCAAGCCAAGCGCGCCCTCCGCGACCGCACCCGCAAGGACGGCAACGGGAACGGCGCGAACAAGCTCCGCATGGGCGAGCGGGGCCTGCTCACCCCGTGGCTTCGGTGCGGGACGTGCGGCGGCTCCGTGCGCGTCTGGCAGGGCGGTCAGAAATCGAAGCCGACCTACCTCTACTACTGCTCCACCCGGCAGGACAATCCCGCCG
>CANKNP010000208.1 GCA_947483545.1 Deltaproteobacteria bacterium | reverse complement strand
CGGTGGATCTCTGGCGAACGGAGCGGCAAGATGGCGCCGCCGGGATGCTGGGTCTGGTGCTGCTGATCACGGTGACCGCGTGGTTCAACTGCGGCTTCTGGTTTCGTCGTTGGTTGGTCGGCGCGGGCCCGGCGCTCGGCTACCGCGTGATCATGCCGGTGGTCGCTGTCCTGCTCGCGGGGATCGGCATTGCAAACCGGGGGCCCTCTGGGCCCAAGGATGCCGTGCTCGCAGCAGACCAGCCGAACCTGATCCTCGTCTCGATCGACACCCTCCGGCGCGATCACGTCGGGGTCTACGGCGGCCCGGCGCCGACCCCCACCATGGACGCGCTTGGGCTCGCCGGGCTCATCTTCGACGACGCTATCACCACCATCCCCGAGACCCTGCCTTCGCACGCGGCCATGCTCACGGGGTTCCAGCCGGCCCGCACCAGCGTCCTCTCCAATGGCCACCGGCTCTCCCGCGGCTACCCCACGGTCACGGAGCAGCTCGCTGCGGGTGGCTACCGCACCGGCGCCTTCGTCTCCAGCTTTGCCGTAGACGGGGACACCGGCCTCGACCAGGGCTTTCAGGTCTACGACGACGACTTCTTCCCCGCGCTCAGGGGCCTGACTTCCGCGCGAATTGCCAATGCCATCCTCCCTCTTTTGATGCGCTTCGCCGACCCTGCGGACTTCCCCTTCCTGCTCGAGCGTGGCTCCCCGGAGACCCTGCGGCGCGCGCTGGCGTGGACCGCGTTGGGAGATGCCCAGGATCCCCGCCCGACCTTCCTTTGGGTTCACCTCTTCGACCCCCACGCCCCCTATGAGCCGCGGGAGGGCTTTGCGCTCTCCGAAGGCGCGCGCGCGCTTGATCATCGCGCCATCCTGGCCCAGGAGCCCGGCTACCTGTACAAGCCCGAGGAGGTCGAGGGCCTCCGGGAGCTGTACCGGCTGGAGAGCGCCTACGTGGACACCCAGGTCAAGTCGCTGCTCGACGGGTTGGAGGCCCAGGGTCTCTTGAAGAACGCGATGATCGTCGTCGTCGCTGACCATGGCGAGAGCCTTGGCGAGCACAACATCTACTTCAACCACCACGGCATCTACGATGAGGTGCTCCGCGTCCCGTTCCTCGTGTGGACGAGCCGCATGGGCGGCCTGTACGGGTCGCCCGTCAACGCGGAGCTTGGGGCTCGGCGTTTCACGCGCACCGTCAGCACGGCGGACGTTGCGAATACGCTGCTCGGCTTCAGCGGGGTGAGCCCGCTCATCGGCACGCAGTCCACGAACCTGCTCGGCTTTGTGTCGGGGGCCGAGGCGACGGACACCAGTCTCACGGTTCAGGGGAGGGACAGCGGCTCGCTCTTGGAGGGTCAGCTCTGCGGTGTGCGGGCTCCGAACGCCAAGTACATCCGGCGTCAGGACGGCACAGAGCTCTTCTTCGATCTGGAGACCGATCCGTCTGAGCTGGTGGATGTCGCCCAGCACCAGCCTGAAGCGCTTGCCGCAGGGCGGGCGGGGACCGTCATTTGCGGTCGAACACTGGCCACGGTGGAGGCGCCTGGAGTGGATGACTGCGCCCGGATGAAGGCCCTCGGGTACGTGATCGGCGACTGCGAGCCCTGATGCCGAGGTCGCTTGCCCGTGTCGATCAGGGGGGGCGCTCGCCGGACGTCACGGTGATCACGGTGCTCCCGGCGGAGCGACGGCGGGGCGCGCCGGGGGAGCAGCGGGAGCCGGTCGTCATCGTGACGGGAAACGTACACGGGGACGAGTGCACCGGCGTCGGGGCCTGTCTTCGCCTCGCGGATGAGCTCGAGGGTGTGCTGCTTCGCGGCGCGGTACATCTTTACCCGTCGCTGAACCCCGAAGCGCTGGAGCGTCGCACACGACGGCACCCCGACGAAGATGTGGACCTCAACCGGCTCTTTCCCGGCGACGTCGCCGGCAGTCCTGCAGAGCGGCTCGTCCACGCGACGTGGAACGACATGTCGGCGCGCAGCCCCGATCTCGTCGTGGACATTCACGCCGATGCGCCGGGGGCCTTGCCTTACGTGCTCACGGACCGTGCCGTCGCGCTCAAGGGCGCCGAGCGTGTGCGGCTCGAGGCCGAGTGTGCCGATCTTGCAGCGGCCACCGGGCTCACCGTGCTGCAGGAGTACCCCGACGATCGCTACGCCCGTTACCGACTTGATCGCTCGCTCACCGGAGCGGTGCTCAACCGCATGCACGTCCCCGCGCTCACCATCGAGGCAGGTCCCCGCTTGATCCTCGACGCCCGCGCCATCGAGATCGCCGTTCGCGCCGTCCGCGGCATTCTGGCGGCGCTGGACATGGTGGAGAGCACGCCCGGGCCGCAGCCTTCGCGGCTGCCAGGAGCCTGGCGGCGAGACAGCGGGCCGCGCGCTGGGGTCGCCGGGCTCCTTGTCGCGGTCGCTGATCCGGGCGTCCCCCTCAAACGTGGCGAGGTCCTCGCTGAGGTCCGATCGCTCGGAGGTGCTGTGCTGGAGCGGCTTCGCGCGCAGGGGGACGGCTTCGTCGTCTCGTTCGTCGAGCGGGCGCACGTCGTGAGCGGAGTGCCGGTCTGTACATTCGGCTTCTTGGTCCGGTAGTTCCGGATCGCCAGGGTTGTCCTAGCTTGTTGCGGGCTCCGTCCCCTCGTCGCCCGGTCCGCCACCACCGTGGGCCGCCCGTGTAAACCGGCGGAAAGAGTAGAGGAAGGAGACGGGACGCCCGAGCGCGTCGCGCTGGTTCCGAGGGCCCCAAGTCCTTGCGCCGATTCTTGCCCAGCCGCCTTGGCCGCCCGGGTCAAGCCCACCCCAGCTCCGCGGCGTTCGCCGCCAACTGGCGAGAAAACACCTCCGCGGCTTCCCCCCGAAGCCGGGCAGCGATTTCTGCGATCTCCGGGAGCATCGCCGGTTCGCTTTGCGTGCCCCAGGGAGGGCCCTCCAACTGTGGCCGTTGATCCGGCCCATCCGACTCCAGCAGCACACGTTCGGGCCGCACCCTCCGCAGCGCCTCCACCGGCCGACGGGCCCCCTTCCAGGTGATCGCGCCGCCGAACGAGAGGTGCAGCCCAAGCGCCTCATACACCGGAACCAGCGCCGCTCCCCCGCTGTAGCTGTGCACCACCCCCCGGATCGGCCGCCCCCCGGCGAATCGCCGAATCGTCGGCGCCAGCACGTCGTGGGCTCGGACGCAGTGCAGGATCACGGGCAGGTGGGCGGCGCGGGCGACCTCGAGGTGACCAAGCAGCACGGCGATCTGCTGGGCCATCGGCACATCGGAGGGTCGGTGGAGCCCGGTCTCGCCGACCGCCGCAGCGCCGGCGCAGTCCTCGGGGACAGGCGATGCGGCACCGAGCAGACGCTCTGGGTGAGTGCCCACCGCGAACAGCCAGCCGCGAAGTCCCGCAGTCGCCCGCAACCGAGCCCAACCGTCCCTCCCCACCCCCGGCACCAGCACCCGCACGCCAACCGCGAGGCGTCGCCCCTCCACTTCCTCGAGGATCCCGCCGTAGCGCGGATCATCGAGGTGGCAGTGGCTGTCGAGCACTAGGAGTCCGAACCGCATACCCCGGGAGCGCCGCCCGCGAGACTCGCAGCGGGCGCCGCGGTTGCTCCCGGAGCCGCGGAATTCAACGTAGCCCGGGCCCCCGGCGCGGGTACTCCCGCGTCGGGGCTAGCCGCCGGTTGAGCTGTTCACTGGAGCGCCCGCACCGTACGTGATCACGAACTCCGCGCGCCGGTTCTGGGCATAGGCCGTCTCGCTGGTGCCGCTCGCGAGCGGGCGCTCCTCGCCGTAGGAGACGATCTTCACCCGGCTGCTGGAGATCCCGCGCGCCTGCAGGTATTTCACGACCGCGTCGGCCCGCTGCTGCCCGAGCGCGAGGTTGTAATCTGTCGTGCCGCGCTCATCGGCGTGCCCCTGGACCTCCACCTTCACGTCCGTGTATTGCCCCATGATCCCGACGTTCGCGTCGAGCGCGGCTTTGCTGTCGGCGTTGAGGGAGGCGCCATCGAAGTCGAAGTAGACCCGAGCGAAATTCGCGGCCATCTCCTGTACGTGCTGGGGAACCAAGGGCTTCGGTTCGGGGCCGGGCTCGACGGCCACGGGGGCGTCGGGAATGTCGGTCACCGGCGCCTTCTTCTTGCAGCCACCCACAAGGGCAAACGACAGCAGAACGGGGAGAAGAACAAGCCGCATCGGGACTCCTGAGGTGGGGTTGACGGGGTGGCCTATACCCGCGTCAAGGGTTGGGCAAGCCGCGCGCGGGCGGAAACTCGCCACTGAGCACGCCCGAGCGTGGCATTTTATTCCCGGCTGGGGTAGCCTCCGTTTCCTTCGTTTACCTCCCTGGAGTCCTCCATGAAAATCGCCGGCGGCTGCTTTGGCTGCCTCGCCTTCTTCTTCTTCATCATGATCTTTGCCACGGGTCCCATCGTCGCGATCATCGCGAACGCCGACCCCAACCTCGGCATGACCCTGGCGCCGCTTTCGGCCACGATCGGGTACGTGAACAGCGGCTGCTGTTGCTTCGCGGGCGTGCTTGCGATTGTGCTGCTCGCCGTGGGCTTCATGAGCGGCGGCAAGGACCCCGAGGCGTGATCCCGCGTGCATGGGCAGCCATCGAAGGGCTGCCTGTGGCCGACGCGCAGGACGCCGGGCTCATCAACCGCACCCTCATGGCGGGCATGCCGCCGCGGTTTGTGGTCCAGCGGGTCAACCCGATCTTCGGGCCCGCCGTCCATGACGACATCGAGGCCGTAACCGCGCACCTCGCCAACGCCGGACTCCCCACGCCCCGGCTGGTTCCGACGGACGAGGGCGCCCTTTTCGCCCTCGACGAGGGCGGCGATGTCTGGCGGGTGCTCACATTTGTGCCCGGCAGGACCATCCACCGCCTCACAGACCCCGTGATCGCGGTGGCTGCCGGTGCCCTCGTCGCGCGCTTCCACCGGGCGACGGATGACCTGGACTGGGCGTACCACCACGTTCGTCCAGGCTCCCACGACACGCTTTTACACCTCCGGCGGCTTGAGGCGGTGGCCGCTGGACGGCCGGACTTGCCGGAGGGCGTGCGGTTGGCGTCGGAGATCGCCGAGGCCTGGCACGGCTGGGAGGGATCGCTCGACCTGCCCCTGCGGCACGCCCACGGCGATCTCAAGGTCTCCAACCTTCGGTTTTCCGAGCGCGGGGAGGGGATTTGCCTTCTGGACCTGGACACCCTGGGGCGCCTCTCGTTCGACGTGGAGATCGGCGATGCCTTGCGCTCCTGGTGCAACCCCGTCGGCGAGGACAGCCTGGAGACGCACTTTGACATCGGTCTTTTTGAGGCTGCGCTGCGGGGGTATGCCTCGGTGCGTCCGCTCAGCCCCGACGAGCACGCGGGGCTCGTAAGTGGGCCCGAGCGCATCGCGCTGGAGCTCGCCAGTCGGTTTTGCCGCGACGTCTTTGAAGACAGCTACTTCGGTTGGAACACGGCGCGTTTTTCGAGTCGGCGAGCCCACAACCTTTTCCGTGCGCAAGGCCAGCTCTGCCTGGCGAGATCGGTCCGGGCCCAACGTCGCGAGCTGACCCGGATCATCAGGGCGATCTGAACAGAGGGCCGCGCCGGGCCCGAAGGGCGCGGGAGCAACCGCGCCGGGTTGGCTACTGCGGCCCGGGGCCTCTCCCTCCCTCCGGGATCCTTGATACGCGCCGGAGGTGTCTGTGCTGTTTTCCACCCTCGTCGCCTTCTCGCTTGCAGCGGATGCGCCGCCTGTCGCGGAAGCCGCCCCTGTGGAGGAGTCGTTCGTTCCCGGGGTCGAGGTGGAGGTCCTGGCCGATCCTGCGGTGGCTCGCGCCCGGGCGAAGCTGTTCCAGGACCTGCGGGACCAGGGATATCGCCGGGGCGACCACAAGAACGACCGCACGGTGTTCAAGAGCTACACCCCCTATTACCCCCGCGTCATCGTGCACGATGACGGCTGGGTCTATCTCCGGCGGGAGCCGCCTCGGGTTCATGCCCCTGGAAAGTCGTTCTCCGACCAGGGTTCCCCCGCCGCCTATCTGTGGTGCATCTTGGCGCCGACCGCCTGCGTGTCGGTCGGCGGCCTGCTGATCAGCCCTCACAAGCTCGCCGCGATCAAGGGCGACGTGCTCGATGCGGTTCACAACGACGTGAACGCGCTCAACGACGCCGTCGCACGCAAGCAACTCGAGCTCCGGGTCAACAATGACATCCCCGTGGACTGCGAGCAGATTTGGGCGCAGCCGATCCCGGCAGAGGCCCGGCGCCGCCTGCTCTTCACCTACTGGGACTCCAGGCTCGATACGCCCGAGGGCGATGTCGCGCGTCGCGCCGTCATGGCGTTTGTGAAGGGCGTTGTGATGCAGTCCGAGGAGCCCTTCACGGAGGCCGAGATCACCGAAATGAACGCGCAGCGGCAGTGCAGCATGCCCTTTGATCCTCAGCTGGGTCGTTAGTGGAAGCCGCCGTGCCCCTTGCATCCGCCGGTCCCGACTACGATTTCCGTGGGGCGACCTTCGATCTTTCGGCGCCCGCGGATCGCGCGCTCATCCGCTTCATCCTCTCCCAGGCGTTGTACGGCGAGGCCACGGGCGTGTATTGCGGCAAATCGCTCTACACTGCCGGGTCTTTGGAGGCCGCCCGGTTCTACCTCCGGCAGGCGCGTCAGGAGTTGAACCACCTCGAACTGTTCGCCGAGATCTTCCGGAAGTTGGACATGCAGCCGGTGAAGGCCCACTGGGTGGTTCGCCTGCTGTCCGCGCACAACAATTACTACCCGTTGAAGGTGCTGATGGAGCACGCCCTGGGGGAGGGTATGGTGCTGGACATCTTCCGGGATGTGCTGATGCAAACGCTGCCGGACAGTGATCCGCGCGTGCCTGAGATCAAGAAGCGCTTGGCGGTGGTCTGCCGCGAAGAAGAGGAGCATGTCGCCTGGGGAGAGAAAGAGACCCGGCGGCTCCTCGCGGAGAAGCCATGGTTACGGTTCCCTTTCTATGGGCTGCTGCTGCTGCAGCTTGGCGTGGCACCGTTCATCGTTCGTGCGTTCGCGGACCGCGCCAAGGGCCATCCGGTGCTCACACATCTCGGCGGGTTCGTGGACCACGTTCGGGCCAGGGTGCGCCGCCAAGGCCGGGCCCTTGGCTTCGTCCCGGACCCGGAGCCAGGCCTCATCATGCGGTTGGCCTGCATGGCATCAGGGATTCTGCTCTTTATTCGCTCCCAGTTCGCCGGATCCCGGTCCCAGCTGGAACACATCTACCTGCGCGAGCTCGGCTTCGAGGCCTGATCCATGTCGCTCTATTTTCGCCAGTTGTTCGCGGGCCGTGACTTCGGGGCCCAGAACCCCGTCTGCTGTCAGATGGAGAACTTCGTCTACCTGATTGGCGATGCCGAGACCAAGGAGTGCGTCGTCGTGGACGGCGCTTGGGCCATAGACCAGGTCGTGGACCTCGCGGAGGCCGATGGCATGCGCGTCGTCGGTGGCCTGGCGACCCACTACCACCCCGACCATGTGGGCGGCTCGATGATGGGGTTTGAGATCGAGGGTGCCGCGAGGCTCACCTCTCGCTGCGGGTGCAAGCTCCACGCGCACCAATTGGAGGTCGAGTGGATCCGCAAGGTCACCGGCCTCTCGACGGGTGACATCGTGCCGCACCAGTCCGGTGACCACGTGGAGGTCGGTGGCGTGCGCATCGAGTGGCTGCACACGCCGGGTCACACGCCCGGGTCGAGCTGCTTTCGGGTCGCGGATGCGCTGGTCGCCGGGGACACCCTTTTTCTCAGCGGCTGCGGCCGGGTTGACTTGCCCGGGGGAGACTCGGAGGAGATGTACCGGACGCTGCATGAGCGCCTGGCCACGCTACCGGGCGACATGATCCTGTGGCCGGGGCATGCGTATGGCGGGCACCACGCGCCGCTCTCCCAGGTACGACGCACGAATCCCTATTTGCAGGTCAGCGACATGACGGGCTGGCGTCGCGCCCGCGGCGTCTGAGGCGTGGTGTTCCTGGCCTTGCTGCCGGCCGCCATCGCCAAGGCGCCTTGGCCGGCCATAGAGGTTGAGCGCCCCCTTGTGCTAGGCGCAGGCTGGCTGGAGATCGAAGTACGCGCCGACCTGAAGCGCGCGACGGGCACGTATGCGGGCGATGGGGCGGTCGAGCCGCTCCCCGCTGGGGTCGGCTGGTTGTACACGACAGAGCAGATCGGGCTTCGCTACGGGTTCCTCCCGAACGCCGAGATCTACGCCGAGGTGCCGTTCGCCTATGCGGTGCTGACGGAAGGTGCGGATCGAACATCTGAATTTGGGCTCGCTGACCTTCGTGTCGGTTCTCGCGTGCAGTGGTTCCGAAGGCACTCGCCGGGCGCAAGCGTCGCCTCCGACCTGTGCATCACTGTCCCCGCGGGGGGAGAGGACGGCGGTAGCGTGGGCCTCCCACGGGATGCGACCGCCGTACCGCTCGCTGTCGGCGTTGCGGGGGCAACGCTCGAGCTGTTGGCGCGTCGCCAGTTCGGGCCGACGTCGGTCACCGGGGCGGTCGGCTACACCCACTTTTTCGAGGGGCAGACCGCCTACCGGGTGGCGAGCTCTCAGGCCTTCAAGCCCGGGGATCAGACGGGACTCCGCCTACAGCCGCTCCTTCAGCTCGGCCCCGTTGCGCTGTTCGGCGAGCTCGACCTCCGCGTCCGGTACGCCGCCGCGACCCGCGGCTCCCCCGACACCGGCTTGACACCCCTCTCCGGATCGGACGGCTGGTGGGCCACCCTCTCGCCGGGGCTTCAAGTGGACCTCTCCCGAGGACTGGATCTGCGCGCCGCCGTCTCTCTGCCGATCGCCGGGGAGGACGCCGAGTTCTTCCCCATCGAAACACTGACACCCACGCGCGGACCGGGCTGGACGGCGGCGATTCGAGGGAGACTTTGAGCCCCGATCGCGGCCTGAGGGGTTGACGGAGCCGCGGGCACGGTGTACAAGCCGGCCACCTCACTCCCCTCGTGGAGCGGGGCGGAAACGAAAGGAACGCAAAAAAGCTCCTTGACGCCCGCACCGCAAACCGATAAGAGGGTGGGGCTTCGGGAAGGACCTCTTCGGAGGTCAACCGAGCAAGCGGACACCGACCTCGGTCGGCGGATTCGCTGGTCTTTGAAAAATTGGTAGCAGATTTTCGTACGTTCAATAGAGTTTAGACGTGCGCTCCGTTAGCCCGGAGACGCGCGCAGAGGATACAAACTGGAGAGTTTGATCCTGGCTCAGAGCG
>CANKNP010000207.1 GCA_947483545.1 Deltaproteobacteria bacterium | reverse complement strand
CTCCGAGGCGCTCGGATAACCCGCCGCCAGCCGGCCGCGTTCCGAGTTACCGCGCTGGATGTTCACCCGACCCCTTTGCGACCTGCACATCCACGTCGGCGCCAGCGTCGCGCCCCACATCATGTGGGCCATTGCGCACTCCCAGGGCTTCAAGCTCCCGACCAAGGACTACTTCGAGTTCGTCGAGCTGATCACCGTCAATCCAAAGAAGGTGAAGTCGCTCGATGATTATCTGAAGATCCTCCACGATGTGACCGAGAAGATTCAGTCCTCGCCGTCGGCCATCGAGCGCAGCGTGTACGAGATCATCGGCAAGGAGTTTCGCGGTAGCCGCGTCGGTCGGATCGAGCTCCGCTTCAACCCGATGAAGCGCAACCTGGAGGGCGAGCGTGATCTGGACCACATCATCCACGCCGCCATCCGCGGCATGGACCGCGCCTGCCTTGAATACAAGGTTGAAGCTGGCCTGATCTTCTGTCTGGCTCGCGAATTCAAGCCGGAGCTCAACGAGATACTGGTCGACAAGGCCATCAAGTACCGGGACCGCGGTATCGTCGGCATCGACGTGGCCGGTCCGGAGTCTCACACCATCGAGTTGGATGATTCGGTCGGGCGCTACGAAAAGTTGTTCGAACGCGCGCGCC
The DNA here is from genome assembly GCA_947483545.1 of Deltaproteobacteria bacterium. Next base: position 8,609 of record CANKNP010000207.1, on the reverse strand, counting down.
AGGCCGACCTCGGCACGACGATCCACACCGGCGAGACCCTCGCCAGCGGTGCGGAAGGGGTCATCGCCGTCGTCGACCGCCTCAAGCCCGACCGCATCGGCCATGGCATCCGGGCCGCCTACAGCGACGAGGCCCTCACTCGGTTGGCCGACGCTGGCATCCTGCTGGAGATCTGTCCCACGTCGAACCTACACACCCGGGCCGTACGCCATCTCGAGGAGTTTCGATACATCCTCGGTGCATTGCAGGCGAAAAGTATTCCTTTCTCCATCAATACCGATGGGACATACTTGTGTCGCACCAACCTGGCGCGGGAGTATGCGCTGCTGGTCGACTCGGAGATCCTCACCTTGGGTGAGGCCGACGCGTGCAACGAAGCGGCCTACGCAGCGAGCTTCTTGTAGGCTACACGGGCTGATACATTAGTGAAATATATCAGACGTTCATTCCGCGGAGTCGCTGCCGGGGGCTGGCCCTGAAGCCTCGGCGCCGCCCTCGCTGCCGCCCTCGGCGCCGCCCGCGGGCCGTGCACCGCCACCGCCACGACGCCGCCGCCGCCGCTTGGGCTGGGCGCCGCCGCCGGCGTTGCCGTCGGTCGGGAGGTCGGCTCCGTCCTCCTCGTCGTTGCCACGCCCAGGGCCTGGGGGCCGGGTTGGGCTGACTTCGTCGCCAGCGGCAGGTGCGGCTGCATCCGGACGGACCGCGTCAGGACGACGCTGCTGTCCGTCCCCACGAGGACGGTCGTCCCGCGGACGATCATCTCGCGGCCTGTCGTCCCGGGGCCGATCCCGGCGGGGCTCGTCACGGCGGCCATCGCGGCTCGCCGGCCCTCGGTCACTCGGCCCGCGGTCGCGCCCTTGGGGACGGGCACCGCGGTCACCACCACCACGCCCACCACCGCCGCGATCACGATCGAAATCACGACGAGGCGGCCGATCGCCTTGATCCTCGCTACGCGCTTCCCCACCCTCGGCCTGGGCCTCGTCCACCGCGCCCGTCCGACGGCGGCGGTCCCAATCCAAGAAGGCTTTGAGCGCCACCGCGATGAGCGTGTCGGCGTCGGGCCGGGCCTTGATGGCCCGAGCCGCCTCCAAGAACGAATCGTACGCCATCGTGCCCGACGCGTCCTTGAGCATCCGTGCGAAGCGCTCCGTCCGCAAAAGTGCGCTTTCCTCGCCAGTCGGCAGGAGCTTGACCTCGAACTTGATCTTGTGTTGCCGTTCCAGCGTCAGCCGCGTGGAGAAGTCGGCGCCGCCGGCCAGGACCAGAACCGTCCCTTCTTTCCCGATACGGCCGGTACGGCCGGAACGATGCAAATATACTGATGCATCGGCAGGCAATGCATAATGTATCACGTGCGACAAATCGCTGATATCGATGCCGCGCGCGGCGACGTCGGTGCTGACGAGGAACTGGACCGCGCCGCCCTTGATCCGAGCCATGACGCGCTCGCGCTTGTTCTGGGGGAGCTCGCCCGACAGCATTTCAACGCCCAAGCCCTGCCGGTCCAGGTAGTTGTAGACCGTTGATACATCTTCCCGTGTATTGCAGAAGACGATCGCCGAGGTGGGGCGTTCTTGCTCGATCAGATCGAGCAGTGCGCGCGCCTTGTGGTAGTCGGGCGACGTCTCGTACAGGACGTGCTCGATCAGGTGGACGTTGTCCCCGTCCGAGCTGAGATGGATGTCGTCCGGCGACTTCATGTAGCTGTTGGCGAAGCCGCGCAGGCTTTCGTCCAGCGTGGCTGAGAAAAGCATGGTCTGGCGGCCCGCCGACGTCTGGGCGACGATCTTGCGCACGTCCTCGAAGAAGCCCATCGACAACATCTCGTCGGCCTCGTCGAGCACGACGACGCGCACCTGATCGAGCTTGAGGTTGCCGCGGCGAATGTGGTCGAGCAAGCGACCGGGTGTACCGACCACGATCTCGCTGCCGTTCTGCAGCGCTTCTTCCTGCGGGGGGAAGGCGACGCCGCCGTAGATGGCGGTGATGCGCAGGTCCCGGTACTTCGCCAACGCTGCGAGCTCCTGGGCAACCTGCACTGCCAGCTCGCGGGTGGGTGCGAGCGCCAACGCCTGCGTGACCCGGGCCCCGTCGTCGAGCCGTTCGATCATTGGCACACCGAACGCGGCTGTCTTGCCGGTACCGGTCTTCGCGCGCACGATCAGGTCGCGACCTGCGAGTGCGGGCTCGATGGTGCGCGCCTGCACGGGCGTGGCCATGATGTATTTGAGGTCAGCCAACGCCTGAAGTGCGGCGGGGGAGATGGGGAAATCCGCAAACGCGCGGTCGCTGAGGTGGTCGGTGCGCTTGGGCGCCGGGGTGGCCTCTAGTTCCGCGCCCTCGGGCGCGGTATCCGATTCAGTCATGGTCGTCCGTCGAAAGGAACCGGCGTCTAACGCGCCCGGAGGCCTTGCGCCCGTGGGCATTGTGGATACTGCGAGCGGCTTCTGGAGCGCTGCCCGCATGGAGTTCGCCGCCGCCTTGCTCGCTGCCCTCCGGTCCAGCCGCCGGGTGCTGCTCACTGGCCCCGAAGGCCCCGATGGGGACAGCATCGGCGCCTGCCTCGCCCTGCAGCGCGCGGCTGCGGAGCTGGCTCCCGACGTCCACGTCGACGTCGCCGGGGATCCGGGCTTTCGCTACGCCTGGATGTCCGGTGCGTCCGAGATGGTCGCCGACGCGGATGTCAGCGACTACGACGGCGTCGTCGTCCTCGACGGCGACCGCACGCGCCTGACGCGCAGTGTCGGACGTGCCTTCGCCGGTGCCCGATGGACAGGCCTCATCGACCATCATCGGTCCAGCGGCATTGATGGCTACACGCTCCCCTGGCTCGACGCCGCTGCCGAAAGCACATGTGTCATGGTGCGTCGCCTCTTGGGTCATTGGGGCGTCGCGCTCGATCGCACCTACGCCGAGGCGCTCTACACCGGCATCATCTACGACACCGGCGCGTTCCGATACAGCAACACTCGCGCCGGTACCCACACCCTCGCGGCCGAGCTGCTCGGGCACGGAATCGAACACTGGAAGATCTGCGAGCGTGTGCTGATGGACCGTCGTCTGTCGGGTCTGCGGCTTCAGGCTCGCGTCTGTGACGAGGCGCGCGGACTGGCCCGCGGCAGGGTGCTGGTGGGCGTGTGTACCCAGGCGGCGATGGCCGAGCTTGGCGCTGAGGATCAGGACGTTGAGGGAATCGTCGACGCGTTGCAGCACGTCCAGGGCGTGGAGTTGGCCGCGTTGGTCGTCGAACGCGGTGAGGGACGGTGCAAGGTGTCGCTCCGTTCGCGTGGTGGCGTCGACGTCGCAGCGCTTGCTCAGCGCCTCAGCGTCCACGGCGGCGGCCATGCCAAGGCGGCGGGCGCGACCCTCTCGATGTCGATCGCGGAGGCCCAGGAGCGGGTGGAGGCGGCGCTGGAGGCGGCGCTGATCGAGGGCAGCTGAGTGGGACGCGGGAATGCAGCACTACGGCCGCTCACGGCGGGTGCCGGCTACTCCCGTAGCCTCGACCAATGACGCGGGATGTCGCGGGCGACGGGTTGGCCGCGGTTCGGCGCACAGCTCGACGAGTGGGGCGACACTGCCGGGGCTGTCGCGTGAGCGCCGCGGGACGCGGGCGCCGGAGGCGAGGGGCCTCGACGCGGTGGCCCGCACAACTCGACGAGTATGTCGACACTGCCCGAGTTCTGCGCGGGGAGCCGGCGATGGCGCCGGGTGGTAGTGCCGCGCGCGGCGAGCCGCGCGCGCGGCGCGAGCATGGCGGTAAGAGTTGGCGTTTGCCCGATGCGCGAGCGCCGATCCCATCGTGTCGCGACGGATTGATGGCGCCCTGGGCGAGCGGAGTGGCCGCGGTGCCCCGCACAACTCGACCGGTGGGGCGACACTGCCCGAGTACCGCGGGTGCGTCGGCGATCGACCCCAGGTCGTGGCGCCAGTCGGCGGCCCCGGTCGCGCGAGCGGCGCGAGTATGGCGGGAAGAGTCGGCGTTTGTCTGACGCCGTGCAACCGATCCGATCGTGTCGCGACGAATTTGCTGGCGCCGAGGGCGAGCGCCCTGGCGGCGGTGTCCCGCACAACTCGACCAGTGAGGCGACGCTGCCCGAGTCCTGCGGGTGCGCGTCTCGGACTCTCGGACACGAGCGCCCTCGTGTGCCTCCGGTCCTTGCCGCTTGCCATCGGCGGCCGGCGTGGGCATGATGGCGGTGGACGGGTCCTCGGACCCACTTCCCATCCGGGGGCGAACCGGTTTCGACGAGGTGCCTGAATACCGACGGGCGTGGCGAGCGCGGTTCCGCTGTGAGAGAACCAAAACCAAGCTGCCAACAACAGCAACAACTTCAGCCAGGCCCTCGCGGCATAGTTGAAGTTCCGGGAGCCATTACGAGCACCCGGCATCCGAGCGGGGACCGGCTGACCCCGCTCGGGTGTAATTTAGGCCTGCAGTGACTCCGCGGACAGACAACCGGCGGAGAAGCGAAGCTCAAACAGGGAGTCTTGACGGTCCCCAAAGGGGACGACACTCGCCGGAGAGTTTCCGGAAGGCCACGTATCTCGAGAGTTGGATGATGCTTCGGACGCGGGTTCGACTCCCGCCGCCTCCATCTTCTATTCGTCAATGATTGCAGGTGGTTAGACACCACTACACCCCCTTCTTGGGGCCCGCGTGCCACAAAAGTGCCGCGGAATTGTCGGCGTTGTCCAGCACGCCCACCGACTCGCCGAGGTCTTCGGCGCGGAGGTGGGCGTAGCGCTGGGTCATCGTCGATTCGGAGTGGCCCAGAAGGGTCTGGACCTTGAACAGGCTCTCGCCCGCGATCACCAGCTGGCTCGCGAACGAGTGCCGGAGGTCGTGGATCCGGATGCGCCGAACCCCGGCGGCCTTCACGCCCGCCCAGAAGGGGTGCTTGACGCGGTTGCTGTCGAGCACCTCGCCCTCATCCGAGAGGAACACGCGCTCCGCGCCGCCGCAGGCCAGCTTGTGCTCGGCCAGGGCTGTGTGGAGCCGCGGGCTCATCGGGATCGAGCGCCCCTTGCCGCTCTTCGGGACCGTCTCCGATCCGTGGCTGAAGCTGCGGCGCACGTGGACCTTGCGGGCCACGAAGTCCACGTCCGTCCACCGCAGGGCCGCCAGCTCGCCGAGCCGAAGCCCGGTCCGCAGCGCCGTGAGGAAGAACGGGCTCCACCGGGGCCGGACATCCTGGATCGCCACCAGGAAGGCGTCGGATTCCTCCGACGTCCAGAAGTCGAAGTCCTCGTCCACCCGATCGACGCGGCAGGGCTTGACCTGACGCGCCGGGTTCTGGACTGCGTACCGCCACTTCACCGCATCTTCGAAGAGCGAGCCGAGCACCCCGAGGTGGTTGTTCACCGTCTTGGGGGCGAGGCCGGCCTTCGAGAGGCGGTCGCTCTTGTAGCGCTGCACGTCCTCGGCCGTGATCGAGCGGAGGTTCCGGCCGCGGAACGCGGGCACGAGGTGGACCCGGAGGATCTGCTCGTAGCCGCGGAGCGCGGTCGGTTTCCAGTCGGCACGCCGGGTGTCCTTCCAGTAGCCGGCGAAGTCGGCGAAGGGCGCATCCTTCTGGACTTCTTCGGGCTTGGGCGGAGGCGTCGTCAGCTTGATCTTGAGCGCGCGTTCGGCGGCCAACGCGTCGCGTTTGAGGGTCACCTCCTTGTCGGCAGCCTCGCGGTGCCGTTTCTTCTCCCCGGTGACGGGATGTTGGTACGTGAAGTCGATCATCCAGCTCTGACTTCCTTTGTTCTCGCGCTTGTAGACGGACATGAGGTGCTCCTCAGCCGCGGCGCTCTGCCGGGGGCAGAGTACCATCGATGGGCGTGGAGGGGGACCAGTCGTAGGCGGGAAGGTCGCGGAGGGGCGGGCCTGCGCCGAGGGACGCGGGGGGGCGGGGTTGTCGCGGCGCTTCTGGCTCGGGTGGGGCCGAGCGCAGGGCCGCGAGGACCTCGTCGAGGTCGTAGCGGACGGTGCGGTGACCGGCCTTGTACCTGGGGATGCGACCCGCGGCCGAGAGGCGGTAGATCTGAGCCTTCGTCACTCCGAGGTGCGCGGCGAGCTCGGAGATCCTCAGCAGACGAGCTTCCGAGCGCGGAGGCTCCGAGCTGGTCAAGTGCGCCCCCTCGTGGCGGACGCGGGTCCGCGCCTCCGTTCCTCCAGCCAGGCCGCCAGGTCCGCCTCGTCGAAGCGAACGGTGCGCGGACCAAGCCGCACGTACGGGATGCGGTCCTCGTGGACCCACGCATACAAGGTACCAACAGGCACGGCAACAATTGCGGCTGCGCCCGCGTAGTCAAGCATCTTCATCGAATCTCCGGCACGCCAAGGGGAGGGTCGAGCCCCCAAGGACCCGGCTGCCTTTCCTCGCTTGCCAGGCATCTTCACCTTGGCAGGTGCTGGTTACCAGGGCCAGGGCGGTATGCGGCGCGTATACAAAATATGTAAGCTATAAGCAGTATTATCTGACGAAGTCGAAATGAACCTGCAGACCCTCCACTGCGGAGTCGGAGGACGCACGCACCCGTAGAGTTACCCGCTCCCCCTTCCCGGCAGATCCGTCGACCCTCTTCATCCGGAGATGGCCCACGCTGTTCCCCCCGATGTCCAGGGCTGCGCAGGCCGCCCCACGGGAGTCATACAGGAGCACGTCTACGAACGCGCCACCGATGCGGCAGCCGGCGATGACCGAGCCGACGCGTTTCGGGAATTCGCGGGCTGCAAAATCCACCACCAGCGTGTGCCCCGGCGCGATGGGCCGGAGATGAACGGACCTCGTGCCGACCCAGAACCCGTCGCCGTCATCCACCAGTCCGCCCGGCACGCGTTCGCTGGGATACGGCGTTTCCCCGAGTCCGAGGACGAGCGCTGCTCGCGCCACCTCGCTTCGGCTGCCGAAAGGGCTCCCCGGTGGGTTCCGCAGCCGGTCAATTGCATTTCCGAGCTGGCGGTTGAGGCGTATTGATATTGGCGAGCAGTCATTCGCCGCCATCAACCCGGAGGTCAGCTCAGCCTCCGGCCTCGATCGGTCTCCTGCCACCATCGCCAAACGAGGTAGCGCTGCGGCCAGCAACTCTCGAGCGAACTCCGATGTTGAGGGTCCGTCCTTCCGCTTCCGCTGGTCTTCGAATCGCGCGTACAGCGGCTCAGGCAGGCGGACGCTCAGGTTGCCGACCTTTGGCAGCCTACCGCGTCGATCGGCGGTGCTCATGCGGTTTGCTCCGTCATTCGGGGCTTATCCGCTGAAGAGGACGCCGTCGCGGTGCTCAACGGGTCGAATTGTGGGGGCCGCTGTTCGCGCGGGAGAGGGCGGTCGGCGAACGCCCGAAGGAAATCCTATGTATCACCACTACCCTGGAAATCGACAGGCCACGTGATAGTAGAAAACCATGGGCGCACAAACGCCAATTGACGGAAGGTGCGGGGCGACGAATCGCGATGGGTCCCACTGTGCGGCGTACCCCCTGATCGACCGAAACAGGTGTAGGAAGCACGGCGGCCGGGCAGGGAGGCCGGTGGAGCATGGACGCTACTCAGTCGCCTTCCAGAAGAAGGTCCGCGCCGGGCAGGCCCAGATGGACCGGCTGCTCCGAGATCCCGAGTTGTTGGACATCAAGCGCACCGTGGCTGCGAGCCACCTTGCACTCGACGCGATGCTCGCTCTAGCGTTCGCCGAGCCCGACCCGCCGGCGGCCGCGCTGGCGCAGGTCGTCAACCTCGCCGGGGTCCACGCTCGCACCCAAGCGCTCGTGCTCCGTGAGCTCGCTGCAACCGAGGTGATTTCGCGTGGTGTGCTGCCGGCGCTCCAGACCTGGACCACGCACGTCCACCGCCTCGTAGACCGGTACGTGCCGATCGAGAGAAGGGAGGCGTTCAAAGCAGAGTTGAGGGCCTCGGTCGCTGCGGCCGTGGCGGAGGCGGAGTCGTCCCAGTGGATCGCGCCCCAGCAATCCCTGGCCGTGCGGACAGTCGAGTAGAGTACGCGATCTCACCGCCTGCGAGCTCACCCGCGCAGTGTGCCACGCAGCCAACGTGGACGTGTGCACCGCCCCGTGTGGAGCGGCACATCGCGGCCGTGGCGATCGGGTTTGATGCTCACCGGGATCGCCTCGGGCGCTGCCGCACGACGGCGTGGGGACGAGTCGTCCCGGCGGCGGATTACGGAGGCGATCATGGTGGCGCGGCTGGCGATCCGCCGAGTGCGCCTCACCGAATCGCGTCCTCGCCCTCCCATCGGACGTAGATCGCCGACGGGACCAGGCAGGTGCGCGCGCACGACCACCCTGGTGAGCGGATGAGCGCGGCTTGGTCGGCGATCGGGGACGCGAACGGGAACGGTCCCCGTGCCGGGCCGACGAGGCCGAACCCCTGGTCGATGCGGACGGTCAGCCGAGGCCCGGAGGCCCAGCTCAACACCACCTCGCGGTAGTGCGCCATGTCATCGGACCACTGGGCCAGCGTCAGATCGAACTGGGGCACGTCCTTGAACACTTGGCGAACGACCTGCTCATGGAGCCCCGCGTCGTGCCACTCGTGCTCGAGCAGGGTGGGGGCGGCGGCGCGGCCGGCACGCAGGGTCGTCATTACTACCTCGCTTCCGTCG
>CANKNP010000206.1 GCA_947483545.1 Deltaproteobacteria bacterium | reverse complement strand
CTGGCTGTCGGCCATGGAGACAACGACGGCGCCGGACGCCTGCTTGGCGTACTTGCCGGTGGAGAGGGTCATGGTGCGGCCGCCGATCTCGACGGACACAGTGATGGGAGTGAGTGGTTGCATTGGATATACCTGTAGAGTTCTGCGGTTTGCAGAGGGTGCTTTGGCGCCCGGACGACATGCCCGGAAACCGTGAAAGCCCCATCCCAAGCCGGCTGTACAGGTGCCGCCAGATTCCCCGTAGACCTACTCGGAGTGAGCCCGAATCCGGCCCCGCAGCCAGCCACCGAAGGTGGATGCGAGGTGGACGCGCTCAGTCCGCGAAGACCTGCGAAGCAAACTGCTTGCAAGCGTTGGAAGGAGGGTGTTGGCCTTGTGGCCGTTGAGAAAGAACGTTCGAAAGCGCGAAAGGCAGCCGGTGAGGGCTGCCTTTCGTCAGAGGGCTACTTGCGCAGACCCAGCTTCTGGACCACCGCATCGTACCGACTCACGTCGGTGTTGCGGAGGTACTTCAAGAGGCGCCGGCGGTGGCCGACGAGCTTCAAGAGACCACGACGGCTGTGGTGGTCCTTCGAATGTGTCTTGAAGTGCTCGGTCAGGTAGATGATGCGCTCGGTGAAGATCGCAACTTGAACCTCGGCAGAGCCGGAGTCGGTGTCGTGGGCGCGGAAGGTCGAGATTACTTCGGCCTTGCGGGTGTCGGTCATGGCCATGGGGGCTCCTGGGGTAGATGCGACCGCTCCGAAGTGGGCATGGCCTCCCGCAAGGGGGCAGTACGCAGGGACGGGCGGTTAGCGCGGGGGGGAGCGGGTGTCAAGGGCGGGGGGCCAGCCCGGGCGCTGGACAAACAACACAATCCTAAGGCCCTGGAAGTGCTTGACTTGGAGCCGGGCTGGCCCCTAACCGCACCGTTCCAGGTGGAGGGCGGCGGGCCCGGCGTCTTCGACGGACCGTCGCATTCCACCGGTAGGAACGGTGCAAAGAGACCGCCGAGCCGCGAGCGAGGTTCGCCGAGCGCGCGGATCGGCGGCGCTACTCCCCCACATACCCCAACGCCTCCAACCTCGCCCTCTGCTCCTCGCTGAGCTCCACGGCCGCCCCACCCCCCAAGCTCTCCCGCGGCTGCCCCTCCATGAGCTCCCGGTAGATCCCCGATTGGTCCGCCGCCAGGTTGTGCAACTCGCCCGGGTCGCTCTGCAAATCGAACAGGGCGGCTGGCAGCTCCTCGTCCGTGATGGCTTTCCACCAGCCACGCCGAATCGTAAACATGCGATCGGGCGCCACGCGCAGCATGTTTCCCGAGCGCAACAACCGGCTATCGGGGATGTCGCCCGCGAGATCCACGCCCATCATCAACGGGTCGTTCCCGCCGGCGGCGGCGAGCAGCGTCTTCGTCACGTCCACGAGGGTGACGGGCTCGGGGCTCACCCCAGGCGCCCGCTTGAGCCCAGAGATGACCAACGGGATCTGGATCACCTCTTGGAAGAGCGCGTGGCCGTGCTCGACACCGCCGTGCTCAAAGAGCTCCTCGCCGTGATCCGCGGTGAGAACCGTGACGCGCGGGCGCTCCCCAAACGCGTCGACGATTCGCTGCGCCTGGCCATCCACGAAGCGCACCTCATCCTCGTTGGCGGCCCATAGCTCCTCGCGCAGGCCGGGCCTGCTCCGGATCTTCGCCAGCTCGGCGTAGAAGTCGCCCGTGACCACGGTGCGGACGGCCGCGGACACCGTCGGGTTGACCGTGTGGACGTAGGGCAGGTGTACGTCCAGGTAATGAATCCACAAGAAAAGGGGCCGGTCCCGTCGCTGTGCCAGCACGTCGAGCGCGTGATCCGTGAGCCCCGCACCGTCGATCGAGCGGCACAGGATGTGCTTCGACAGCTTCTCCGAGATGCGCACCAGGAGCGGGCAAGCAGCGAGGTTCTCCTTCCCCCTCGGCAATGCGTAGGGGCTCCAACCCGGCTGATAGAAATAATCAAAACCCCGGTCCATCCCAAAACTCGCCCCCGCGAAGGGGTTCGGTGCGATCAGCCCGACCGTGTCGTAGCCCAACGCCGCAAGGTCTCGGGCCAGCGCAGGCGCCGACGGGGCCACCCCCGAGCGGACCCCCTCGGCCTGTGCACCCGCGCCGTGGATGGACGGCGGCACCCCGGTGAGCAGGCTCGCGATCGACGGGAGGGTCCATGGTGCGGGTGCTTGGGCCGACGTGAACTCGACGCCTTCGGAGGCGATCTTCTGATAGACGCCCATCGGGAGGGCCGCGTCGAACCGCAGCGCGTCCACGCTGATGAGCAAAATGTCGGGGCCCTGACCGCGCGCGCGGTCCGCCCACGGCACCTGGGTCGGGAGCGACGGCAAGCTCGCCAGCACGATCCCAAGCAGGCCGGCGGGGAGCACCAGCCGGTTTCTCGACGCGAGTGCGGCAATGACGGCGCCGCTGACGACCAGCGCGAGGAGCGCCGGGAGCGCAGGCAGACTCCCGGGCCCGACGAGCCAGGCAGCCACGGCAGCCAGCGCCAGGTAGATCCCAACGGCGGAGGGGCGAGGGTACGGACGCGGGGGCGCTTCCTGAGAGAGCCGGGAGAGCGCTGCGATCCCGGCCAACAACACGACGACGCTGCCAAGCGCCGCCTTCGAGCCCGCAGCCTCGTTGATCGCCGGCCCGACGATCCCAAGGCCGACCAGCGTGCAAAGGCCCCAGCCGCTCAAGCGGTGGAGGGCAAATCGGAGCCGCGGGGGGAGCGGGACGAAGTCGAAGAGCAGCGCCGGGACCCCCGAGAGCACCAGGAACGCCACCACGGACACGGCGACAGTGATGCCCGCTACGGGCTCTCGCGCGCTGACCCGCGTCAGCACGAGCTCGGACACACAGAGCACCACCCCGAGGCGCAGCGCGTTTGGCCAATCTCGATCGCTACCCAAACGCACACCGGAACGTGATCGACCCATCAAAATCCGCCGTGTGTGCGTAGGTGGACGAATGTAGGTCCGTCCCCCAACCGGAATAATAGGCGCCGCCCCCCTTCGCAGGCACCGGCCACCCATCGCGGTCGAATTGCGGGAGGAGCGCGTAACAATCGGACGGTTCGGAGATATCCACGTAGATCGGCAAGAAATCCACCCCGCTCACGTCGAACTGAAGCCAGGACGGCTCCAGGTATCCGTACCGCTCAGCGACCGATTCTTGAATCCCGTCCGAGGGCGCGCAGAGCCGACCCTCGCCATCGGTTGCGACCTCCGTCCCGGTCGCGACCGCGCTCACCCGAAAAAGGTTGGGCTCCCCGCGATCCAGGTAGATGCCATCGTCCTCGACACGCAGATCGGCCCCCTGCTTCGACCGCGCCTCTACGAACCCCTCCATGTCGATGGCGACCCCTGGATCGGTCCACTCCCACTCGTTGCCGATCTGGTCGTACACCCCGAAAACGCTGACACAATCCGGGTAGCTGCCCCCCGGAGCCGGCTCTGACAGGACCTGGTCACCGTCTTCGTCCTGGGTGGCACAGCGCGTGGCGTCGAACTCCTCGCCCCACGGGTAGGCGGTGCCACCCTCGCCGAGGGTGCCATCGCCGGCGTCTTCCCACTCCTGCAAGGTGGCGATGCGCAGGGTGCCGAGATCCTCGCCGTTCACGCCCACGGCGGGGGTGGCCGCGCAGACCGCCATCGCCTCGAAGAAGGTCAGGCCCACGGTGGACATCAACCCGGGTGCAGAGGTGGCGACCCGTCCACGACGCTCACCTCGTAGGTGCTGATGCAGTATGTCGGGGCATCGGCGGGGACGGGGGACATGCCTACGGGGCAGGCGAACGGGCGCTCGGAGGTGTCAGGAGCGGTGTCCTGGCCACTGTCCTGGCCGCTGTCGGCCGGGGCTCCCTTGTCGGTGTCGATCCCAACGCCCGAGCCCGTGTCGGGCGGCGAGGGACACACACACGCGAGCAGGAGGAGGGCGAGCATCTGGGTGGGTGTATGACGGGCGGGATCCTGGGGCGTGTTGGGCGGCTCACGCCCACCGCCTCGCCGTTCACCCGGGCCGCAGGACGCCGCGGAGCACCGGGCGGGCGGGGCGGGCACCGTCCGGTGTACTGCCTGCGAACCCCGGGTTTCTCTGATCCGGTCCGACCCTTCTCCCTCCGGGAGAAGGTGCCGCCGTAATCGGCGGCGGATGAGGGCTCCCCGCGGATGTTGAACAGCCCTCATCCGGCCACGAAGACGCGACCACCTTCTCCCGCGGGGCGGGAGAAGGGTAGTTCCACCGTCCGGTGGTCCCCCGACGGCCCTCCTCGGATGTCCCCTCACCGCGTCGGCAAAAACCCCCCCTCGCGCAGCGCCTCCGCCAATTCCGCCGCAGCGCGCTCGTGCCCGAGCGGCGAGGGATGCACCGGGTCAAACGTCACGTACGCACCCCGAAGGAACAGCGCCCTGGGCTCATCCCTCTGAAATGCCGGTGTGAGGTCCACGAAGGGCACACCACGGTCTGCGGCCCAGGTTGCAAGCGTGGCCTGAGGCGCGAGATCCGTCGCGTTCGCTGCGAGCGCGACGCCCAGGTCTTCCCGATACTGGGTGAGCGCCTCCGGGCTGAGCTGCAGCTCCAAGGGGAACACCGCCACCACCAGGGGCACCCCGCACCTCGCGCCCTCCGCGACGGTCAGGTCCAGCAGTTTCAAGCTGGCCTCCCACGCGCGGACCCGCTCCGCCTCGTCCTCCTCCAGCGGCACGAAGCGGAACCCCGGGCTGTCCCGCAGATCCAGGACGTGAACCGCGTACAACACGCTCTTCAGCGCTCGGAAGCCTGCCGTGTACACGTAGGATCGGCGGATGGGCCCCCCAAAGCCGGCCGGGTCCGCCTGCCCTTTGGCCGGCATCGGCTGATCCAGGCTCTCCTCCGGTCGGTAGGCCAGGATGTCGTTGAGCACGACACTCACAACCACAACGTCCGCATCGGCATGATCGCACCAGCGCCGCACGGTCTGGAAGTAGTACGGCAGCCCCGCCCCGGGGAGCCCTGCGTTGATCACCTCGACGGTCTGTCCGGGGGCCTGAAGGCTGGAAGCCAGCAGCGAGGGGAACGCGGCCTCTTCAGCCACGCCGAACCCGAACGTCACGGAATCACCGACGGCGAGGATGCGAAATGTCCCGGCGGGCTTCGGGATCGCGAATTCCGCACCTCGAAACCCGTGCGCGTTCACCCGCACCGCACCGCCCATGAAATGCGCGTTGGTAGCCCCAGGAATGAGCTCGGTCATCTGTCCAGGCTGCACCGACACGCGAGTGAACGCCGCGTTGTTCATCGTGTCCACGCTCCCCGGATAGGCGAGGCGCAGGAACAACTCCAGCGCCAGGAGCGGCAGCGATGCGGAGACCACAACCAGCGCGAACCGACCGCCGATGCGCGCGGGGGAACGGTTGGGGGCGACGATCGGCATGAGCGGGAGAATCCTACCCCGGTACGCGCGGCCCTATCCCCGCGGATCGGCCGCCCGGATGTGCAGCGGCGTACGGCGGCCGCAGCAACGGCGCGGAGGATGGCTCCAAGCCGCCCCAAGGGTGCTCAGGGTTCAGGCGCGGGTCCAAACCTGGCGTTCCAAGCGGTGCGAACGGCCTCCACCCGGTCCCGGACCCCTTGGCCGGACCGCAGCGGCCAGCGCGAGGCGGAGCGCACCTGGACGGCCCTGAGCTTTGGGTCCATGCGCAGCTCCAGGTCGTCTACAAAGCCAAGGAAGGACGATGTGAACGTCGCCCGAAGGGTGGTCGCGCTACCGCCAGCGATAGCCCCGCCCGGCAGCGAGAGGATGATGGACCGGAGCCGGGCGAGGGTATCGTTCGGGAGGGTGTGCCCGGCCGGGGCGCGGATGGGCTCCAAAAAATGCACGCCGTCGTTGATATCGGCCTCGCTGCTCACGCACGGGTCGCGCTCCGGGCACGGGAGGAAGTGCCCCGGAACGCTCTCCGGCGGCGCGGCGCACCCCATGAACCACGCCAATACGAAGCTCACGCGCCCTCCTTGGCCAGCTGCGCGCGCCACAGCGCGGCGTAGACGCCCCCTCGACCCAACAGCTCCGCGTGGGCGCCCATCTCGACGATCCCATGGTCGAAAACCACGATGACGTCGTGATCCACGATGGTCCGCAGCCGATGCGCCACGGTCACGACGGTCCGCCCCGGCCGGGCCCTCAACAGCCGCATCACCCCGGCCTCTGTGTCCGGATCCATCGCGCTGGTCGCTTCGTCGAGCAAGAGAATCTCCGGCTCCGACACCAGCGCGCGGGCGACACACAGGAGCTGAGCTTCCCCGCGGGAGAGCGTCTCGCCCCCCGCCCCCACCAACGTGCCCGGACCCAACCGAGCCGCGAGACCGATCTCGTCGAGCAACACCCCCGCGCGTGCCACATCCGCGCCCAGATTTTCAGCGACCGTCCCCGGCAACAGTTGGACGGATTGGGTCACGAGCCCGACGTGATGTCGAAGCGCGGCGAGAGACAGCATGCGGAGGTCTTCACCTCCGACCGTCACAGATCCCGCGCTCGGATCTCGAAAGCGCGCCAGGAGCTGCACCAGCGACGATTTGCCACCCCCGGTCGGTCCGACGATCCCGACCCGCAAGCCCGCTGGGATGTGTAGGTTCACCCCCGACAGAATCGGGACGTCCGGCTGATACGCAAAATCAACCGCGTGCAACTGAATCCCCACCCCGATCCCGGGCCAAGGTTGGGCCACCTTGGGATCGACGACTACCGGCTGCACATCCAGCAGCTCCTTCACCCTCCCGGCGCCGACCCGCGCGCGCTCCAAGGTGGTGATGTGGAACTGCAGGCGCATGAACGGCTCCACCATCTTGCGGGTGTAGTCCACGGCGACCAGCAGAACACCCGCGGTCAACTCCCCGCGTGCGACCTGCTCAGCCCCAATCCAGACCACCGCCCCCAGCACCGCCGAGCGCACGCCGAACAGCCCGTTGAAGAACCACACGTTCTGCATGAAGTGCTGGAGCTCGGCGTCGAACCGGGCTTGTCCCAACGCGGCGGTGCGACGACGCACAAAATCCAGGCGATCCATCGATCGCAACAGCGGGATCGCCGCGACCGTCTCGGTCATCCACCCTGTGAGCGCGGTCGATTCCTTTCGAACCGCGGAGAACGTCGCGGGGGAGACCCGCCGATACCAGACGATCAAGCCCACCCAAAAAGGGAGCGAGATGGCGACGATGCCGAGGAGCCCAGGGGCCGTGAACCCAAGGATCACGAACATGCCGAGCACCAGCGCGACGTCCCCGGGGATCTGCAAGATCACCTCGCTGAACAGGAGCCGCATCGCCTCGATGTCGCCGGTGACCCTGGCGAGGAGGGCGCCGCTGCCATGCTTGTCATGCAGCGCAACGTCGTGCCGGAGCAGGTGCGAGAACAGCCGCGACTTGACGCCCATCATCGCGGCTTGGGCGATCCGCTCGATGCGAACGCGCGTGATCCAGGAGAGCCAGGCCGCGAAGAAAACCGCGGCACAATATCCGAGCGCGCCCGCGACGATCCAAGCGAGCGGCGCCGCCTTGGCCGCCTGGTCGATCGACATGCCCATGACCCATGAGCCGGCCAGGGACGACGCCGCGCACAGGAGCATCAACCCCTCGACGAGGACGAGCTCCCGGCGGGAGGGTCGGAAATACGCGAGCAGCCAGGACACCCCCGCGGCTTATTCCGTCGCTTCGTCCACCGACGCGGGCCTGCGCGCCCATACAAGCCCTATCCCCTCCTTCAGGGCGTCCCCCAACGGTGCTTGAAGGCGGGGATCCGACGACGTGGTGAGCCAACCGTCCCAAGAGATCCAAGGCATCGGCGTCGAGGTTGCTCGCTCGAGCGTGGCTGGCAACGGACGCAGGAGGGTGGAGAACACGCTCACCCGCGCAACAACGCCGTCCGCCAACGCCCGGGCGGTGGCGGCAAACACCCGATCCAGCTCAGGGTGCAGGAGCGGCTCGCCCCGGCCGCCCAACGCGAGATGTTCGACCCGCTTGCCGGTCGCCTGCAGCTCACCGAGAAACCCCTCGACCACCGTCGCGCCCATGAAGCCCCGGTCAAAACAAAGCTGTCCGCGGTCGCGCAAATCGTACCAACGTTGGGCATCCCCCGCGGCGGAGAGGCCGTCGGGGACGCCCCCCACGAGCTGCAAGAACCTGCCGTCGGTAGGGTCGAGGGGCACATCAGAGAGCTCCAGGGCCAGGGCAGGCAAGAATGGCTGTGGGGAGGGCGGCACGCGCTGGCGGAAGGACCGTTGGGCGTGCTCCCCAAACCCGCGCAGGATCTGCGGCGCGCTGTCAGCCTCCCGGCGGAGGTAACAATTCTGGAGACAGGGGGTGGAACACGCCTTCACCACCGCGCGCCGTTGGGCGATCGCGGGAGAGGTCCAGAGCTCCTTGAGCGTGTGCTCCCGAACGTTTCCAAAAGCGCCAGCCAGAAAATCCAGCTTGCCGTCACACATGATCGCGGCGCCGTCCGCGTTGATGTACAGCTCCTTCCAGCCGGCCCAACAAGGCGCCTCCAAGGGGGTGAGATCCTCGGTGTAGTAGCGCGGGATGCGTAGGAGATCAGCCTTGGCGGTCCGCATCGGGAGGGGGGAGGCGAAAGCCAGGTCGCTCACCAGGGCGCTCAACCGCGGGAGATCCTCGGGTTGGAACCACATGCCACCGACGGCGGGATCCTTGGGGTTTCGGAACAGGTTCAAGATCTGGACGCCACTGAAACCCTCGTCGGCCAACATCTCAAGCAGCGCCGGAAATTCGTGGAGATTCTTGCGGTGCAAGATCACGTTCGCCACAATCGAGCGGCGGGGCTGACCGTGCTGCTGGTCTGCGGAACGGAGGAGGCGATAGCCCTGGATCGCACGTTTGAAATTGCCCGGGCCGCGGATACTGTCGTGGGTGGATTCGAGCCCGTCGATGCTCACATTGATGTGCAATTGCTCCGGCGGGAGCGCAGCCACCCGAGCGGCGCGGGCTTCGGTGATCAGCGTGCCGTTCGTGGTCAACGTCACAAACATCCGGCGGGCGACGGCATGCGCGAGGATGTCTTCGAGATCCTTGCGAATGAACGCCTCCCCGCCCAGGGGATTGAACACACGCACCCCCCAGGCGCTCGCCTGGTCGATGACGCCGAACACCTCCTCTTTGGTGAGCTCCGGCGCGTCGTAACAGGTGGTGCACATGACACACGCGAGGTTGCATCGCAGGGTCAAGTTGACCGTCAACCAGTCCGGGGGCGCCCAACCCCGAT
>CANKNP010000205.1 GCA_947483545.1 Deltaproteobacteria bacterium | reverse complement strand
CGGCCCCCCCGACCACCCCGGCGGCCCGCTACCGGACCCTGCTCGAGTCTCTCCTCCCCATCGCCCGCTCGACCCTCGCGGACAACGCGGCGTTCATCTCCTACGCCGATGGACGCCTCCAGCTCGCCGTCCGCTCCATCCTGGCCCAGAGCCGCGTGCGCGACACCCTGCGCGATCTCGAACTTGGCCAGTGGTTCCCCGATCTTCGCGTTGTCGACGTCCGCGTGGACGCCGACGCTGGCCGCACCGGCAGCGAGCGCAGGTCCGCCGCAGAGGAGAAGCGCCACGCCGACGCCACCGAGGCCGCGAACGCCTCCCCCCTCGTCCGCCGGCTCGTCGCGGCCGTGAATGGCCGGATCGCGTCGATCACCCCCGTCGGCCCCGCCCCCCGCGATATGAACATGCCCGAACTGGAGTCTGAAGATGAGTGATGCTTTTGGCGGTGGAAACCCCTTCGGGGGCGGTGGCGGGATGGCGAACATGCTGGGCGGGTTCCAGCAGAAGATGGCGGACCTTCAAGCCGAGGCCGAGCGGGCCGAGGTCGAGGGCACAGCGGGCAACGGCCTCGTCGTGGTGCGGATGAACGGGGGCCAGGAGGTGTTGTCCGTCAAGATCGACCCGAAGGCTGCGGCGGATGTGGAGCTGCTGGAGGATCTCGTGCGGGCCGCGACCAACGACGCCATTCGGAAGGCCAAGGAGGTCGTTGCGGAGAAGCTGATGGGCATGGCGGAGGGCATGGGGCTCCCCCCTGGCATGTTCGGCGGGTGAGCGATGCCGGTTGAAGTTCCGCATCCGTCGCTGTTGCAGGTGCTTGAGCCGTTGGGCTTGGGCGCCAAGGACGCGGATGTCGGCATCGTCGTCGGACACGACGGCGTGGGCTTGAGCTCCCCCCGTGAGGACCTGTTCCTGATCGGGGAGACTCAGAACCTCGTTTGGCACGTCCCCACGCTGACGTCGCTCTTTCGGGGCAATGCCGTGCCGCCGGAGATGAACGATTACCCGGTTCCCTACATCCCGCTATTCGCGAAGATCGAGTCCCGCGTGTTGACCATGGCCACGGCCGGCGGTCGGGCGCCCACGGATGGCGAGATCCACGAGATCTACAACGGCCTTCGGCGTCGCCCGGACGGGCGCAGCACCGGCCAGGCCCACGACAACGTCTGGCGGGTCTGCGCTTTCACGCTGGGCCACTTTGCCGTCAGCGCGCAGGAATTCGAAGCGGTGATGGGCCGCCTCGCCAAATCGGCCAAGACCTGGCGCACCTCCGCGGGCTCGCGAAACTACGTGGACCACCTCGCCAAGATGTTTCGTCCGAAAACATGAGCGACCCCTTCCGCCAGGCGGTCGCCCAGCTCGCCCGGTTTCCCGGCGTCGGCGAGAAAACCGCCACGCGGTACGCCTACTGGCTCTTGCGCCAATCCCCCGACGCTGCTGAGAGCATCGCGGCTGCGATCCTCGGGCTCAAGGCTTCGGTGCGGGAGTGCGCCGTGTGTTGTGATTTGACCGAGCGGGAAATCTGCCCCCGGTGCGCCGATCCACGCCGGAATCCGCTGCTCGTCTGTGTCGTCGAGCGCCCGCAGGATGTGCGCGCCATCGACGCCTCCGGGGAATTCAAGGGAATGTTCCATGTCTTGCACGGGGCTCTGTCGCCGCTGGACAATGTGGGGCCAGACGATTTGCGCTTGAAAGCCCTGCTCGCCCGGGTTGCCAATGCAGCCTCAGGGTTGGAGTGTGTGTTGGCCACCGACCCCGACGTGGAGGGGGATGCTACCTCGCTCTACGTCGCGCGGATGCTGAAGCCGCTTGGCGTTCGTGTCACACGGCTGGCGCATGGGATCGCCGTGGGGACGGATATTGAATTTGCGGACCGGGTTTCGTTGGCGCGGGCGTTTGAGGGGAGAAGGGAGATCGGGTGAGGGGGGGCGTGGGATGACTGTTGTAGCTGCCCACCCTCAACGCGAGGCTCCCCGCCGTCTTGGGAATGCACCGCCGCCCAACCTGACCCCGAACCCCAACCCCAGCTATACTCTGGACACGTCAAGTCCGGAGCTTCGATGTCCCGCCCCATCACCGCCCTCGCCCTCATCCTCCTCGCCGTCTCCACCCCCGCCTTCGCCGAGCCCGCCGCGCTCCGACTCCCCAGCGATGGCGCGGTGGTCGCCCTCGGCTGGGGCGAGGTCTCCGCCGGCTACTGGGCAGCACCCCACTTGGGCTTCGGGGTGGACGCGAGCATGCCTGGAAATGTGGGCCTGGCGATTGGCACGCGCGGCCGCACCGGTCAGCAGTTCGGCCTCGACTTCGGGGTAGCTGGCGGGCCGACGCTCTCGTTCACGGGCCCGCAGGTCGGGCTGGCCGTCAGCCCGTGGGTGGACTTCGCCGTGCGCGGCAAAGGCGTGTTCAACATCGGCGTGGCGCTCCCCGGCACCGTGACCCTCTACCCGTTGGGCGCCGTCTGGTCCGCGCCGCTCCTGCTGGAGGCCGCCGCCGGTTGGACCTTCGGCACCGTCCGGATCGGCGGCTGGGGCAACGCCGGCATCACGGTCCTGAACAAGACGATCACCTTGACCCCGCGCGGGGGCGTCTGGCTCGGGGTGGGCAAGGCAAACCGGGAGCGTTGAGAGCAGCACGAAGGTCAGCAGGATGGGAATCAACATGCGCTCCGGGCTGGCGAGGGAATGACCAAAAGTGAGTTTGGCAGATCTGGTCACTCTTCAACGGAGACCGTACGCGGTGTCCAACCACACGACGCACACGTTGCACCAAGCGTGAAACAGCGCCCCGGCCAGCGGCCCGCCGGTCTTCTCACGCAACAAGCCGAACGCAAGACCTGGAAAGAACGTCGCAAAGTGCCACCACTGCACGTTGACCAACGAGTGGCCGAAGGCGAAGTAGACGCAGGCGATGGGCAGGGCCCAGCCGAAGGGCGTGCCGAGGATCAGGAACGTACGCGGAAAGACCTCGTTGAGCCGGGTCTGGAGGTAGCCGCGGTAGAAGAACTCCTCCGGGAGGGCGACGAAGAACAGGTGATACGGGACCAGGAGCCATGCGTCATGGGGCACGCGCCAGGCAGGATGAAGCCCGAAGATCAGCGTCTGATACAGGTGATACCCCACGAGCCAGGGCAAAAGTATCACCGCGATGACCTTGCCGACCAAGAGCAACGCCGCCCTCCACGCCTCGCGGTCCGACAGGTCCCCGTCCCGCGGGAACAACGCGCGTACAGGATCGGGGATCGCCAGTCGATACGCGTAGCTGTCCACCTTGCGCCACTGACACAAGCCCACGGGCGCGTAGATGAACAGGAACGGGACCAGCGCGAGGGTCCAGTCTGGCAGCCCCGCGGCCTGGATCGCGACGACCGCCCGGATCGCCAGCAGCGTGACGAGCCAGAGCACGGTGATCTCGATGAACACGGCCTTTCGGGCGCCTGGGGCTACCGCTCCGGTGCGGTCTCCGAGGCCCAACGATTGAACCGGGAGCGCCTCCGGATCAATCACCCCACCACCGCGCGAATGCGCTCGCCAAGGTTGGGATCGTCCAGCGGGTTGATCCCGCCCTGCAGGGCCGAGAAGTGGTCGGTGATACATCCAGGAACGCCCTGCACTTGCATCATCAGGCCCTGCACCGTCGCGCGGCTTTGCTCGATCAGATCCCGCCAGACGATCTCGACGTCCTTGCGAACCAACGTGGCCTCCCACAGTGCCGCCAGCGCGTCCACCTTGGCTGGGTCCGACGCCATCGCGCGCAGATGCGCGAACATCGGCAGGTGCAACCCGCGCTTGCAGTCCTTGAGCAGCTGGGCGCACAGAACCCCGTGGCCCCCCTCCCAGGCCTCCAGCACGATGCTGTCTCGCAGCAGCCTGGGCAGCACCGAGAACTCCTCGATCGCGCCGTTGCCGCCGAGCACCTCGATGGCGTCACGCACGCCGGCCGGACACGTCAACGCTGTCCAGATCTTGTTGAGGTTCACCAGCATGCGGAAGATGACGGGACCTTCGGGGGTGGGACGCACGGCCAGCTCGTCGGAGAGCGAGGCGAGGTGGAACGTGAGCGAGCGGGCGGCGTGGGCTTCCACCTTCAACTTTGCGAGGGTTCGGGCGACCGCGGGAAAGTCCACGATGGCGTGCCCAAAAGCGCGACGGGTCCGGGCGTAGCCGTCGGCCTCCCTCCAGGCCCGTTGCAGGATCGCCGAAGCGCAGATCGCGTTGTACAACCGCGAGGTGTTGAGCACGATCTCCACCGTCTTGCCAAAGTCGGCGACCGGCCAGCCATAGGCGCCTTGGAAGTCCACCTCGCCCGACGCCATCGACCGCGTGCCGAGCTTCCACTTGAGACGTCTCACCATGTATCGGTTCGGCGCCGACGCCGGATCCTTGGGGCTCAACCCAGGGAGTGACCGGGGCACGACATACGCCCGCACCCCTGGCGTGCCTTTCGGCGCCCCTTCCGGCCGGGCTGTCACCAGGAACAGCCGCGCGTCGATGACCGAGCAGAACCACTTCTCCCCTGAGAGGCACCACCAGCCTTGCTCACCGAGCGCACCCTCGGCAGGTTGAGACACCAATACATTGGCACCCACATCCGAACCACCCTGGATCTCAGTGAGGAATTGACTCGCGTGATACATCTTCGCGAAGTCCTGTATCAAAAGCGACGGCAGCCAATCCGGCGGGAGCCCTTCCGCCTGCTGACACACCTTGATCATCCCTGCGGTGCAGGCCATCGGACAACACCAGCCCCCTTCGCCGTTCTGAGCGAGCAGGTAGAGCAGCGAAAGCGTCTCGCGCTCGTGCCCTGGCGCCCTGTAGCGGCCGAGCAGGTCCACGTCCCAGATGGCCTCGCCGATGCGCTCGTGGTCGGGGTGAAACACGATGTTCTCGGTGCGTCGCCCGTCGGGATCGAAGCGTTGCAGCCGTGGAAGGTGCTCGTCGCGGTTCGTGTTGCCGGCCCAAGCGTCGATGTCCGTCGCACAGCGGCGAGCGAAGGGCGCCAGCTCGGGGATCGGCGGGGCGAGCGAGGTAAAATGCGGATCGTCGGCGAGCCAGTCGTGGGCGGTGCGCTCCCGCCACTCGGCGAAGGCGGCGCGGGCGGAGTCGGGGCCGGGGGCGGTGTCGGTGGACATGCGGCCAAGTATTCCGAACCCGGGAAAGCCGTTGCTGGCCTGTGGACCTCATGTCAAACTGCGGATGGGCACCGCTCGGAGTTTCACACATGTTCCGCACCCTCCTCGTCACCCTCGCCGTCTCGGCGGCGCTCGGGGGCTGTGCCGGCGCCCTCAACGACAAGACCTTCGCCACCGGCAGCAGCACCCTGGTGGGCTCCGCGGACGGCAAGGCCTTGTACGCCGTGAACGTGGACGAAGGCACGGTCTCCCGGTTCGTCCCAGCCACCGGCCTGCTCTCGACAGTCTCGGTCGGCAGTGAGCCTACCCGTATCGCCCGCACCAAGACGCAGATCTTCGTGACGCTTCGGGCCGAGCGCGCCGTGGTCGTACTGGAAGACAGCGGGAGCGCCCTGGTGGTCGTGGACCGCATCGAGGTGGACGCCGAGCCCATCGGCATCGTCGCGAGCGAGAACGGCAAGCGGGTGTACGTGGCGAACTCGCAGGCCAACAGCGTCTGGGAGATCGATGGCGAGACCCTCGGGGTGCTCCGGAGCTGGACCGTCGAGGGTCACCCCTCCTGGATAGCCTTGCACCCAAGCGACAGGTCGTTGTTCGTGGCGAGCGCGGTCGGTGGCACGCTCTCGCGCATCGGCCTGCAGGACGGCGGCACCGTCGAGGAGATCGAGCTCCCGCGCGTCGGTGGCGCTGGCGACGATTCCGACGTGGACCTTACTCGGCGCATCACCGGCGATCCCTCCGTCTCCCCCGACGGCCGCTCCCTCGCAGTCCCCGCGCTCTTCGTGGACAACGAGACCCCGATCATCCCGGACGGCGAAGGCTTCGACACCGGCCGGACCAGCTCCGGCGGCTACGGCTCGACCGGCCTGGGCATCTCGCGCTTGAACCCCGGCGTCGTCGTCATCCCGCTCGACAGCGTCGGCAACGCGGATGGGGACGAGGCCAAGCCCATCTTCGTCGCCGGCACCGCGCCCGACCCCCTCGACGACGAGGACAGCTTCACCGCCCGTAGCTACCTGACCAACGCCCGCTTCGCCCCCGATGGGAACACCATCTGGACCAGCATGGAGGGCTCCCACACCGTCATCACCCTCTCCGCCGATCCCATCTTCGCAGCCGACGACGGTTGCAATTTCTGCGAGTTCGACAGCGGCGGTAGCATCACGCCCTCCCAAGGCGGCTTCTGGCAGTCCCCCTCCGTCTTCGCGTCGGTGAACGATGGCCCGCGCGGCATCGCGTTTCTGGACGACAAGCCCTACGTGCACAGCTTTCTCGACCGGTCCATCGGGCCGTTGCGCCCCGACGAGGCGGACCGCCTGCTCCAGGATCAGATCAGCGAAGACTTCTTCATGGAGTCGATGTACCAGGGCGAAGCCGGCACGGAGATCGAGCTTGGCAGCCTCTCCGCAGACGCCGATCGCGGCCGCCGCCTGTTCTACTCCGCGACCAGCACCCACATGTCCGCGCCCGGGTCCGGCGTCTCCTGCGCCACCTGCCACCTCGACGGCCGCAACGATGGGCTCACCTGGCCACTCTCCAACGGGCCGCGCCAGACCATGAACCTCTCCAGCGGCGTCGTGAACGAGACCGCGCCTTTCACCTGGACCAACGGCATGGCCACCGTCGCCGACGAGGCCATGGAGACCAGCCAGACGCGCATGGGAGGCGACGACATCACCGACGACGATGTGGCCGACATCCAGACCTACGTGGGCACCTTGCGCACGCCAGACGTGACCGAGACCGGGCTCGACGCCTCCGCGATCTCCCGGGGAGAAGTGCTCTTCAACCGCGAGGATCTGGCCTGCGGGAGCTGTCACCCCGCGCCGTTGTTCACCGACAACCTGTCCCACGATCTCTACGGGCTGGCTGGGGTCAACACCCCAACGCTCCTCGGGATCGGCGCGACCGCCCCGTACCTGCACGACGGCTCCGCGCCGAGCCTGATGGCGGTGCTCGAGACCTCGCGGTCGGGTCGGATGGGGGATGCGTCCGGGCTGACGGATGCGGAGATGGAGGATTTGGAGGCGTATTTGCGGTCGTTGTAGCCGTTTGACCCCTCCCTCCCTGCTTCACTCGCTCCGGGGACTCGGCGCTTTCGGAGGGTTCGCCGAAAGCGCGCCCACCAGGTCGTCAAGCCCCGAGGTGGGGTCCCGCAGCCGGACGCGAAGGAGGGTCATCGCCTCGTCGTCGCTCAGCACTCCGAGCGAGAGCACCCGCTCTGGGCCCACCACCATCCCGGTGGCCCGCAGCGCCAACGCGAGCGCCTGACCTCGCCCGCGGACAAGCCCCTGCCCCAGGCCTCGTTCCAGGCCTTGTTCCAGGCCTTGTTCCAGACCTTCCTCGCGCCCTTCGCTCCTTGCCTGTCTCAACAACACGCTCATGCGATGCTCCAGTTTTCGTAGTGTAGACCTGTTCACGCCCAGCGTGCGGGCGAGGAGCAGCAAATTTCCTAACTGGTCGGTGCGGTGGGCGTCTACCAGCGTTTCGGCGGCGGCTTGGAGGGTGCGCTCGCGGTCGCGCTTCGGCACAGACAGCAACGCGAGCTCCGCCAGGGCCGGGTTGCTCTCCAGACCGACGCAATCTCGGAGCCGAAGGATCTTGAGCTCCAGGCGCAGCGCGCCCAGGGCGACCACCTCGGATATCTTGCGACGCGGGCCATCGCTGGCCACGACAAGGATGCTCACGATCGGCAAGCCGTGGGGGGCGTGGGCGCCAGCGTACCCCAACATTCGAAGCCCCGTCTCCCGACCAGGGTTGCGCTCAAACTCGATCAGGAAGATGGTCTGCCCGGTGCAGATCGGGGCGATGGCAGCGTAGTCGGCCCGCAGGGAGACGCGAAGCTCGGTTGGTAGCGGTGCCGGCGGCCCGGTCAACGTGATGCCCAACAACGCGAGGAGCGCCTCGGGCTCTCGGTCGACAGCGTCCTTGAAGACATCGTCGAAAGGTGTGGCGGGCTGCGTGCTCATCGCCCGGCGACAGCGCAAGCCCCGTGCCAGGAGAAAAATGGCGGTTGATGCTTGCTGGCGATGCGCACTGGGAGGGGTGTCAAGTGGACGGGTGACAGACGTCCGTCGGACGACTGTCGGCGAGGGGTTTTTTTGGGCCGGGGCTGTTTGGGCGGCGCGCTCACATCGGATAGCCTCCGAAACCGCCGTCGTCCCGCCGCTGATCATCCGGCGGGCCTCCCTGGGGAAACCATCAGGGGATTGTGCGGGCGAGGCGGAAACCCACCGCGTTGTCGGGGTAGCTCATGTAGCCCCAGGAACGATAGCAGACCGTGGACCAGCTCGAAGGGTAGTTCCATTGGCCGGCCCGGACCGCCCGGAACGTGCCCGACGAGGGGCCGATCGGATCGCTCTCAGCGCGCCCATCCGCGTAGCCCCCGAACGACGCGCCGTACCAATCGTTCAGGTATTCCCCCTCATTCCCGCTCATGTCACACAAACCCCAGTCATTCCTGGCAAGTGTACACACGGGGTGACTCGCCCCAGCAGCGTTCTCCGTGGTCCAGGCCACGTCTGCTGCGACGTCCGAGCCTGCATAGGTCGTGTTCTCTCCGGCCCGTGCAGCGTACTCCCACTCAGCTTCGGTCGGCAGCCTGTAGCCGGGACAGGAATAGGGATCCCAAATGTAGGCCGCCGCGAGGACCGAACCATCACCCACATAGCACTCCGTCAGGCCTTCCGCGGCCGCGAGGGCGTTCGCATACATCGCCGCTCCCTCCCAGGAGATCTGCTCCACGGGGCACTCAGAGCACCCGGAGTGGTAGGACGGCGTCGTGTCGTACCCAGACGTCCAGGCCGCCCACTGAGCTTGGGTCACCTCGCTCTCCCCAATCCAGAAGTCATGCGTGAGTGTCACCTCGTGGTCGACGTAGGCGTTCGCGCTATCCGCGACGCCCCCGCCCATGGTGAACGTGCCCGCCGGGATCGCGATCATCAGCGAACCGTAATTGGTGGCGTAGTCCGCGATCGGGGTGGCGATGGTGACAGTCGCGGAGGCGCCCGCGCTGGCGTAGGTGCCATCGGTGGCGGTGACCGAGCAGGTCCAGACCTCTCCGGGGGTGGTGGAGGCGGCGGGGATGCTGTCGGTCGTGAGGGTGGACGCCGCGCCGTTGACGGACCAGGCGTAGGTGTAGGAGACCACGTCGCCATCGGGATCGGTGGAGGTCACGGCGCAGAGGAGATCGTCGGTGTCGTTGGGGGAGGAGGGGGTGAGGGAAACGGTGGGGGTGGTGGGCGCGGAGGGGGAGAAGGTGGTGCGGGCG
>CANKNP010000204.1 GCA_947483545.1 Deltaproteobacteria bacterium | reverse complement strand
GGCGCCGAAGACGGCGCCACCTTCTCCCGGGGGGAGAAGGGGAGAAGCGTACTTCTCGTCGCGGGGGAGCGCGGGTCCCCTCGGAAGGGAGAAACGCCGAACGCTCCTAGCCCCGACGCGGGAGTACCCGCGCCGGGGGCCCGCGCGACGTTGAATTCTGCGGCTCCGGGAGCAGCCGCGGCGCCCGCTGCGTATGAACTACGGACTCCTAGCGTGGCGCCCTCGCCGCAGCCCCCAAACTTCGCGAGTGCGCCCATGTCAGTCGGACTGGTGGAGCGCGTCCGCCAGGATCGTACACACGCGATCCAACACATCCGGCTGACCCGCCACCCAACCCATGTGCCCGACGCGGATGTACGGCCGGCCAGGGAGCAGCCCTCCTGCGATGGTCAACCCGCGAGACCTCGCGCGCTGGACCACATCGGCGGGTGCACCATCTGGTAGGTACAACGCGGACAGCGTATTCGCCGCGTTCCCCTCGGGCGGCATCTGCTCAAGCCCCAGCGAAGCCCATTTCGCGCGCAGCCGATTTGCCGTGGCCGCGTGCTCCAACACCCGCGCATCCACATCACACTCCTCGATGGCAGCGCGCAGGCTGGTCACCAACGACGTCGCCGGAGTGCCGAAATAGGCGCCCTTTCGGGCCTCGTAGGCTCTCATCACTGGCAGCCAACTCTCGTAGTCCAGCACGAGAGGCGGGGGTGCGGCCAATCCGGCGCGCCTGGCCAATGCGCGCTCGCTCACGACCGCCAGCGCAAGGCCTGGGGGCGCGCCCAACGCCTTCTGCGAGGCGGTGAGCACCACATCGGCGCCCAGGGCCGCCATGTCCAACGCCTCGCCGCCCACCGAGCACACGCCGTCCACCACCAGCAGCGCGCCCGCCGCATGGGTCTCCTCCGCGACCGCCGCGATGTCCATCCGCACCGCCGTGGAGGTATCGACATGCGTCACAAATACGACCTCGGCACCCTCCAGGTCGGTGGAGTCCGGGATCTTGCCCGCTTCCGCATTCCTGACAGACAGGAACGCCCCGTGGCGCAGACACATCGTCGCCATGCGCTGTCCAAAATAGCCGCTGGACAGCACCTTCACGCGCGTGCCCGGCTCCACCAGGTTCGCCACCGCCATCTCCATCGCGAGGGTGCCACCCCCAGGCACGACAAACGGTTGCGCGCCCTCCGGTGCCTTCCAAACCCGTCGCATCCCGGTGAGCACCGTCGCAAAATCATCGATGAAGCCCGGCTCCAGGTGTCCGGACGGTGCGCGCTGCCCGGCGGCCTGCACGCCCGGCGACAGCATGACCGGTCCAGGGATCATCAACAGGTGATCGGTCACGCCTGCCGCCGATTCTCGAGGATGCGCAGGAACGAGCGGCCCGCGATCTCGTCGAGGGTGAGCCCAGTGGCGGTCACCTCGTCGATGGTCACCGCCCCGCAATTCAACGAACGCAGAAAATAATTGAGCAAGCCTTGACCGGTCGCGGCGTCGTCGAAAACATCGCCGACCAGCGTCGCTTGCGCCGCCTTGTCGATGAAGTTTCGCAATCGTTCCCCTGCCGCGTCGGCACCCTCGAGGAAAAAGCTGTAGCAAGCAGCGTAGCGAACCGCGAACTGGCCGGGGTGCAGGTCCCAGCCTTGGTAGAAGCCCGTGGTCAGCGAGTGACGGATGTGGCCATACGCAAGCTTCCAGGCGCGGTGAACGACGACCGCGTTCTCACGCTCTTGGTGGGGTGTGAGCGTGCCGCGGTGCGGGCCGACGGGCATCACATTGGTGGCGCCATCGGAGAGGTAGATGCCGCGGCCCGCGTAGGCGACCATCATCATCTGTTTGGCAAAATCGCACGACGGGTGATCCATCCGCTGCTCCGCGGCGGTGACACTGGCAGAGGCGGTGTAGTCGTAGGTGCCAAAATGGGCGGCGACACAACGTCCGCGGCACGCGTCGAGCAAGAGCGGCAGGTTGCATCGGCCCTCGCGGTCCACCAACGATTGGGTGAGCTCGACCATGATCTCCATGCGGATCGTGTTGAGCGGCAGCGCGTTGTAATGCTCCAACTGCTCAAGCAGCTCGACACACGCGGTGACCTGCTCGGGCACGGGGATCTTCGGCAGCGTGACCACAAAGTTCGGGGGCAGCACCCCACCGGTCTCGCCCAGCAGCGTCGAGATGAACAGGTCCAACGTACGGGCGGACCGACGCTTGGTCTCCTCGCCCATCGACTTGATACGGATGCCGATGAACGGCGGCAGCGTGCCCATGCGCATGCCCTTCGCGACCTCGCGCGCAGCTTGCTCAGCGACGGCGTCCTCTTCGGGATCGGGGCGGGAGCCGAAGCCATCCTCGAAGTCGATGCGGAAGTCCTCGACGGCCTCGGACTCCAGCTTGGCACACACACGGCTGTAGACACGCTCGCGCAGCGCGACGGGCAAATCCATGGCTTCGCCGAAGACTGTCGCGTTGGGCGCGTAGGTCGCAAAATGTTTGCGGGCCAGCTCCGCAAGCTTGCGGGCAGTGTCAAACGTGAACAGGTGGGCGCCGCCATAGACGGTCTGCACGGGCTGACGCGAGCCGGCGTCGCCCGGGTAGCTGCGCATGAACACCTGGTTCGCGCTGGACAGTCGGCCGAGGATGGAGGAGGTCGTCGTGGCGGGCAACGTGGTGGGCATGGTCAGGATCCGCGGTAGGTGCTGTAGCCGTATGGGCTCAACAGGAGGGGGATGTGGTGGTGCTGGGCGGCGTCGCGGACGGTGAACTCCACGAGCGCGCGGGGGTAGAAGGGCTCGCACTCTTCCGCGCCATCGGTGCGCCCGCCGGTGGCGCGGCGGTACGCGCCGATGTCGAACTCCAGGCGCCAATCGCCGGGGATCAGCTCGCCAGGGGCGAGCAGCGTGCGGCAGCGGCCGTCGTGATCGGTCACGCCGGTGCGGAGGATGTCGCCAGGCCCAACCAGACGGATGGCGACCCCTGCCGCGGGGCGACCTGCGGCCAGGTCGAGGATGTGTGTCGTGATGCTCATGGCGCGAGTTTGTCCAAACGAAGGCGGGTGATCTTGGCCTGCTCGCCCGCGGCGATGCGCAGCTCGGCAGCGGTCTCGTTGGGGCGTCGCTCCCTCAACAGCGCGAGCATTTCGGCAGCCGTCTTGCCGGTCGCGCACACGAGGAACACCCAACCGAAGCGGTCCTGGTAGTCGGCGTTGGCCTCGGCGAGGGCGGTCAGCGTCGCGTCGTCCGCGCCCGCCACGCCGGATTGCTCGGTCGCGCTTTGGCTCGCCGTGGCGGCAAATCGGCTGCGGAGGGTTTCGGCGTTCGCGCCAATCGGCGGGTGGTGGGCGAACGCCTCCTTCCAATCGCCATCGCCCAGGTGCCACCACACGTCCGCGGCGACGCCGTGAAGGTGGGCGCGGGACCGAAACGGGCGCGCGGCCAGGAATCGATCCAGCCAGCGGGTGGATCCGCAAATGTGCTGAAGCTCGGCCCGGGCCGCGCGGTTGACGCGATCCGCCAGCGGGTCCGGGGCGCTGCTCGAATCCGCCGCTCCGAACGCCCGCAGTCGCGAGACCCCGCCGTCCGGCAGAATTCGCAGGCGCAAATGGCTCCACGGCCCGGGATTCACCACCTCCAAATCGTGCGCAGCATCCGCGCGCATTTTGGTGGAGGGCGTGACGGGCGCCCAATCCGGATTTCCAACCAGCGCATGCGGCGGAGCGTCGGGCCATAGAATGCCGTCCACAGCGCAACGGTCCGGGTAATTGCCCTTGAAGTGGTGGGTGTCCGCGACCAGAGAATGGAGCCGTCCCGGCTGGCCCAAACGTACGATGATCCAATCCTCGCCCGGTGGACGGCTGCGGCGGGTCTCCCAGCCATGGCCCATGTGGGGCGCGCGCCCGGGGAGCAAGAGGTTGTCCATCGAGGCAAAGAAGGCGTCCGAACAGGCGACCGCCCGACCGCCGTTCTGCGCCCCGATCAGGTCGAACGCGCCTTCGGTCGCAGCTTCGGGCACCCCGTAAGCCCGCAGCCGAGCGACCCCGCCGTCTGGGTAGATGTCGAGCCTCAGGTGCGTCCACGTCGCAGTGCCGATCGCCAACCCGACGTTCGACGATCCGCGCCGGAGCGGCATCTCCGCGACGATGCAGGTCCAGTCGGTGTGATCGCGCAGGTCTTCGGGGGTGGCGCCGGGAGAATGGCACGCCCACAGGCTCGCGAACGGCGGGTGGTTTCCCAGGAAGAACGCCGTGTCGATGTCCACCGCACGTACACTGCCCGGAATCCCCAGCTTCACGATGCACCAGTCGTGGCCTGGAACCCGCTTGCGGCGCGACTCCCAGCCGTCCATGAGCTTGCCGTGGTCGGTGTAGGCCTCGGGGTCGAAAGCTGCGGGCTCGGGGGCCACGAGCCGATCCATGCCGGCGAAGAAATCATCGGAGCAAAGCAGGGCTTCTCCGCCGACGGCGGCGGAGGCGAGGTCGGTCAGGCCGGCGAGCCCGGCGGGGGAGGTGTTCACGGGGGCTCCGGGGGGAGGGCGGGGGAGGGCTAACCCGCCGATCCCCTCGCCGATTCTCCCGCCCCGCGAGGGCGCGGGCCGGGCGCATCGGCCAGTGTTGGCGAAGAACGCCCGCATCTGCGGGCTTGTGTTCGCGTCGATTCGGCCGGGTCCGGCGCTACCGCGCCGTTCCCGCCCGAGACGCAAACACGGGAGCCAGCTTTGAAGGCGCGCACTTCGTGCCGCCTTCAATTCTGGCTCCCCCCCAGCACCCTCCCCCGCCCCCACTCCAACGCGGGCTGCCCCCGAAGCCAGGTCTGCTCGACAACCCCGGTGACACTCCTCCCCATGTACGGGGTGAGCGGGTGACGGAACAGCAATTGCGAGGCTTCAATCGTGCTGGTGGCGTCGGGCCGGAACGCGATCAGGTTGCCCGGCTGAAGCAGCGCGAGGCCGGGAACCTGGGCCTTGCGACGGAGCGGCTTGTCCAGAAACGCCGCGGGCCCGGCCGAGAGCCAACGATGAACGGTCTCGAGCGGAATCCCCCGCGCCCGGGCGGCGGTCCAGAGAATCGGGAGCCCAAGCTGCACGGAGGCGATGCCCCCCCAAGCCGCCGAAAAATCCCCGGACGCCTTGAGCTTCAACGCGGGGGTACACGGCGAGTGATCGGACGAGACAAAATCAATCGTGCCGTCCACGAGCCCCGCCCACAACGCCTCGCGATTCTCTCGCTCCCGAATCGGCGGAGCGCACTTGTATTCGGTCGCGCCATCGGGGATCTCCTCGGCGCAGAGCACCAGATAATGCGGGCAGGTCTCGCAGGTGAGCGGTAGACCCTGGGCCTTGGCGGCGCGGATCATCGGCAACGCGGAGGCGCTGGACAGATGCACGATGTGGGCCGCGCAGCCTGTCTCCCGGACGTTTCGGATCACCGCGGCGATCGCAGCGTCCTCCCAGGATCGCGGCCGGCTGTGGAGATAGCGCAGGTACGAGGACGCCTCGCCCACCGCGACGGGCCCTTCCGACTCCAGCTCGGCATGTACCAAAAGCGTCACGCCCAACGGCGCGAGGACCCGCATGGCGTCGAGCATGTCGCGCTCGCTGGCGGGCGGGAATTCGTCGATCCCCGACGGGCACATGAAACACTTGAACCCCAAGGCGCCAAGCTTCACCATGGGCTCCAACTCCCGGGTATTTCCAGGGATCACGCCCCCCCAGAAACCCACGTCCGTCCACAGTTGGCCGATCCCCGCGACCGCCTCCGCCGCCCGGATTTTCGTCTCCAACGCCGCGACGGTGGTCGTGACCGGGATGCAGTTGAGCGGCATGTCGATCACCGTGGTGATCCCGCCTTTGGCCGCCGCCCGCGTGCCAGTGGCCAGCCCCTCCCACTCGGTCCGCCCGGGCTCGTTCAGATGCACGTGGACATCCGTCAGCGCGGGCAGGAGCACCACGTCGTCGTCCAGCACCTGGGCATCGCCGTGGGCCTTCAGGAACATGATGATGTTGCTCTCGAAAAAGACGGTGGCCGGCTGGAATGTTCCGTCGATGAGGACGCGGCGGGCGGTGAGGATGGGCATCGGGGCTGGTAATTCGGGGGGGGCTCGGCCGCGGGTTGAGGGCGGATGAGGGCCGTTCAATATCGCCGGGGCGCGGTCCGCCGGCTGCGAGGACGCCAGCGCAACCGAACTCCCCGAGCGCGCGCAAGCTCTTCGAGATCGGTGGCGCCGTTGCGCCCACATCCCTCGGCGTCAGCTTTGCCCCTGGTCGCCGTCACCACCCCCGAATTGTTCGCCACCGGCGTCGTCTTTGCCCCTGGTGGCCTTCACCACCCCCGAGGGGTTCGCCGCCGGCGTCGTCTTTGCCCCTGGTGGCCCCCCGACCCGGCCCCTCCGCCCGTTCGCCTCCCCCCGTTGTGCCCCTTCCCCCTGGCCGAACCCTCCGCTCCCGGCTTCCCCCTCGTCTCCGGCCCGTCGCCCGTCGCCCGTACCCCGCCTCCGCCCTGGTTCCAGCTACGTGGGGTTTGGGCGCTTTACCCCCACCCCAACCAACGCCACCGCCCCAATCACCACACCCAGCCACAACGTCGCCAGCCGAATCAGCATCGCGCTGCCCAACGCAGCGCCCGGATCCAGCCCGGCGACGAGCCTGCGCGGCAGCTCGACCAACACACCATCCGCGATGCCGAGCCCCCCCGGGGAAGCCCCACCGGACACCGTCGCGAACGCATACAAAAAGGTGCTCAACCCCAACGTGGGATCTGCCCCGAAGCCCCTCAGCACCAGCCAATACCCCACACACTCCCCGCCCCACGCCACCATGCTCATGAGCACGGTGATCACCAGCGGCG
Organism: Deltaproteobacteria bacterium; assembly: GCA_947483545.1. The sequence goes on along the minus strand of CANKNP010000204.1, from coordinate 2,622 downwards.
CTGGCGCCAGGCAGATCCGCATCGCTGTGTACATCTCGATCAATCGACCCGCGATGCGGTTCACCAGCGGCAATTTCGCGAGCGTGTTGAGGATCGCCATCGAGATCGTCTGGCTCGCCAACACAGCAAGGCCGAACGCCGTCAGGGCGATGGGCACGAACACGTACTGCGAGTGCTCCCCCGCGTAGGTGCTGACAGAGATCGCTGCCAAAACCAGCAGTGCGATGCCGTCCGTCAGACGCTCGGTGATCAGCGCGGGGATGGTGTGGGTCAGGGGAGTGCCCGTGCGCTCACGGACCAGCCAGGGCTTCAGCACCTCGCCGACCTTGCCCGGGGAGAGCACCATCGCGAGCCCGGCACCGAAGATCCGCGCGTCCTCGGCCACGCCGATCTTCACGCCCAACCGCCCCAACAGATAGTGCCATTTCCAGAATCGAAGCGCGTAGTTGAGCAGCGTGAGCAGGATCGCCGGGATGTAGTAGAGCCACAGGAAACGCTGAAGCGCCTCCTGAACCTCGGTGAGCCCGATCCAGACGCTGAACCCCACATAGAGCAGCGCGGCCAGCGCGACACCCCAGGCGAGCCAACGACGGGACCGCTGGATCAAATCAGAGCCAGAGGGCTCGGGGGCGGTCGGGGGCTGCAAGGTGGACACGCGCCCGTCTATGCCCTTCCGCCCGATCATCAACGGTGTGGGGGGCCAGCCCGGGCGCTCGGCACACAACACCGCCATAAGTCCCCGGAAGGACTTGACTTGGAGCCGGGCTGGCCCCAACCCGCACCGTTACAGGTGGAAGGCGACGGGCCCGGCGTCTTCGACGAACCGTCGCATTCCGCCGGTAGGAACGGTGCAAAGAGACCGCCGATCCGCGCGCGAGGTGCGCCGAGCGGGCGCATCGGCGGCCGGATCGATGATCGCGGGGATCCGGCGGGATAGGCACCGGCCGGAAGGATCTTCGTGCCCGGATTCAGAGTCAGCTCCCGCACCCTCGGCAGCCTGGAGATCCAGGCGTCGAACTGGCTGGTGGCGTTGGGACAAGGGCTCGAAGGGCTCGGCGTCGTGGCGAACATGGATCGCATCGCCTGCGAGGCGCTCCCGAACGGCACCATCCTGGTCCGCGACGTGCGGACCGGCCAGGGGTTCATCGTGCAGCCGCTTGAAGCGCAGCCCCCGCGCCCGGAGGATGAGAACGAGATCTTCGCAGCTCCCGAAGACACTGAGGACGGAGAGACCGCGCGGGAGCGTGTGATCGCACCCCTGGTCGCCGCGATCCTCGCCGCGTCGAGCCGAAGCGCCGCCATTCAGCGCACGCTGGACGCCGCCGTCGCCATCGTGCCGGCCGAGAGCGGGGCGGTGCTGCTCATTGAGCGCGGCGGCGCGATGGGCTTCGCCGGCGCGTTCGGCCCTGAGGCGCACAAGCTGCGGGACATCGCGATCTCGGCGGGCACCGGCTTCGCGGGGTTCGCCGCCACCCGGATCACCGCGCTCTCGATCCGTGACCCCTACGAGGACTCCCGGTTCTGCCGCGCGATCGACGACATCACCGGGTACCGGACCCACAGCCTGCTCGCCGTGCCCGTAGCGTTGGACCGCCGCGTGTTTGGCGTGCTGGAGCTGATCAACGCGACCGCGAAGGGCGGCTTTGAAGACGGCAGCATGGCGCTCCTGGAGCGGGTCGGCCATGCGCTCGCGACAAGGCTCGGGGCGAGCGGCCCGGTTCAGGGGTGAACATCGATGCGGCCTGGGTGGTCGCAAGCTCCTTGCCGCTTCCCTTGGCGGCTTGGGCCCTGGCGTGGCACCGGAAGGAGGTTGACGAGATCGGCCTCGCCCGTGCCTTGGGTCTGGTCCTCGCCTGGACACAGATCGGCGCAATGTTCTTGCTGACCGTCGGGCAGATGTACGCGATCTACCTTTGGATTTGGCTTTCGGCCGGGGCGCTGTTGGCAGCGAAAGACTGGAGGCCGGAGGCTGGAGGCTGGAGGTCGGAGAAAAGGCCTCCAGCCTCGGCAGGCGGCGGCGGTGGCTCGTGCCTGCTTTCGTTGCGGCCGTTCGGCCCCGCTGAGCTACGTAATTCCCTTCTGTGGCTCGGAATCGCCGTGCTGGTCGCCGCCCTGCTCGCTCGGGCCGCTGGTCCGCCCTGGTACCGCGACGAGCTGGTCTACCACCTCGCCCTCCCCCAACAGTTCGCGGTGGCGCACGGCTACATCCGGCCCGACGACAACATCTTCGCGAGCTTCCCGCTCGCCTTTGAGAGCATCGTCGCGGCCGCACTGACGCTAGGGGTGTCGAACCCGCGGCCGCTCGGCGTCTGGGTCACGTTGGGCGTAGCGCTGATGATCAGCGGGGTCTCGCGCTCGCTCGGGGCGAGTCGCGCCGGGGGCGCCACCGCCGCCGCGGTGTTCCTGATGCTCCCGACCGTCGGGGAGTTCGCGCCGTCGGTCTACGTCGAGCCTTATCTGCTGCTGGTCATGCTGTTGGGCGTGGATGCGGCCCGACGTGCCTCCGCCGAAACGAGCCCGCTTCGCGCCTATGAAGCGGGGGCCTGGGCTGGCTTGGCGGCGTCCACCAAGTACCCGGGGTTGGTGCTGGCGGCGGGCATTCTCGTGCTCCTGCCCGCGGGG
>CANKNP010000203.1 GCA_947483545.1 Deltaproteobacteria bacterium | reverse complement strand
TCCTTCATCGGGGCATCGCCGAAGGCCTCCTTGTAGAGCGCGACGACCATGCCGGCGGTGTACTCGTGCACGCCGCGAAAGCCCGCGTGGCAAAGCACCTGATCGCCGGGCGCGACCGCCGCGATCCCCGGCGCTACGCCCGGGCGCCAGACCTTCTGGGCGATGATCTTCTCGACCGCGTTCAGGGGGCGTGTCTCCACACTCGTGGCGTAGCAAGGCTGGATCCGGCCAGCGAGCAGCTCCAGCCCGTACGCGAGCAGCCCGCCACCCTTGGCCACCTGCTCGAAGAAGGGCGGCAGGTCGTCGAAGAACCCGCGCACATCGACGTCGTCGCCGGCCTTGAGCCGCTCCACAACCGCAAGATCGGTGGTGAACGGCATGCCGCCGTAGACCATGTTCTCCTGGAAGATCCTCTGGAAGCTCTTCGCGACGACGAGTTGGATGCCCGCGCCCTGGTGCGCGACCACCGCGACTTCCCGCGAAGAGCCGGAGCCGTAGGCATCCCCGCCGACGATCACCTGGAAATTGCCGGTCCGCACGTCGTCATTCCGCACGGTGTCCTTGAAGTTCTCCAGGAACCAAGGGCCAAGCACATCGCCCGTGTATCCGAGGGTGCAGGCCGCCCCGGAGATCATCAGATCGGTGTTCACGCCATAGTGCAGGGGTTGACCTGCATAGTCGAGGTCGATCCTGCCGAGCTGGCTCCGCAGCAGGGTAGCGTCGTCGGTCAGGTAGAGCACGCGGCCGGTGAGTTTCATGAGGGCGCGGGTATCAAGGATCACGAGGGGGGCCAGCGCCGGGATTTTGGGAATCTAGCAGAAACGCGGGGCGCGATTTTGCTAGATATTGACGACTCCGTCATATTCAGGGCCGCCGAGCCGGAGCAACGTGGTCTTGAGGGTTGGATCCGCGGCGACGTGTCGCGCCCAACTCGCGGCCGTGACGCGGTGGACGTTCAGCCGGTCCCCTGCGGCACCAGCGCCAGACCTGTTCACCAATAGCCAGGCCAGAAGCATGCGGTCGCGCTTCCCTCCGCGAGAAGCACAAAGCAGGGTGGATGGCCGCACGCCGCACAGTCGAGCTACCGCCAGAACGGCGAGGTCGACCACGGGTCGCGGCTCGGCCGCCGTGCTCCCCCCGCGCTGATCCAGAAACTCCTGCATCGCCGCGAGGTAGGCGCCAGCATACTGCTCGAGGATCGGCCCGGGCGACAACCAATCTGGGTAGTCCCCCGATACGCAGGCGTCATGACTCGATCGAAGGCCTACGCTGAGGCGCCGGAGATCCGTCGTATGGGGTGCGGGGTTGGCGTGGATGTAAAGGGGGAGCACCCAGAGATAGGGCTCGCTCTCCGCGGGCATCCTCCAGGTCTTGTGACAGAAGATCCCACCCCGTTGCTGGAGCCGACGGTTCAGGTTGTAAGCGGCCGGAGCCAGGAGCCGGTTGAGGGCCCACGCGAGCTCACCTTCGTCGCGCACACGCAGCAGGAGGTGAGCGTGCGCCGACATCAGGCAGTACGCGAGGACCGCGACACCGACATCGTGGAGGGCCTGGAGCGCGCGGTAAATGTCGACGACGACGGACGGGTCCTCGAAGACCGGTCGATCATGGGCGGAGGTGGCGATGACGTGGAAGATCATGCCCCGGCGTCCTGGCATGATCCGTGCCGGTCGCCCGATACAGGTAGAAGCTGACGAACGGTGTTCAGTGACAGCTGTCGGTCTGACACTGACGGTTGTCACCCCCGGGATCTAGCGAAAACGCGGGGCGCGTTTCTGCTAGATCTTGACGGGGCTGTCAGAATCTAGCAGAAACGCGGGGCGCGTTTCTGCTAGATTTTGACGTCCGCCCCCCCGCCGGGCTACCCCTCGCCTCCGAGGTGAACCATGCAGCGCGGCAAGCCCGAGTGGCTCAAGGTCCGGATGCCGGGCGGCGAGCGGTACAACCAGATCAAGGGTCGAGCACGCGAATTGAAGCTCCACACGGTCTGTGAGGAGGCGCAGTGCCCGAATATCGGCGAGTGTTGGAGCAGCGGGACCGCCACGTTTATGGTCCTCGGCGACACCTGCACCCGCGGTTGCCGCTTCTGCGCCGTTTCAACCGCCAGAAATCCGCCTCCGCCGGACGCGAATGAGCCCGCCCACGTCGCCGCAGCCATCCGCGAGATGAAGCTCGATTACGTGGTCGTCACCAGCGTGAACCGGGACGATCTGCCAGACCAGGGTTCGGGCCATTTTGCCGCCTGCATCCGGGCCATTCGCGCCGAAAACCCCCACACGCTGGTCGAGACCCTGGTGCCGGACTTCTCCGGCCGGCTGGACCTGGTGGACATCGTGCTGGACGCCTCGCCCGACGTGATCGCCCACAACGTCGAGACCGTGCCCCGGCTGCAGGTCCCCGTCCGGGACCCGCGCGCCAACTGGGCGCAATCTCTCTCAGTTCTCGCCCATTGCCACGCCCGCGGGGGTCAGACCACAAAGACCTCCATCCAGCTCGGCCATGGTGAGACGGAGGGCGAAGTGCTCGACGCCATGCGAATCCTACGCGCATCCGGCGTGGACTTCCTCACCCTCGGCCAGTACCTCCGCCCCTCCATGACCCACCTCCCGGTCAAGGAGTTCGTCACCCCCGAGGTCTTCGCTCGGCTCGGCACCGCCGGCGAAGCGCTCGGCTTTCGGTACGTCGCGAGCGGCCCGCTGGTGCGTTCGAGCTACAAAGCCGGAGAATTCTTCATCCACGACTTCCTGAAAAAGCGGGCGGTGACTGCGGATAGTTAGGGCGGGCTCTGGACCACCCAGACAGGTCCGCCGCCGCCGTGGACCGCCCGTTCGCACCGGCGGGCCAGGGGGCGATCACCCCAGCTGCCCCAAAAACAGCCGCTCCAATCCCCCCTCCGGGATGTCCGCCACGGCGCGATCGTCCACGATCCGCCCGTTCGCCATCATCACGACCCGGTCGGCCACCGCCTCGACGGTCTCGACGATGTGCGTGGAGAACAGCACGCAGGCGCCCTCTCGGCACCGCTGCTTCAACATCTGCTTGGTGCGCGCGGCGCTGGGAGGATCCAGGCCGTTCAACGCCTCGTCGAGCACGATCACCTTCGGGTGCGCGACCAGCGCGGCGGCCAGCGCCGTCTTGCGACGCATGCCTTGGGAATACTCGCGGATCAAGCGATCCGCGTCGGATCCGAGCCCCGTGAGTTCAACCGCCTCCGCCAGATCGCCTTTGCCGCGCACCTGGATGACGAACTCCAGGAACTCCCGGGCCGACAGGTAGTCCCAGAGCGGGGCTTCTTCGGGCACAAAGCCCAGGTGGCCGCGCGCCCCGTTGGGATCGGCCTGCATGTCCACCCCGGCGATCTTGACGGTCCCGGCGGTGGGCAACAGCTGGCCGGCGAGCATCTTGAGCAGGGTGGACTTCCCGGCGCCGTTGTGCCCGATGAGGCCAACGAACTCGCCAGGTTGAACAACGAGGTTCGCCCCCTCCACCGCGACGGTGGGCCCAAACTGCTTCCGAAGACCCGAGAGCTCGATCATGGGCTCGCCGGTATCAGGTTCGCGCCGCATTCGACATTCCGAACCCCGAAGCTCCCCGGCTCCTCCTCCGGGTGGCAGCGCAGCCGTTGCTCCTGGGCCTGGAGCTTGCACGCCGCGTCGGGGCAACCGGCCGTCGCGAACGAGACCCACAGCCGGCTGCCGCCCCGAGTGTTGACGCACCACGAAGGGTCGTCCGCGGCCAGAGCGAGGCAATTGTGTAGGAAGACAAGCGCATCCCGTTGACAAGAGGCGTCCTCGCAGAGCTCGCCCAGGGGCTTGGCGACTCCTGCGCACCGCCGCTGGCCCTCAGGCGCAATCTGCGCCCCGAGCTCGCACGCCGCACCCTCGCCCCAAGGCCTCGCGGGAAGATCGGCGGGAACGGCCCTCCCGTCGCTCGCCCCACAGCCGACCAGCCCCCCCCCCGCCGCGATCCCCACCACCAGCAGCGCGATCGGCACGTACGCGCGCCCAGCCCGCACCGCGATGGCGGCCAGCACCGCGGATGCCCCGACCACCACGATCCCGCCGATGCCCCCTCCCCCCAACGCCCCCGCGATGCCGCCCGCCAGCGAGACCGGACCCGCCACCCCCGTGACGGCCAACGTCCGCGCCCACCGCACCCGGGCGGCGCTCACGCCCAGACTATCGGCCACCCAGGCGGGATCGGCCTCGGTGAGCTTGAGCCCGAGCCCGCACACCACCGCGACCAGCGCCAGCGCGAGCCAGGTCTGCCCGGACCATCCCGCGAACGCCGCCAGGATCGCGAGCCCGAACGCGCCGGTCGCCCAGCCCCGCTGTCCGCGCCACACGTGCCGCAGCTCCCGGAGGACGTGGGGCTGGAGCGAGGCGGGCAAGAACCGCACACCCCACTCCAGGTAGACCCTGTGGGCCTCGTCGGGGGCATCGGCGTGGGCATAGGCGGCGTCGATCTCGCCGAGCAGGGCGGGCAGTCGGGCGGCAGCGGAGGCGTTGTGACGGCCAAGGACCAGCCCGACCCCACCGAGCGCCCAGGGGGCAAAGATCAACGGGTCGAATTGGCCGCGCAGGCAGCCGCCCAGCCCGGCGGCGCCCCCGAGGATACCAAACCCGGCGATGCCCAACGCCGTGCCCGGGGCGTACAAAAGCGCAGCTTGAAGACGCGGATTTACGCCCCGGATGGCGTCCATCACCCCCGCCCAACGGGGGTTCAGACCTACCCCCGGCGCGGCAAGGTTCACCCCGATTCCGACACCCAAGCCGGCGAACCAACTCCCGGCGAGCACAAACGCGCAGAGTGCGATGACGAGCGGATCGCGGAGCGGCCAGAGCGCGCCGAGCGCGGCGAGGAGCCAAGGGAGCCGGACCCGCGCCGATTCGGTGATGCGGGCCGCGTACCAGGGCTTCGGCAGCAACGGGTGCAGGTCCAGGACCGCGCGGTCGGGTCCGCGCACGACGATATCGTAGGTCCCAAGCGTCAAGCCCGCGCCGAGCAGCAACCCCAGGCGGCCCATCAACGACGCTGCAGCGGAGGCACCGGCGGGGGAGCCGAGCCCCGGCACGAAGGCGTAGACCTCCCCTTGCAGAAGCCCGCCGGCGAGGCCACCGCCAACCAGGGAGAGCAGCGGCACGACGTCGAAGCCCTGAGCCCGACGCGCACGGCCGAGGGCCACCCGGTACGGGTTCAACCCTCGCTCAGCGGCGATCGAAGCGGCATGTTCGCGCGCACCCGCTCGACCAGCCCGAGGTCGATGTCCGCGACGGCGAGCCCCTCGGGGTTGCCCTCGCCGGCGTCCGCGAGCACGGTGCCCCAGGGGTCTACGATCAACGAGTGGCCATAGGAGTGGCGGTTTCCCTGGGTGTCGTGTCGGCCGTCCTGGGCGGGGGCCAGCACGTAGCTTTGGGTCTCGACGGCGCGGGCCCGAAGGAGCAGGTGCCAGTGGTCCTTGCCGGTCGGGACGGTGAACGCGCTCGGCACGGTGAGCACGGTGGCGCCTCGCTGAACGAGGGATCGGTACATGCCGGGGAACCGGACGTCGAAGCAGACGGAGAGCCCCAGCCGGCCGGCGGGCGAGTCGGCCACCACCAGGTCGGACCCGGGCGCGACGAAGCTCGACTCCTGGAAGCTGGGACCGTTCGGGATGTTCACGTCGAACAGGTGAATCTTGCGGTAGAACGCCCGTAGCTCGCCCTGGTCGTCGAACAGGAGCGAGGTGTTGTAGCAGCGGTCGGTCGGGCCCAGCTCGGCGACCGAGCCGACGAGCAGCCAGATGTGCTCGGTGCGGGCGATATCCCCGAGGGCGCGATGCGTCGGGCCGTCCAACGGCTCCGCGATCGCGAGCTTGGCGGTGGACGGCCCGAGGAAGGTGCTGTTCTCGGGGGTGGCGACGAGCACGGCGCCTATCCCTGCAGCCCGACGGACCTGCCGGGCGATCTGGTCCAGGTTGTGCGCCACGTCGGTGGTGGAGCGCATCTGAGCGCACGCGACCCACATTCAGAACGGCCTGGAAGCGTCCTTCATGGTCGCCTCGCCGGTCGTGCGCGGCACCCAGAAGGTGGTCGCTCCGGGGGGGGGATCCCCGCGGTCCAAGAGCTGCCGGCCGGTCAACCGGAAGACAATCGCGACGGGCCCGACCCCGATGAAGTAGGCCAGCGTCATGATGACGCGGCTCTGCAAGGCCAGCAGCCCACGGAGGCCGCGGTTCCAAAGGCTCCAGAGGCGCTTGAAGAGCTCGAGCATCAACGGAACGTCGCGCGGGGTGGGGGGGGTGTCAAGGGTTGAGGTAGGGGAAGAGGAAGAGCTGGGCGGTGTCGCCGGCTTCGCGCCTCGCCTCGACGAGCAAGTCGGTGTGCCCATCGTCGGTCACATCGCCAGCGAGCAGGGCCGCGCCGAAGGCTCTGGCGTCGGGTGTGCCCCGCAAGGAACACCCGCGCTCGGCCTCCACCGCAAGCGGGCTCGACAGCACGCAGACGAGGCCATTCCCGGCGGCTTCGATGCCCAGCGCAAGGTCCGTTCCCCCGTCGCCGTCCAGGTCGCCCAGCGTTGCCAGCGCGAGCCGCGAGCCTTCCGCGCCGGCAACGTCGAGCACCAACTGCCCCACGTGGGCCATCGCGTGCCCATCCCACGAAAGGAGCTCCATCCACGGGGCCTCATCCGTCGCGCCGCAGGCGACAGCAAGGTCTACGAGGCCGTCACCATCCACATCGTTGAGCCCCAACGCCGCCTTGCCGCACAGATCTCTCGGCTCGGCGACGAACCCCTCCTCCACGTCCGGCTGATCCCCCCGCCACAGATAGACGCGGCTCTGGCTCGGATCGCCGATCGCGACGTCGCTGAAGCCGTCGCCGTCCACGTCGCCGGCGTCCACCAGGGCATCCCCGAACGTCGTAGACCACTCATCGCTGCTCTTGCCATCGCCCAGCGTCGTGCCGGGCACTCCCTCGGATCGCCAGACGGTCCAAGCGGCGTCCGTGCCGAGCCCGAGCACGACGAGCTCCGTGCCGCCGTCTCCGTTCGTGTCGCCTGGGGCCAGGAGACGCTCGCCGGCGCCCACACCCACCTGCCCATGCACCGTGAACGATGCGTCCGCCGGCTCCGCGAACGCCCCCTCGAACACATAGATCGCCCCGGCGCTCGCAGCGACTCCGGGCGCCCCGACGATGATCTCCCGAACCCCGTCCCCGTCCAAATCCGCGGCCGCGAGCGACGCCCCGAAGCGGTCCCCGGCGGAGCCGAAGGTGCCGGCGAGCAGCGACCGGGATCGATCCAGCGGCCCGAGGACCACGAAAACGCCGCCCGATTCTTCCCCAAAAGCCGCGGAGCCCGCGACCAGCTCCTCCGCTCCGTCGCCGTTGAGGTCCTCCAGCAGCAGGGAACCGCCGAACGCGGCACCCGCCCGGGCGCTGAACACCGCCGAAGCGCCGGTCGAAAGGCGCTCCAACGAAAACCCACACGCGTCCGTCTCCGTCGCATCACAGTCGTTCACCCCCCCATCCTCACAGATCTCCGGCGCGCCTGGGTAAACCGTGAACTCTCGGTCGTCGCAATCGGTCGGGAAAAGCGCGTCCCCCGTCCCTGCGTCGCACTTCTCCGTGCCCGCCTCTCCACCGTACCCATCGCCATCCCGGTCCCCATAGTAGGTCGTCATCGACGCTGGATCGAGGCCAGGATCGGCCTCATCGGCGAGGCCGTTGCAGTCGTCGTCGTCGCCGTTGCAAACCTCTGTCGCGCCGTCGTAGATCGCAGGGTTCTGGTCGTCGCAGTCGCGGGCATCGATGGCAAGGCCCTCAGGGGCCGTGCATTGCTCGGCGGTGAACGGGCGCGCGGGATCGCCCTGCCCGTCGCCGTCCTGATCCTGGTAGTACAAGCCCACGGCGCCGTCGTCATCGACACCATCGCAGTCCTCGTCGCCCCCGCCGCAGAACTCCTGGGCGCCGGGGTGGACGATGCTGGAGCCATCGTCGCAATCATCGGGCCAGGCCCAACCGTCCCCGTCAGTGTCGCAGCCCAGCAGCGCGACCAGCAGGATCACTGGGCGACCGCCAACAGGTAGCCGTGTGCGCAGGACGCCCCGGCGATGCTCTCGACCACGATCTCGTAGTCCCCGCCGTCCTCGTATGCGGACGTGTCGCTGTACGTGAACGTGGCGGTGCCGCTCGCGAATTGCTCTTCGATGAGGCCGATCTCAGCGTCCCCGTCGGAGGAGAGGCGGTTGAAGCTCACGAGATAGGTCGCGTCGTTCGGGATGTCGGAGACCTCGATGGTCAACGTGAAGAAGTCCAAGGCGTCGTCCACGATGGTGAACTGGTAGCGGTCTACGTCGTCGTCATTGTTGAGCCACGCGGCGAGGGAGACCTCGGGATCCTCCTCCAAACTGCCAAGGTTGTAAGGCGTCGTATCGTTGGGCTCGTAGCCGTCGCCGGAGGCGTCATCGTCTACGATGCCGTCGCAGTCGGAGTCCACGCCATCACAGCCGTCCTCGACGCCCGGGTAGACGGCGCGGTCGCTGTCGAGGCAGTCGCCCTGGTTCTCGGTGTAGCCATCGCCGTCATCGTCGCGATCCGAGGGCAACGCGGTATCGGCGACCGAGTCGTCGATGCCGAAGGAGTCGCCCGAGTCGGATGGGCTGTCCGAGCTGTCCGCCGAGTCGTCGCCGTTATCCGAGGAGTCGAACGGCGTGCTGTCGCCAATGATCGTGGTGGAAGCGGAGAAGTCGCAACCACCGAGCAGGAGGGTCAGGACGGCGAGGCGCATGGAAGGAGCATAGCCCCCTCTACTCATAGACCGCAAAGCCCAGGCGGCGCAGGGTCGCCCAGGCGGGGCCCGTGTCGTGGGCATGAACCAGCGCGCTTCGATTCTTGAATAGGGTCACCGTCACGTTCTGCCGGCTCCAACACAAGCGGAGCTGGTCGAGGCCGCTGCCGAGGAACTGCTCCGCCTCGGACTCGAGCCGATGCGCGCCCCACTCCGTGCTCAAGCTGGTATTTTTCAGGCCCGGGCGCAGGATCGCGGCGAGCGGGAGACGGCCGGTATGATCGACGACGTCCAGCGTCGAAAGGCGCGGCAGCACGGCGCCGTCGAGCAGGTCAGCCGGCGGGCCCTCGTCTTCATCCCACACCTGGATGCGAATTCTCGAGACCCCCGAGTGGCGGATGTCAGGTACCAACCGCAGCGCGATGTTCTCGATGCTGTCGAGGTGATGGAGCGGGGCGGACCCCCACAGATCGTTGAGCCAGTCCGGTGAGCTGTCATGCAGGTAAATGGACCGGACGGTCTGCCATTCGGGCGCAATCAGCACGGCGGCGAGCTCAACCGGCGAGGGAGCCTGCCAGGCGATCCCCGCGCGGTGAAGAAACCCGGCGCGCCACTCGGAGACGTCCAGACGTACCACTGCGCCCAGCGCCCCCAGCCAAGAACGCCCCGCGCGCTCCAGCGTCTGGAGGCGCTTTTCGTCGAAAGCAAGC
>CANKNP010000202.1 GCA_947483545.1 Deltaproteobacteria bacterium | reverse complement strand
CGCTGATCATCCGGCGGGTCCCCCCCCGGAACGATCAGCGAACGCCGCAAATTCGGCGCCGTGAACGAAAGGGAGGCCCTCCCGATCGGTCATTTCGTGAACGAACGGGAGGCCCTCCCGATCTCCCGAGGGAACCGCGCTCGGGCGTTAGCCCCCGCCACATGGTCACCTTCTCCGTCTACGCCTTCCAGCGCGTTCCCCCCGACGCCCCCGCCCGACTCGCCCAGCTCGGCCTCCGGGTGGACGAGACGGGGCGCGCGGCTACGGTGTTCGGCGACACGCTCGTCGTGCGAGACGGCATGGGGAACTTCCCGGCTCGCCTCGTCGCGCACACGCTCGGCTGCACGCAGATGTTCCACGCCGAAGCCGGGTTCGAGTTCGTTCGCGGCGGCGCTGAAGTCGCATGGGACGTCGCCACGGTGGACCTCCCCGCCGGATCCCGACGGACCCTGCGCCAGGGGAAAGAGAGCTTTCCGGCAGCGGACGTCGGCCGGGAGCCCGAGACAATCGCCAGGCGCTACGCGGATCAGGCGATGGACGGGGTCATCGAGGACGTCGTGCCCGCCGGCACCAAGGCGCGCACCTTCGGGGTGTCCGTACCTCGCGGGTGGCGACCGGCCGACCCGTTCGCGGAGGCGACACGCGGCCCTCCCTCAGTGACGTGGCGCAGCACAGAGCGTGCCGCAAACCTCGATCTCACCACCCTCGCCTGGATCTCCGAGCGGCTACGCGCTGCGGGCCGCCTGGACGAGCGGACCGCGCCCCCCGACCTCACCCGCTGGCGTCACCGCCTGCTCAAACGCCACCCCACCGAGGACAGCCCAGCCTGGCGCGAGGACTGGGTCCGGTTGACCCGCCCCGAGCGCGCCGCCGTCTCCCCCCTCGCGCGGGCCGTGCTCGCGTGGAAGCTCACGCTTGGGACGGCGATCCTCACGGCGTCCGAAGTGGCGAGCCTTCGCGAGGTGCTCGGCCTGCCGGGCGCCTCGCCTCCCCAGGGGATCGCGGAGATCGTGGCCGAGCTGTTGGCGGTGCTGGATGCCGGAGAGGAGATCGTCGTCGAGCCCTGGTAGTCCCCGCCGCCGATCCGCGCGCTCGGCGAACCTCGCTCCCGGCTCGACGGTCGCTGTTTGCCCAGCGCCCGGACTGGCCCGCCGCAGCGATAGACTCTGCCGCATGACCGACATCGACGCCCTGATCGACCTTGCCCGCGCCGGATTCTCGACCCTCGCCGTGCGCGAGGAGACCCGCGCCGAGGCGCTCCGCCACCTTCGCAGATGGCTCACCGAGCCGGCCTTTGGCCCCTACCAGCCGATGATCCAGGCGATCATCGCCGCCGGACGTTGGGATCTCCTGCTCGACAGCTTTTACCAGGTCCTGCCCTTCGGCACCGGCGGGCGCCGCGGCCCCGTTGGGATCGGACCCAACCGGTACAACCCCTGGACGTTGGGCGCCAGCGTGCAGGGCCACGCCACCTGGCTCCGCGCCCGCGTCCGGGCCGCCGACACCAGCCGCAACTTGACCCTTCGTCCCTTGCACATCGTCCTTGCCTACGACGTCCGCACCTACCAGGATGCCGGGGGCGTCTACACCGCCGTGCAGCACGCCTCCGGAGCGGCGAACCCCTGCTTGGGCCTGTCCAGCAGGGACTTTGCGGAGCTGGCGTGCGGTGTCTACGCAGCCAACGGGGTCCACACCACCATCCTGCCGCGGACCAGCGACACGTTCGTGAGCACCCCCGAGCTCTCGTTCGCCATCCGCTACCTGTCCGCCGACGGGGGCCTCAACATCTCTGCCTCCCACAACCCGCCGGACGACAACGGCGGCAAGTTCTACAACGCCCTCGGCGGCCAGGAGGTCCCACCCCACGATGAGACGATGGCCCAGGAGGTGGACCGTGTCGGAGACGTGCTGTCCGTGCCGTTCGGCGACGCCGGCCCGATGATACACGTCTATGATACATCGATACATCAGGCGTATATCGAAGTGAATCAACTCCCGGTGTACAGCGCTGCATCCAGTGATACACGGCGATACATCCACGTGGTGTTCACAGCACTGCATGGCACCGGTGATACAACCGTGGTCGAGGTGCTCCGCCGGGCGGGGTATCAGGTGACGCTTGAGCCCACGCAGGCGAGCCATGACGGCGCGTTTCCGAACGTGCCCTTTCGCGCCCCGAACCCTGAGGTGCGCGCGAGCATGGGCGCGGCGGTCGCGCTGGCTGGCGAGTTGAACGCCGACCTGGTCATGGCGTGCGACCCGGACGCCGACCGCATCGGTCTTTGGGCACGCGAGGTTCAAGGCGGCCCGTTTCGCTTCTTCAGCGGCAACGAGATCGCCGTGCTCGTCGCCGAGCATATCGGTCGGAATCAGCCGGGCAATGGCCACCGGATCGTGATGAAGACGGAGGTGACCACCGATCTGGTCCGTCGGGTCGCCGAGCGCTGGGGCTACCGGACGATCAACCACCTGATGGTCGGCTTCAAGTACATCGGCGACGGTATCCACCACCTGGAGTCCACCGGGCGATTCGCAGGACTGTCCGGTATGACCGCGGACTTTTCGCTCGGCGTCGAGGAGTCTCACGGTGTGCTCGTGACCACCGCCATGCGCGACAAGGACGCCGCCGGCGCCGCTCGACTCCTCGCCGAGATGGCCCTGGACGAGTCGCTGGGCGCGTTCAGCGGCGGCACGCCCCGGACGTTGACCCAGGCGCTCCAAGCCATCTGGGAGCGCGAGGGCTACGTGCAGAACGAGCTCGTCTCGACGGTCATGCGGGGTGCTGCGGGCAAGGCGACCATCGACAAGATCCAAGCCAGCATCCGGTCGAACCCACCGACCGAGATCGGCGGCCTCGCGGTCACCTCGTTCGCGGACCGTGCCGATCCGGCAGGGCCGCTGGGCCCGATCAAGAGCGGGACGGACGCCGCGAGCCGGGACGTCCTGGTGTTTCAGTTCGGGGAGCGGGCGCGCATCCTGCTCCGACCGTCGGGCACCGAGCCGAAGAACAAGATCTATGTGGAGTTCTGCGGTGAGCCGGGCGAACCCCTGGCCGTGGGCGTCCCGCGGGTGACCACCGCCGCGAAGGCGCTGGCCAGGGCGTTCACCCAGGTGATGCTGGCGCGTGTGGACATCCAACTTCCGGATTGGGCGCTCCTGGTCTCCGATTTGGTCGCCATCGAGCAGAAGCGCGACTTCGCCGAGGTGTTCGTGCCCGGTCTCGTCGAGCGGCTCGACAGCCCAGACCTTCAACCCTGGATCGACGCCAGCCTGCGCGCCTACGGCAAAGACGGCCGCGGTCTCGTCCGCGACGCCCTCACCGCCTGGGCCGCGACCCGTGGGGACCTCGGGGCCCGCGCTGTTTCGGCGCTGGGATGAGCACCATCTTCCCCTTCTCCCTCCGGGAGAAGGTGTCGCCGTACCCGGCGACGGATGAGGGCTCCCCGGCGATCTCGAAACCCAGGTCCCTCCCGTCGCCGCGGTGCACAACCCCCGTCCTCCCCTTCTCCTTCCGGACCGTCCTGGGCCCTCATCCGTCCGCGAAGACGCCCCCCCGATCTGCAGCGGCGTCCCACGGCCCGAGTTGGACCCCAGTCCTCGGGCTCCAAGCCGCCCCATGACCGCGATCTGCTACGACTGTGGCGCTGAGAAAGAGCTCCCACTGTCCCGATGCGCTGCTTGCGGGTTGTCCCCCACCGGCGATCAGCGCGCCGTCAGCATCATCGCATCGACGAGGGTGTTGACCGAGCCAGAGTTGTCCGAGGTCCAACGGCGGATTCGGTCGGGCGAGCCGTTCCGTCCCAGCCGGGCGCGTATCGATGCTGCACGTGGCATCCTCGCGGGGCAGGCCAACGTCGAGCCGGTGTCGTTGAGCCGCCAGCAAGCCGTGATGTTATTGGCCGCGAACGTGCTGCTCACCCCGGCGCTGGGCTACGCGGCTTGGTTTGCGCTCCGGCGTCGTCCGGGGCTTGGGGCGACGCAAGCCCTGTGGCTGACCGTGCCCGTGACGGTGGTTTTGACAGTGGCGTGGGTGTTGACGGTTGGGCGGAGCTTCGTTCCGGAGGCGGTGCCGTAGCCACGACGGGCGCACCTACATTGGCGCTCGCAACACGCTGCATCGCAGGGTCCGTACGCGCGGCCAACCCCAGGCTCGCGCCCCCGACGCCACTCCCCCGCCCCATCCATGATAAGCCCCGCCCGCGTGTCCCTCTTCCCCCTCGCCGTGTGGTTCGCAGCCGCCCCCGCCCACGCGGGCGATGACCCCACGTCGTTCAAAGGCACCACCGATCCTCTGTCCGACCAGCTCCCCACGGATCCATCCGTCGATGCGCTCCCCACGGTCGAGCGCCTCCCGGAGCCCCCCCTACACCTCTCCCGCGTCTGGGAGGAGGTCGCCCAACCCTCCGCCCGAGCCCAGATGGTCAGCCTGCGCGTCAGCCCCGACTCCCCCGCCCGCTGGCTGGCGACCGATTCCTTGGGCACCGTGTTCCTCACCGACGACGGCGGCTCCCGGTGGATGGTGGTCTTGCCCGGCGTGGAGGATGCGACGGTCAGCGACGAGCAACTGCTCCTTGAGGCCGAAATGCTGGCGTCGGATGCGTTCTCCGGGGTCGAGTCCCCCGAGGATGGGACCGAGCCGGACGGTGGCGAGAGCACCGCTGCCATCGAACGCGCCAACGAGACCGCCGCAGACATGCTCGCGAAGGGCGATGGCGACGTGCAGCTCCCGCCCACCGTGTGGTTTGACCTCGCCGGTTCCGGCGTCGCGCTGCTGGGTCGGCACGGGGAGGTCTGGCGTTCGGGCGACGGCGGCGAGACCTGGGCTCGGGTGGACGCGGATGGCGGGGCCACAGCCTTTGCCCGGGTCGGACCTGCGCTCGTCGCCGGCGGTGAAGATGGCGTGCGCGCCTCGTTGGACGGCGGACTGTCCTGGATCGACGTCGATTCTGCGCTCCAGGGGCGACGGATCCGGGAGCTGACCGAATTCGGCGACCTCTTGTACGCGGCGACCGACAACGGGCTCTTCGCCTCGGCCGACGCGCTTCAGTGGCGCCGGATCCTTGCCGCCCCAGATGGCCCCTTGGTCTCGGTCCTCCCGGATCCCGATTACCCCGACGGGTATTGGGTCGCAGCGGAGCGCGGTCTTTTCCGCACAGACGATGGCGGCGCCACGTTCTTGCAATTTGCGAACCAGCCCCTCCGTGGCCTGCGTCGTATGGTTCACCTGGAGGAAGCTGGCCATCTCCTTGCCATCAGCGCCGACGGCGTCTGGGAGTCATTGGATTCCGGCGTAAAATGGACCCCGGCCTCGCGCTTGCTCTCCGATCCGGACGTGCGCTCCCTCGATTTTGCAGGCGTCGAGCCCGTGATTGCGACGGCCGCGGGCATCTGGCGCATGGTCAAGCCCGAGCGGTTGTCGGACATGGAGACGCCGATCGCTCCGACGATGTCCTTGTCCGCGACGGTGGGCTCCGCGCTGAGCCGCCCCGGCATGACCGGGGATTTGCTCTCCCTCGCACGCCGGAGCGCGTTCGTTCCGCTGGTCCCAGAGCTCCAGGTGCAGTTCGACTACGATTGGGATGGCAGCAAATCTGCGGATTTCAGCGTCGGCAGCCAAGCGGGTGATCGCAACTCCGATCTGGGCGTGACCGCCAAGCTGTGCTGGGGCAATTGCGACGAGACGGTCTACTACAATTACGAGGCCGACGAATTCGATGTGCAGCAGATGGTCGATGACGGTGATCTCACGGTCATCAACGGCCAGGTCTACGACGCCGGGAATGTCGTCTCCGCCGCGGCGAACGTCGCGCAGGCGCTCGCCAATTACCGCGTGTCCGCCGCCCAGCAGATCAGCGAGGCGTGGATGACCCGCCGTCGCCTGGTCGCTGAGCAGGCCTCCCCCAGCGACGCGCCGTTGCGCGATCGCGTCATGCAAACCCTCGCGGTCCAGGAGCTCGACGCTCGGCTCGATGCCTGGACCAATGGCCGTTTCACTACCTGGCAACCGGAGTCTCCATGATCCGCTCTCTCCTGCTCTTCCTGGCCCTCGGGGTCCTCTCCCCGGTTGAAGCCGCAGAGTTCCGCTCTGCGGAGGAGGTGCTCGCGAATTTCAAGAGCGAGCCTTCCGTCTCCGACCTGCAAAACATGGTGTTGGAGTACTCCAAGACCGACAACCGGTACGTGGAGAGCTGGCTCGCGGCGTCCAAGTCTGCGGCGCTCCTCCCCGAACTGCAGTTCCAGTATGACTTTGATGACGGCTACGACCAGGACTTCGACTACCTCGACGGATCCGACCCCACGAGCTCCACGCTCACCGGCAGCGGCATCGACCGCAACAATGGCATCACCGCGAAGGCGAAATGGTCGCTGAACGAGTTGGTCATGTCCAGCGAGCGCATCCGCGTCATCAGCGAGACCCAAGATATCGTCAAGCTCCGCGACAAGGTGCTGGACGAGGCCACCCGCCTTTACTTCGACCGCCGTCGGCTCCAAGTGGACATGCTGATGAACCCGGGTGATGTCAAGACCCAACTGAAGAACGAGCTGCGCCTGCAGGAGCTGACCGCCCAGCTTGACGCCTACACGGGCGGCCGATTCTCCCGCACGCTCCTCAAGAAGTAGGGCATGCACGACCAGATCCTGATCCTCGACTTCGGCTCCCAGTACACCCAGCTCATCGCCCGGCGCATCCGGGAGCAGGGGGTCTACTGTGAGATCCACCCGTGTACACGCCTCGCGCCGCCCGTGGGTCCCGATGTCCCGGCGCTCAAGGGCATCGTGCTCTCCGGCGGCCCGTCGAGCGTGTATGACGAGGACGCTCCACCCTTTGATCCGGCCTGGTTGGCCCAGGGCGTGCCGGTGCTGGGCGTCTGTTACGGCATGCAGCTCCTGACCCAACACAACGGGGGCGCCGTCCGCGGTGGTGCCCACCGGGAGTATGGGCACGCGGAGCTGGAGAAGATCGACGACGATGTGCTGCTCGACGGCCTTCCATTGCGCTCTCCGGTTTGGATGAGCCACGGGGATGCCGTCGCCACCACCCCCGCGGGCTTCACGGCCATCGCAAAAAGCCCGGGTTGCCCCATCGCCGCCATCGCGAACCCCGACCTGCGCCAATGGGGAATTCAGTTCCACCCCGAGGTCACCCACACCCGGGATGGCGTTCAGTTGTTGAGAAACTTTCTGTTCGGCATTTGTCATTGCAAGCCGGATTGGAGCATGGGCGGATTCGTGGACGAGCAGGTGGATCGGATCCGCGCACAGGTGGGCGAGACAGGCGAGGTCATCTGCGCCCTGTCTGGAGGCGTCGATAGCTCTGTTGCGGCCGCGATCCTCCACCGCGCCATCGGCAAGCGCCTGCACTGCATCTTTGTGGACAACGGGCTCCTCCGCACCGGCGAGCGCGACGCCGTCCGCGAGGAATTCTCCGATTACGATCTGACCGTCGTCGAGGCCAGTGATCGTTTTCTCACACCCCTTGAGGGCGTCACGGACCCGGAGAAAAAGCGCAAGATCATCGGCGAACAGTTCATCCGGGTGTTCGAGGAGGAGTCCCGCCGATTTGAGAACGCCCGCTGGCTCGCCCAGGGCACGTTGTACCCCGACGTCATCGAGTCCGTGAGCTTCAAAGGCCCCTCTGCCACGATCAAGAGCCACCACAACGTCGGTGGATTGCCGCCCGACATGAAGCTCTCGTTGATTGAGCCCCTGCGCGAATTGTTCAAGGATGAGGTCCGGGTCCTTGGAAAAACCCTTGGATTGTCGGACGCCCGCGTTTGGCGCCAACCCTTCCCGGGCCCTGGGCTCGCGGTCCGTTGTCTTGGGCCGATCACCGCCGTTCGCTTGGACGTCTTGCGCCGGGCCGACGCCATCGTAGACGAGGAGATCCGGGCCGCAGGCCTCTACCGCGACATCTGGCAGAGCTTCGCGGTGCTGCTCCCCGTGCGATCCGTCGGCGTCATGGGCGACAATCGCACCTACGAAGAAGCGTGCGCCATCCGCGCGGTCCACAGCCAGGACGGCATGACTGCGAGCGTCGCCAATCTCCCGATGGATCTGCTCACGCGTATGTCGTCGCGGATCATCAATGAGGTCCGAGGCATCAATCGGGTGGTCTACGACCTCTCCTCCAAGCCGCCCGGGACGATTGAATGGGAGTGACATGACGCTCACCGATCTTGTCCGGTTGTCCCTCGAAGAGGACATCGGCCCGGGCGATGTCACCACTGAATCGACGGTGCCCGCCGGTCGTGTGGGGCGCGCGCGGATCTATGCCAAGCAGGATCTCCTGGTCTGTGGGCACGAGCCGGCGGCCGAAGTTTTTCGCCAGCTCGGCGCGGTTTGGGAGGTCGTCGAACCCGATGGCGCGCGGGTCGGTCCCGGCGTGACGATTGGCCGTGCGACGGGGGATCTCCGGGCGTTGATCACCGGGGAACGCGTGGCGCTCAACTTTCTGATGCGGCTCTCCGGGATCGCCACCCACACCGCGAGTGTTGTCGCCACGTCGGCCGGCCTGCGTGTGTTGGACACGCGAAAGACCACGCCGCTTCACCGTGCGCTTGAAAAACATGCCGTCCGCTGTGGCGGCGCGCACAATCATCGCGGTGCGCTCTACGATGGCGTGCTCATCAAGGACAATCATGTGGTCGCCGCGGGGGGCGTGACCGCCGCGGTCGTTTCCGCGCGATCGGCAGCCCATCACCTGCTTCGCATCGAGTGTGAGGTGGAGTCGTTGGAGGAGCTACGCGAAGCGCTCGCCGCGGGTGCAGATGCGATCCTGCTGGACAACATGGACGACCACACCCTCGCCGAAGCCATCACCCTGAACCGCCAGTCGTCGCGCCCCGCGTGGTTGGAGGCGAGCGGGAACATGACGGGTCCGCGCATCGCCGGACTCCAGGCGTTGCTGAAGGCCCGTGGCCTCGCGCTCGACGCCGTGAGCATGGGCGGGTTGATCCACCAGGCGCGCTGGGCGGACATCAGCATGCGTGTGGAGTGACGGCGGTCAGCCCGGCGCCTTGATACCCCCCTCCGCCATGCTGACCATCGCCGACCGCACGTTCACCTCCCGGCTCATCCTGGGCACCGGCAAGTACCCCGACTTCGCGACCATGCGGGCGTGCCACGAGGCCGGCGGGACCGAGATGGTCACCCTGGCGATCCGCCGGGTGGACCTCCGCGCGCCGAGGGGCGAGAACATCCTCGAGTACATCGACCGCTCGAAGATCCACGTCCTGCCCAACACTGCGGGCTGCTACACCGCCGAGGATGCCGTGTTGACCGCCCGGCTCGCGCGTGAACTGCTCGGTACGAACTGGCTCAAGCTCGAGGTGATCGGCGACCCGGACACGCTGTTCCCCTGTGCGGAGGGCACGTTGGAGGCCGCGCGGGAGCTGGTGCGCGACGGCTTCGTCGTGCTGCCCTATGTCAGTGACGATCCGGTGCTTTGCAAGCGGCTGGCCGACATCGGGTGCGCAGCGGTCATGCCCCTCGCGGCGCCGATCGGCTCGGGCCTCGGG